>NC_015730.1:644166-966250 GCF_000154785.2 Roseobacter litoralis Och 149
ACGATTGCGCGATACGAAACGCGCATGTGCATCCGATCCGCGCGGCTTGTCAGTGTGTTTGGCACATGGCCTCCGAATGTGGGGCCGGCGGTCTGAACACCGGCGTGTTTTCTGATGGTTATAGTTGCAGCCTCGTGATCCGCTGTCACGCGGGTATCTGGCGGCACCCTGTGGCGTGGTGAAACACGCGTACTTTACCGCCAGTTGGCCAATCAGAAAGCGATAATCGCCGGACAAGGCGGTGCGCCATTGACTTCCCACGCCATCGCTGGAAAATGCAGGGCACGATGGTTGTTCCGGTTCAGGCCGGGACATAAAAGGGAACGCGGTGAAATGCCGTGGCTGCCCCCGCAACTGTAAGCGAAGAGTGCCTCTGTCGCACGCCACTGACCGAAAGACGGGTTGGGAAGGCAAAAGAGGCGCGGTGACCCGCGAGCCAGGAGACCTGCCATCACAAACGCAACATAAGACCGGGCGGGGTGCTCCGGAAAGGAATGATATGATGACGGCACATGCTGTTTTAACGGACAATGATGTAACCTGCACTGGCCGCCCCCATGGGTGAGCGCACAGAGATACTGGTGTGCATCAAATGCAAACGCGGCACCGACGTCACCGACGACGGCGAACGTCCGGGCCAGCGCTTGTTTGATGAATTGCAATCGCGCGGTCTGCCCGAGGGGCTGGAACTGCGGGCGGTGGAATGTTTGCAAAACTGCGATTCCGGGTGTTCCGTCGCGCTGCGGGGGGGCGGGGCCAAATGGACCTATCTGTACGGAAACCTGCATGAGGCGTCGCATCTGGACACGCTGATAGAGGGGGCCGCCCTTTATCATGAGACCAGTGATGGTCTGATCCCGTGGCGCACCCGCCCGGAACATTTCAAACGTAACTGTATCGCGCGCATACCGCCGCTGGAGGACAACAATGGCTGATCTTGCAAAACTTCCCGTCACGGTGATCACCGGGTTTCTCGGCTCCGGGAAAACCACGCTGATTTCGCACCTGATCCAGAACCCCGGCGGCAAACGTCTGGCGGTTGTGGTGAATGAATTTGGCGATGTGGGCGTGGATGGTGAAATCCTCAAAGGCTGTGCGATCCCGGATTGCCCGGCAGAAAACATCATGGAACTTGCGAACGGCTGCATCTGCTGCACAGTCGCGGATGATTTCATCCCGACCATCGAAGCGCTCATGGCGTTGGAGCCGCGCCCGGAGCACATCGTGATTGAAACCTCCGGCCTTGCCCTGCCGAAACCGCTGCTCAAGGCGTTTGACTGGCCGGATATCCGTTCGAAAATCACGGTGGATGGCGTCATCGCGCTGGCCGATGCCGAGGCTGTGGCCGCGGGCCGCTTTGCGTCGAATGTGGCGGCGGTGGATGCGCAGCGCCTTGCGGATGAAAGCCTTGATCATGACACGCCCTTGTCCGAGGTCTTTGAAGACCAGATTTCCTGCGCGGATATTATCCTGCTGACCAAGCCCGATCTGGCCGGTGCCGAAGGCGTGGCCAAAGCCAAAGAGGAAATCGCCGCGCGCAGCCCGCGCCCGATCCCGGTGATTGAGGTTGCTGAAGGGCTGATTGACCCGCGCGTCATTCTGGGGCTGGAGGCCGCTGCCGAAGACGATATGGACGCGCGCCCCTCGCATCATGATGGGCATGATGATCACGAACATGACGATTTTGAATCCATCGTGGTGGAGATTCCCGAAGTGTCCGATCCGGCCGAACTGGTTGCCCGCATCGAGGTTTTGGCCAAGGAGCAGAATATCCTGCGCGTCAAAGGCTATGCCTCCGTTGTCGGTAAACCTATGCGGCTCTTGGTGCAGGCGGTGGGCGCGCGCGTGCGCCATCAGTTTGACCGCCCCTGGGCCGAAAATGAACCGCGCCGGGGCCGGTTGGTCGTGATCGCTGAACATGATGATGTGAGCTATGAGGCGGTGCAATCCGTGTTGGTCCCTGTCCCTGCGGCTGCCGAGTAACCTGCCATGCATGTCGTCTTTCGCGAAAGCCATGGTCTGGAAGAGACGGAAACGCCAACCGATCTGGGGCAGACGCCCGCCGATCTGGTTGTGCTCAGCCTGTCTGATTCAGACCTCGGTGCTTTGGCGCAGGCGTGGCGCAAGGGGGGTGGGCCCGAGGGCCGGCTGCCCGGCTTGCGACTGGCCAATATCACGGCGCTGAAACACCCGCTGTCGGTCGATACCTATGTCGAACAAACGCTGTGCAGCGCAAAGGGTATTCTTATTCGGCTGATTGGCGGTGTGCCCTACTGGCCCTATGGCCTGCAGCAGATCGAGGCTCTGGCGCGGGCCAAGGGCATTGCGCTGGCCGTGCTGCCTGCGGACGGGCGCACGGATACGCGCCTTGATGCGGTCTCGACCTTGCCGGTGTCCACATTGCGTCAGTTGCAAAAGCTTTGTGATACCGGTGGTGTGGTTGCATGGCAGGCGGCACTGGCGCAGATGGCGCTGGCCTCGGGGCTTTATGCAGGGCCTGTGCGCGGGGCCAAGACGTTGCCCTCGGTCGGGGGCTGGACGCCTGAGCACGATGTGACCTGTCCGGTTCTGGCCAAGGAGGCCACGGAGCCGCTGGTGCTTGTCGTCTTTTACCGCTCGTTTCTGGTGGCCGCCGATCTGGCACCGATTGAACAGGTCTTTGCCGCGCTGCGCGCCAAGGGGTTTGCCGTGATGGGGCTGTTTGCACCCTCGCTCAAGGCTCCGGGTGCTGCGGAATGGTTGACCCGTCAGGTGGCCCATCTCAGCCCCGCTGCAATCGTCAATGCGACGTCATTTTCCGGGCAAGGCACGCGCGGCGCCTCGCCGCTGGACGCAGGTGACGTGCCGGTTTTCCAGATGGCGCTGGCCACCTCGCGGCAGGCGGCATGGGCCGAAGCAGAACGCGGGTTGTCCCCCGCTGATCTGGCTATGCATGTGGTGCTGCCAGAAGTTGATGGACGGCTGTTCGCCGGTGTCGCCTCTTTCAAGGAGCCGCAAAAGAGGGACGCGGATTTGCAATATTCGCGCTTTGTGCACCGCCCCCACGCTGAGCGGATCATGGCAATCGCGGATCGGGTGGCGGCTTGGGTCCATCTGGCGTCCAAACCCGCCAGTGAACGCCGCATAGCATTGGTGATGTCCACCTACCCGGGGCGCGAGTGGAACCTCGCGCATGCTGTGGGGATGGACGCGCTTGGCTCTGCCTCCGCGATCCTTGAGGATTTGGCAGGTGCGGGCTACGCGACCGACGGGCACGTTACCGCGCAGGATTTTGAGAGCGCCGACCAACTGCTCGATGCGCGTGACTATCAGGCGCTGCTGGCCAATCTGCCACAGAGCCTGCGCGACGATCTCACGATAGCATGGGACGATCCGCCTGAAGGTGTCGCGATTGCGATGCCGGCCGTGCGGCGTGGCAATGTCTGGATCGCGCTACAACCAGAGCGTGGCACACCGCAGAAACGCGATCAAGAATACCACGACCTGTCGCGTGTCCCGCGCCATGAATATGTGGCGTTCTATCTGTGGCTGCGCACGCAGGTGGATGCCATCGTTCACATCGGGGCGCATGGCACGCTGGAATGGTTGCCGGGCAAGTCGGTCGCCCTGTCCAACGCATGCTGGCCGGATGCGCTGACCGGGGCGACGCCGGTCATTTATCCCTTTATCGTGAATGACCCCGGCGAGGCGGCACAAGCCAAGCGCCGCATCGGGGCTGTGACGCTGGGGCATATACCGCCGCCCCTGCGCCCCACTGCGACGCCGCTGCGGCTGGTACGGCTTGAAGCTTTGCTGGATGAATTTTCCAATGCGGACGGGCTTGATCCGCGCCGCCGCGATCTGTTGCAGGAGAATATCCGTGATGAGGCGCAGGCGCTGGGTGTGGAACATGAATTGGGGTTGGATGGCGTGTCCTGCGCGGCGGAGGCCATCACGCGCATCGACCGCTTTGTCTGTGACATCAAGGACAGCCAGTTCGGGGATGGTTTGCATATCTGGGGCCGCGCGCCGCAGGTGGATACCACTTTTGATGCGAGCCTTTCCGCGCGATGCGAGAGTGCAGCCCTCTTGGCGGCGCTGGATGGCAAACGCATCGCGGGCGGCCCGTCCGGATCGCCCTACCGGGGGCGGCTTGATGTGCTGCCCACCGGACGCAACCTTTATACCATAGACCAACGCTCCGTTCCGACGCGGGCGGCTTACGAACAGGGGCGCAGGCTTGCGGATGAGTTCGTGCGCAGACATCTGCAGGACGAAGGCGACTGGCCGCGCAGCCTGATCGTGGATCTCTGGGGGTCGGCCACCATGCGCACGGCAGGTGAAGAGTTCGCGATGGCGCTGTGCCTGCTGGGTGCGCGCCCGGTCTGGGATGAAGGGTCCGAGCGTGTGTCAGGCATCGAGGTGCTGCCGATCACCGAATTGGACCGCCCGCGCGTGGATGTGACCTTACGTGTTTCCGGACTGTTTCGCGACGTGTTCCCGACACTTACAGCGCTGTTTTCGCAAGCGGTGCGCGCCTTGGCCGCCCGCGATGAAGCGCCCGACTGGAACCCCTACGCAGGGGCTGACACCACGCGCGTTTTCGGCCCGGCACCGGGCAGTTTCGGCGTCGCCATGGGGGCCCATATCGGTGATTATTCCGAGGCAGCCAAACTGGCGGCAGGCGAAGCTTGGCTGGCCACCTCAAGCTGGGCGCTCGACGGGGATAAAGTGCAGCAAGACGCCGCTGGTATCAAGGCGCGGGTCAGCAAGGCGACTGCGTTTCTGCACTTTCAGGACTTGCCGGAAACCGATGTGCTGCTGGCCGAAGACTACGCCACCCATGAGGCAGGGTTCGCCGCCGCCAAATCCGTCACCGGTGGGCGCGCAGCACTCTACCATATGGATGCGACCGATTTCGAAAACCCGCGCACCCGCACCCTGACCGAAGAGATTGCCCGTGTGGTTCATGCGCGCGCCACGCAACCGGATTGGATTGCGGGCATGCAGCGGCATGGCTTTCGCGGGGCGGCGGAAATCGCCACGACACTGGAAAACATGGCTGCCTTTGCCCAGCTTGCCGATGTGGTGCCGGGACATCTATTCGATCTCTATTTCGACGCCACATTGGGCGATGCGGATGTCACGGCCTTTCTGGCAGATGCGAACCCTGCGGCGTTGGCCGCCATGCGGGACCGGTTTGCAGCGCTGCACGCGGCGGGTCTGTGGAAATCGCGGCGCAATTCGATCCTCGCGTCGCTGGAGGCGGCGGAATGAACCGCGCAGCCTCTGCGAAGGCTCCCCGCGTCAAGGGATGGTGCCCGGGCGCGCATCGCCCGATGGCCTCGGGCGACGGGCTGGTTGTGCGCGTGCGTCCTCAGATGAGCCGTCTGGATCGCACCCAAGCCTGCAGGCTGGCCGAGCTTGCGATCGGCTATGGCAATGGCGTGATTGATCTGACCTCGCGGGGCAACCTGCAGATCAGGGGCGTGGATCAGGACCGGCACGGTGCACTACTGGAAGCGCTTATGGATGCGCACCTTTTGGATGCCACAGCAGAGGATGAGGCGCGCAGGAATATCCTCACGACGCCTTTCTGGGGGCAGGATGGCCTCACCGAAAACCTGTATCCGAGGATCGTGGCAGGCTTGCGGGCCTTGCCGAACTTGCCCGCCAAAATGGGGATTGTCCTTGATACAGGTGCGCAGCCGCTGTTGTCTTTGGCCTCGGGTGATTTCAGGTTCGAACGTGGCGCACAAACAGCTTTGATCCTGCGCGCGGATGGTGCCGTGACGGGTATGGAAATAAGCCCGGACACGGCGCTGTCCGCGCTTGCTGATCTTGCGCAGTGGTTTGTCGACAGCGGCGGTGCTCAGGCAGGCCGCATGCGCCGCCACTTGGAAAGAAACGCGCTGCCGGACGGTTTTCAGGGCCATGCGCCGCGTCGCACTGGCACGACACCGCAACCGGGTCCTTGCCCTGAGGGATACCTTTTGGGTGCGGGTTTCGGGGCGGTGGATGCACGCGGGTTGATCGGTTTGTTCGCGGATGACGCAGTCGTAGGGCTGCGCTGCACGCCGTGGCGGCTGTTCCTGCTCGAAGGGGCCTCAAAGGTCGCAACCGACTGTTTCGTCACGAAACCCGGTGCGCATATCCTGAATGTCCATGCATGCCCCGGTGCGCCGCTTTGTGAACAGGGCGAAATCGAAACCCGGGCCTTGGCCGAGGCACTTGCCACCCGCATGCCCAAGGGACAAAGCCTGCATGTGTCGGGCTGCGCGAAGGGCTGCGCGCATGCCGGGCCTGCGGATGTCACTCTGGTCGGCGCGGACGGTAAATTCGATCTTGTCAGGCATGACGCTGCATGGGATGAGCCGTCTGCGCGCGGATTGTCCATAGATGATGTTTTCAAGGAACTGACACAGTAGCCATGCCTTACCAATATGAAAAAGATGGGGCGGCCATCTATCTGGAAAGCTTCGCAACCATTCGTGCCGAAGCGGCGTTGGAGCGTTTTGCACCCGACGAAGAGCAAGTCGTCGTGCGCATGATCCACGCTGCAGGTTTGGTGGGCTTGGAAGAGCATGTGAAAGTTGCCCCCGGCATGGTCGCAGCGGCGCGGGATGCGTTGATGCGGGGTGCGCCGATTTTTTGCGATGCCTATATGGTGAGCGAAGGGGTGACACGCAAACGCCTGCCCGCCGATAACGATGTGATCTGCACCCTGCGGGATGCCCGGGTGCCGGACATGGCCGCAAGACTTGGCACAACGCGTTCGGCTGCAGCGCTTGAGCTTTGGCGGGACCGTCTGGAGGGCGCGGTTGTGGCGATCGGCAATGCGCCAACCGCGCTGTTTCACCTGCTGGAGATGCTCGAAGATCCGGACTGCCCACGGCCTGCGGCGATCATCGGCTGCCCCGTCGGGTTTGTCGGCGCAAGAGAGAGCAAAGACGCGTTATGGGCGGCGAACCCGGTGCCATCGATCATTGTCGAGGGTCGTCTGGGCGGCAGCGCCATCACCGTCGCGGCCATCAATGCCATCGCGAGTCGCGCGGAATGACCGGCGTATTATATGGCGTCGGTTTGGGTCCCGGTGATCGGGAGCTGATGAGCGTCAAATCAGATCGTCTCGTGCGCGAGACCCGCAACATTGCCTACTTCCGTAAGAAAGGCCGTGCCGGTCGCGCGCGCACCATTGTAGATGGGATGTTGCGCGATGATGTGGTGCCCTTTGCGATGGAATACCCGGTCACGACCGAGATCCCGCTGTCTGATCCGCGCTACAACGCGGCACTTTCGGCCTTTTACACCGACTGCACCACGCATCTGCAAACGCTTGTGCAAGCGGGCGAAGACGTTGTGGTGCTGTGCGAGGGGGACCCGTTCTTTTATGGCTCTTTCATGCATGTTTACACGCGTTTGAAAGACAGTCTGCCGATCGAAGTGATTCCGGCCATCACGGGCATGTCTGCCGCCTGGACAGCGAGTGGCGCGCCGATCACATGGGGCGATGACATTCTGTCGACCGTGATGGGCACGCTGGACGAAGAGACGTTAACCAATGCGATGACACAGGCCGATGCATTGGTCGTTATGAAAATCGGGCGCAACCTGCCCAAGGTGCGCCGGGCACTGGCGGCGGCGGGCAAGGCGGAGCGCGCGATCCTTGTGAAATACGCCAGCATGGAGGGGCAGGAAATCTGCCCTCTGGCCGAGTTCGACGCGGAAACACTGCCCTATTTTTCAATCATCATCGTGCATGGACAGGGCCGCAGGCCGTGAGCGGCTGGGTCATCATCGCGGGTCTTGGACCGGGTCGGGAGAGCTGCATTACCCCAGAAGTGACGGAGGCAATCGCGCAGGCCACAGATATCGTCGGCTACATTCCCTATGTGCGCCGCATTGCGCCGCGCGCCGGTCTGACCTTGCACGAAAGCGACAACCGGGTGGAATTGGATCGCGCGCGCCACGCTTTGCAGATGGCTGCCGATGGCCGCCGTGTGGTGGTGGTCAGCTCTGGTGATCCAGGTGTCTTTGCGATGGCCTCGGCTGTTTTCGAAGCCCTTGAAGCGGGCGATGCGACGTGGCGCGCGTTGGATGTGCGGGTTTTACCCGGCATTACCGCCATGCTCGCCGCATCGGCGGCGGCGGGTGCGCCGCTTGGTCATGACTTTTGCGCGATCAACCTGAGCGATAACCTGAAACCATGGGATCTGATCGAAAAGCGGCTGCGACTGGCGGTGGAAGCTGATTTTGCAATGGGTTTTTACAATCCACGCTCCAAAGCGCGCCCCGATGGTTTTGCCCGTGTCCTCGATGTTCTGCGCGAGGGGTGCGCGCCTGAGCGGTTGCTGATTTTTGCCCGCGCGGTTTCCACGCCCGAGCAGAAGATCGATGTGGTGCGGCTTGCCGAGGCGACGCCTGAAATGGCGGATATGCGCACCGTGGTGTTGGTCGGCTCATCCCAGACGCGGCTGATTGAACGGGCGGGCGATCCCATCGTTTACACCCCGCGGTCGGTTTCCTGATGGCTGAGCCAGGCCAGCACGTCAGCGGGGGTCGCGACCTCGTGCCGCTCCGGCACAGACGGGCGGTCTATCATGATGACCGGCAGCCCAAGCGCGCGCGCGGCGGCGATCTTGGCATAGGCGCCGCTGCCGCCGGCATTTTTCGACACGACGATGTCGATCCTGTGCTCCTGCATCAAGGCCCGGTCGTCGGGTTCGGTAAATGGGCCACGCGCGACAATCACCTGTGCGTCGGGCAATGGCAGCGCGGCCTTTGGCGGATCCACCAGCCGCAACAGATAAAAATGCTGCGGGTTGGGCGCGAAATCGGCCAGATGCATGCGCCCCACCGCCAGCATCACCCGCAGCGGCGCGCGCTCAAGCGCCGCAACGGCCCCCGCGATATCCGCAACATGCTGCCATTTGTCCTGCGGTTCGGGGTCCCATTTGGGACGGGTCAGGGCGATCATCGGCACCTCGGCCTGCGCAGAGGCCGCGACCGCATTGCGGCTCATCTGCGCGGCGAACGGATGGGTTGCATCGACCAGATGGGTGATCTTTTCCGCCCGCATGTAACGCGCAAGACCTTCTGCGCCACCAAAACCGCCGACACGCTGCGGCAAGGGTTGGCGGATCGGTCGTTCCACGCGCCCCGCAAAAGACACGGTGCCTTTGACCCCAGCTTTTGCCAGCGCATTGGCCAGCGCCGTGGCCTCGGTCGTGCCGCCGAGTATCAGCAGGTTTGGCGTCATGACTAAAGCCCCTTGGATCACCATCATCGGTCTGGGCGAAGATGGACCGGATGGCCTGCCCCCTGCAAGCCATAAGGCCCTTGCCGCTGCCGAGGTGATCATGGCGCCGCGGCGGCATTTGTCATTGCTCGCCGAGACCACTGCCAGGCTGATCGAATGGCCTGTGCCGTTTTCTGACGGGATAGGGCTTTTGGCATCCCTGCGGGGGCAACAGGTCGTGGTTCTGGCGTCGGGTGATCCGTTCTGGTTCGGCGCAGGCTCCGTCATTGCGCGTGAATTTGAGGCGGGCGAGTGGCGATGTCTGCCCGCGCCATCCACTTTCGCGCGGGCCGCGAGCCATATGGGCTGGGCGATTGATCAGACGATCTGCCTTGGCCTGCATGCGGCCCCCTTGACGCGGCTTCGTCCCTTTCTTGCACCACATCTTCAGCTTGTGGTCTTGTTGCGCGATGGGGATGCCGTGCACGCGCTTACGCAATACCTGCAAGGCGAAGGGTTTGGCGAAAGCGAGCTGACCGTGATGGAGGCGCTTGGCGGGCCGCGTGAAAAATGCACGCCGCTGCGCGCCGACGACGTGCAGCCCCGCGCATTTCAGCATCCGGTCTGCGTGGCGCTCAAGCCCAAGGGCGCCGGTGCAGTGCTGCCCGTCGCTGCTGGTCTGCCGGATGCAATCTTCGAAACCGACGGCGTGATGACCAAACGCCCGGTGCGGGCCGTAACCCTGTCGTCCCTCGCACCGAAACCGGGGGAGTTGCTGTGGGACATCGGTGGCGGGTCAGGGTCCGTCGGCATCGAATGGCTGCTGGCGCACCGGGCGTGCCGCGCCATTTCGGTTGAACCGCGCGCAGATCGCGTGGGGCTGATTGAACACAACGCAGCGGCGCTTGGGGTGGATCGTTTGCGGGTTGTCCACGGAGAGGCGCCCGATGTGCTGACCGGGTTGCCAAGCCCTGATGCGGTGTTCATTGGGGGCGGATTAAGCGCGGAAATGATGGATGCGCTGGAGGGACTATTGCCCGCCGGAACGCGCATTGTCGCCAACGCCGTCACGCTCGAGGCTGAACGCCTACTGGCGGAAACGCATGCGATCAAGGGGGGTGAGTTGTTGCGTATTGATGTGTCGACCGCGCAACCGCTGGGTGCCAAAACCGCGTGGAAGCCATCCTATCCCCTCGTGCAGTGGAGCGGCGTGCTATGATCGTGGCAGGTTTTGGGTTTCAATCGGCTGCAACAGCGGCCAGCCTCAGGGATGCGCTGTCTGAAACGGGGTCACAAACCACCGTTGATGCAATCGCAACCATAGACGACAAAACGTGTGCCAAGGGGTTTCGGACCCTCGCCGCTGACATGTCTTTGCCCATCATCGCTGTGTCCGCACCGGCCTTGCGCAAACAGGTGACGCAAACGCAATCGGCGGCGTCACAGGCGGCGCGGGGCACGGGATCGGTTGCCGAGGCCGCAGCCCTTGCCGCAGCCGGGCCGGGCGCAAAACTGCTTGCACCGCGCGTCAAATCATCCGATGGCAAGGCAACTTGTGCACTGGCGATAGGAGAGGGCGCATGACGGTTCATTTCATCGGTGCAGGCCCGGGTGCGGCGGATCTGTTGACGCTGCGCGGGCGTGATCTTATCGCCGCTTGCCCGGTGTGCCTATATGCGGGGTCGCTCGTGCCTGAGGCTGTGCTGGACCATTGCCCGCCGGGGACGCGGATCATCAACACGGCACCCTTGGACCTTGATGCGATCATCGCTGAGATTGCTGATGCCCATGCCGCCGGGCAGGATGTGGCGCGGTTGCATTCGGGGGATTTGTCGCTGTGGTCTGCCATGGGCGAACAATTGCGACGTCTCAAAGCGCTGGATATCCCCTTTAGCGTGACGCCGGGCGTGCCGTCTTTTGCCGCCGCCGCCGCAAGTCTGGGGCAGGAGTTGACGCTGCCGGGGCTGTCCCAATCACTGGTTCTGACCCGAACGCAGGGCCGGGCGTCGTCCATGCCAGAACGTGAGACGCTCGCGAATTTTGGTGCGACAGGTGCTACGCTCGCGCTGCATCTGTCGATCGGGAACCTTGCGAAAGTGGTTGAGGACCTGACCCCGCATTATGGTGCGGCGTGCCCGGTCGCTGTGGTTTTTCGCGCGAGTTGGCCCGATGAACGTGTGCTGCGCGCCACGCTCGCCACGGTGCAGGCCCAGCTTGATCCGGACATTTCACGCACCGCCTTGATTTTGGTCGGCCCGGCCATCGGCGGTGAGGATTTCGCGGAAAGCCGGTTATACGCCGCTGATTATGACAGACGTTACAGACCACAATCGGCACAAAGCCCGTGGTCGGAATGGAGACATGGCGATGACTGACGTACCCCCCGGCCTGCTGATTTCCGCGCCCTCCTCGGGGACGGGGAAAACAACTGTGATGCTGGGCCTGTTGCGCGCCTTGCGTGATGACGGATTGACGGTGCAGCCCTATAAATCCGGGCCTGATTACATTGATCCGGCGTTTCACCGTGCAGCCAGCGGGCGGCCCTCGTTCAACCTTGATACCTGGGCGATGGACCCCGCGCTGCTGAATGGGATCGCGGCTGAGATGATGGACGCGGATATCTGTATCGCGGAAGGGTCCATGGGGCTGTATGATGGGGTCGCCACAAAAGGCCAGACCGGCTTTGGCTCCAGCGCGGAGACGGCGATGCGGATGGGCTGGCCGGTGATTTTGGTCGTCGATGTGGGCGGTCAGGCGCAATCTGCGGCGGCCACGGCACTGGGGTTCAAAGCCTATGCACCTGATTTGCCCTTTGCAGGTGTGATTCTGAACCGCGTGGCCAGCCCGCGTCACGAACGGCTTGCGCGCCTTGGCATGGACAAGGCTGGCATCCCGGTTTTGGGCGTTTTGCCCCGCCGGGGGGATCTGAGCCTGCCGGAACGTCACCTTGGCCTTATTCAGGCGGTTGAACATCCCGATCTGGAAACCGCGATTGCGGGGTATGCCGAATTCCTGCGCGCGCATGTCGATCTGCCGGCGATCCGTGCGGCGGCGGCGGGTGCTGTGCAGAAATCAGGCGGCGGGCTGCCGCGCCCGCCCGCACAGCGCATTGCGCTTGCGCAAGATGCCGCCTTTTCGTTCACCTACCCGCATCTGCTGAAGGGCTGGCGCGCTGCGGGGGCCGAGATCCTACCGTTTTCGCCGCTGGCCGATGAGGCACCTGATACGAGCGCTGATCTGGTATGGTTGCCCGGCGGGTATCCGGAATTGCACGCAGGGCAATTGGCGGCGGCGTCGCAGTTTCTCGCTGGTTTGCGCGCCCATGCAGAGACGCGCCCGGTACATGGGGAATGCGGTGGATACATGGCGCTTGGCACCGCATTGATCGACAAGGAGGGTAACACCCATGCGATGGCCGGGTTGCTTGGCCTTGTGACCTCTTATGAGAAAAGGAAATTCCACCTTGGCTATCGTCGTGCCGTTCTGGGGGCGGCGATGCCCGGTTTTGCCACCGGTCAGGCGCTGCGCGGGCATGAGTTTCATTATTCGACCATTCTGGAGCAACCGGATGCGGCGCTGGCGGATGTGTTCGACGCGGATGGCAACCCGGTGCCTGAAACCGGGTCGTTGCGCGGCAATGTGACGGGGACGTTTTTTCACCTCATTACGCCAGAGGCAGCATGAGCGGATTCGTTTCCTTCGTCGGCTCCGGGCCGGGCGATCCGGAGTTGCTGACCCTCAAGGCGGTGGACCGGCTCAAGCGCGCGGACGCTGTTCTGTTTGATGATTTATCCTCTGGCCCGATTTTGACCCATGCCAAGCAGGGCGCCGATCTGGTGGGTGTGGGTAAACGGGCGGGCCGCCCGTCACCCCGTCAACAGCACGTCAGCCGTTTGCTGGTCGAATACGCCGAGGCAGGCGGGCGTATCGTGCGGCTGAAATCGGGCGACAGCGGTCTGTTTGGCCGCCTCGAAGAAGAACTCGTGGCGCTGCGCGCCGCCGGCATTGAATACGAGATCATTCCCGGCGTGCCATCCGCCATTGCCGCTGCTGCTGCCTGCGGTATCCCGCTGACACGCCGTTTCACCGCGCGTCGTGTCCAGTTTGTGACAGGGCATGACGCATCAGGGGATTTGCCGGATGATCTGGACCTCACCGCACTTGCCGATAAAACCGCCTGCACGGTCGTCTTTATGGGCAAACGGACCTTTCCAAGACTGGCGCAGGCCCTGATGGCGCGCGGCCTGCCCCCCGAAACGCCTGCGATCCTCGCCGAGGCCGTGGGCACGCAGGAGCAGACAATCACCCGAACCACCGTTGCGGCACTGGTTGCCGCATTGACGTCAGAGGTCGGATCAAAACCGGCGCTGATTTTCTATGGACCTCTGGCAGAAGGGTAGCGCGCGCTATGATCTCTGATCTGTGGCTTATCGGGATTGGCACCGGCGCGATGTCGCATATCACGCTGGAAGGCCAGCAGGCGATCCGCGACGCAGCCGTGATCCTCTTGCCGCGCAAAGGGGCGGGCAAGGATGACCTCGCCACGGTGCGTCTGAAAATCATCGAAGCAGCAGGCGCGCAGGCAAAGGTCGTGCCGTTCGAGATGCCGGTGCGGGATGAAACACTGTCCTATCAGGAGCGTGTGGCGCTGTGGCATGATCAGATCGCGCTGGCGTGGCAGGGCGCTTTGGCAGGGACAGACATCACCGGTCCGGTTGCCCTGTTGGTCTGGGGCGATCCCGGATTATACGACAGCACCCTGCGTATTGCCGAACGCCTGTCGCCGCGCCCCACGATCCGGGTTGTGCCGGGTATCACGGCTTTGCAGGCTTTGACGGCCGCACACGCGATCCCCTTCAACACCATCGATGGATCGGTCTGCGTCACCACGGGCCAGCAACTGCGCACCCATGGCCTGCCGGGCAAAGCAGAGACTGCCGTTGTGATGCTGGATGGTAAATGCAGTTTCATGGCGCTGGATGATCCGGACCTCATGATCTGGTGGGGGGCTTTTCTGGGCATGCCCGAACAGATAACCATCAAGGGGCGTCTGCGCGCTGTCGGCACGCAGATCGTGGAAAAACGCGCGAGGGCCCGCGCGGATCATGGCTGGATCATGGATACGTATTTGCTGCGCAAAGGCGACGGATGAGGCTGTGAAATGCCTTTTGCGGACAGGTTGATTTGATAGGATGCCAGAAAAGGGCGAGCGGTGAAACTGACACAGACACATCGACAAGCGTTGCAGGATATCCTGACGTGGCGTCGTGATGTCCGGCATTTTCGCAACGATCCCGTCGCGCCGGAGGTGCTGGCACGTCTGCGCGCCAGCATGGACAGCGCGCCTTCGGTCGGAAATTCGCGCCCCTGGCGTATCCTTCAGATCGAAGACACTGCCCTGCGCGCCCGGATCATCGCGAATTTCGAAGCGAGCAATGCCGAGGCAGCGCAGCTTTACTCCGGCAGCGATCAGCAGGCCTATCTGGCGCTGAAACTGGCAGGGCTGCGCGATGCACCCGTTCATCTGGCTGTGTTTACCGATACCGCACCGGAAGAGGGCAAAGGCTTGGGGCGTCAGAGCATGCCGGAGATGTTGTCCTATTCAACCGCGATGGCGATCCACACATTGTGGCTGGCGGCACGGGCCGAGAATATTGGCGTCGGTTGGGTGTCGATCCTTGATCCGGACGACGTATGCGCCACATTGGGCGTCCCGCCAGAGTGGTCGCTGACCGGATACCTGTGCCTTGGGTATGCGGAAACGGAGTCAGATACGCCCCTTTTGCATCAGACAGGATGGCAGGAGGATACCGCGACGCAGTGGATTATTCGCTAGCGGGCTGCATCTGACAGGGCAGGGGCGGTTTGGCAACGATTGTTTCCAGTGGTAAAACCGTTGGGTCCCAGAAAAGGTGCAACCCAATGTCAGATAAATCGAAGATCAACACCATCGCAGCAGCCCTGCAGGACGTGCCGGAGGTTCAAGCCCTGTTTCTAAGTGGCAGTCACGGGAACGGCTTGGCCGATGCCTATAGCGATCTGGACTTCGTTTTGGTGTGCGAGAATGGCGCAACAGATGCGATTGCCGCCGCATGGCGCGAAGCGGTGTCGCAAACCGGAACGATCGTTTTGTGGTGGGATCGCACGAACATACCCGTTCTCATCAATGCGATCACCGAAGACTGGATGCGCATTGACCTGATCATTCTCAAGCCTGAGCAGCTGGCTTCGCATTATCAGAACACGCTGAAAGTCGTTTTCGATCCCGAGCGACTATACGATCAATTGACGCCGCAAGCGCCTTCGAGGGTGCGGGACCCGGATAAATTCCTGCGTCAGGTGGAGGATTTTATTCGAATACTCGGGCTTTTGCCTTTGGCTGAGGGTCGCAAGGAATATATCAACGGTGTCTTGGGCGTCTATCACCTCAGGCAGTTACTGGTTGATTTGCTAGTGGAAGAAACCAACGCGCCCCACCGTGGTGGCATCCTGCATCTCAATCGGCTGCTGACGGATGCTCAGCAAGAGCTTCTGATCTCGCTGCCGCCGCCTTTGCCCATCCGTGAGGGCATGATCGCGGCGCATCTTGCCTATGCTGGTGCTTTTCTGCCGCGCGCCCGGCGACAAGCCGCAGAACTGGGTGTCGTGTGGCCCGACCGGTTTGAAGAGGCGACATGGAAACGGCTCAAGCAGACGCTGTCCTTGGAGCGCCCTTACGATCCGCAAGTAGCTGTTTGAACGCATGGTGGTCAGGCCGGACCAAAACAGGCGTGCAGAGTGACAAGTTTTAGCAGTCATCCACATTTGGCTAACGGGTGACGTCGCTCCGATTGGGCAGGGTGGTCAAGCCCATCTGGGCGAGGGTGAGGCTGGCCTCATCCGCCAGCAGGTTCCAATATTGTTCAAGCCCGTCGCGCCCACCCGCCGCAATCGCAAATTGCATCCCGCGCCCAAAGAAGACAAAATCAGCGCCCATGTGATAGGCTTTGACGACGTCCTCACCCGACCGCATCCCGGTGTCATAAAACAGGGGGTACTGCGGGCCGATGGCGTCGCGTATCCGTTTGAGCGCAAGAATGGGGGGCGGCGCGCTGTCAAGCTGGCGCCCGCCATGGGTTGAGACCTGAATGGCGTCAACGCCCTGCGCTTTCAGCTGCAAGGCATCGTCAATATCCGTCACACCCTTGGCCACCAGATTGCCATCCCAACTGTCGCGCAAACGCTTGAGAAAATCCCAATCTGCGGCTGCGCGGCTTTCGGTGCGATCAAAGGTAAACTCCGGTGTCTGGAAGTTTGCCAGATCGGGCGCGCCTGCTATGAGGCTGGAGAGGGACCAGCGTGGATGCAGGGCAAAGTCGATGAATTGCATCGGACCGATCCTGAACGGCATCTTGAACCCACGCCGCAATTCGCGCGGACGTCGCCCCACTTCGGGCACATCCAGCGTCATGATCAGCGTTTTGTATCCGGCGGTTTTGGCACGCTCCACCAGTTTGGCCGTGCCGCTGCCATCCCCGGAAAAGTAGAGCTGAAACCAGGCGTGTCCCTGCGCCTCTTCGATCATCGTTTCCAGTGAGGTGGACGCAACGGTCGAGACACCGACAGGCACCTGATGTTTCGCAGCAATGCGCGCCAGCATCACATCCGCGCCGGGACCTGACAGATTGCACATGCCCATCGGGCTGATGCCAAAGGGAGCTTGACCCGCGTGCTCAAACACCTGCACACCGATGTCGCGACGCGCAACGTTGCGCAGCACGCGCGGCTGCAATTCGATGTCTCGCAGGGCGGCGAGGTTGCGCGCTTCGGCCACGCCATTGCCCGCCGCCCCGTCAATGTAGTCAAAGACCATCCAAGGCAGACGCCGCCGCGCGATGCGGCGGGCGTCGTCATAGCTGTGGATGGCGGTACCCATCAGATCAGGCCTGAACCGCCTTCATGAAGCGGTCGCGAATAACGACCGGGTCCATGGTGATCACAGGCAGCTTGATGTTGCCGCTGTCGCATTTCACGACGATGATCGTCATCTGCTTGCTGTCGATGGCTTTTTGCAGAACCTCGCCGGTGTCTTTGTCCTGACACTCGATCACGTTTTCACAGCCACAGGCCGATGCCACTGCCGCCAGCGACGTTTTCTTGCCCGCGTAGGTCGGTTGATCCCCGGTGGAACCGTAAGATCCATTGTCGATGATCATCAGGATATAGTTGTCCGCGACGTTGTTGGCGATAGTAGGCAGAGTGCCCATATTGGTCAGAACAGAGCCGTCCCCGTCGATGGAGATCACGGTTTTGTCCTGTGCCATGGCAAGGCCAAGCCCGATGGAAGACGACAAACCCATGGTGCCGAGCATGTAGAAATTGGTCGGCTGGTCGTCGATCATATGCAGTTCCTGGCTGGGCAGACCGATGTTGCAGACAACGAGGTGATCCCGAAGGATGGGCGCGATTTCGCGCAGGATTTCAGAACGGATCATTGGTCGCCATAGCCTCCCCAGAAGGACGCATCCGTCAGGATCGCCACAGGTTTGTTGCACATGAATGTGTATTTCAGAATCTCAGGCAGTTCGGCTGCATCGGATTCCTTATGGAAGTGGAACGTGGGGATCAGCATCTGGTTCAACAGCGCCTTGGTGTGCACCGCCATCTCGACCTGACAGGCCACGGGTTCGCGCAACTCGCCCCGATAGGAGATCAACATGGGCAGCGGCATCCGGTAGTATTGCGTCAGCGTGGCCAGCGTGTTGATCGTGACCCCAATCGCGGTGTTCTGCATGATGATGGCAGGTTTCTTGCCCCCCATGAAAGCCCCCGCGCACAACCCCATGCCTTCGTCTTCCTTATTGGACGGGACGTGGTGGATTTCGGGTCGTGCCTCGACTTCGTCGATGACGCCGGCAAGCTGTTTGCACGGAACTGTGGTAATGAATTCAACGCCTTCTGCGATGAAATCGTCCACAATTTTGGAACTGATGGACACGTATGTGGCCTCCTCGAATTCAGATTGAAGTGAAAGTCGTATTTTTTAGAAAGGCAGGAGCAAGTTCAGCGCAACACAACGACAGAGCAATGCGCCTGCTGTACAATCCTCGCCGCAGTAGAGCCGAGAAAGAAATCGCTCAACCCCGGTTTATGAGACCCCAGAATGATGCAATCGGCGTTTTGCTCCTTTGCATATTGCGCGATCGACCGGCCGGTATGGCCGTTGATCAAGACAGCCTTGGCGCTGGGAATACCCTGCACGCGTTCCAACAGCCGTTTTTCAGCATTCGCCCGTTCACGTTCCACGATATCGTCGGTGACATAGGCGTTCGTGGTGCCCGATGGCAACTCGTGGACATGCAGTGCAATGATTTCGCCGCCGTCATCCAGCAGCAGTTTCGCCTTGGCCAGCGCGGTTTCGCTTATTCCGTGGTCAAGAGCGAGGCAGACGATGATCTTCTTGTACATGGTGTGTCCTTTTTCGGTTGCAGGCGGCGGGTTAGTCGGCGTGTTCGGGGATCAGGACGATTTTCGGCGATGCGACCTTACCGTTGCGTATATCGTTAAACGCGCTTTGACCCCGCGCCAAGGGGCGTGTCTCGATCCAGTCAAGAGGCCCGAGCCGCCCGTCGAAAATGGCCTCAGCCGTGTCGCGGAAATCCTGCGCCGTATAGGTGTATGTACCAATAAAGGTGATTTCCTGCAAAGTCATCCGGCGCACATCAAGACCGCCTTCACCGCTCCCGAGGCCGATATGCCCGATCACCCCGCCCGGACGGGCCATCATACAGGCAGCAGCACGGGTGGCCGCATAGCCCACACCGTCAATCACAAGGTCAACGCTGCCCGCTTCGGGCGCGGCAGGTTCATCCGGCGCGCAAACCTCAAAACCTGCAACATCAGCAAGACGCGCGCGGCGTAGCTCATTTGGCTCAATCACCGTAATATCCCGCGCACCCTGTGCTGCAAGCGCCAAGGCAGCGCCAACGCCGATTGCGCCCCCGCCAATCACTGCGCACCGCGTATCCGTGAGGTCGCTGCCCAAGACAGCACGCGTGAGCCGGGCGGCGTGCCAACCACAGGCGATAGGTTCGGCCAATGCTGCTTTTTCAAGGTCGACGTGATCTGGCACCGTCACAAGATTACGCTCGGGCACGCAGACGTATTCTGCGAAAGCGCCCTCGCGTGGCAGCATGGATATGATCTGCCGGTTGGTGCAAAGGTTCTCGCGGCCTGCGTTGCAATCGTCGCAGGACAGGCAGGTGATCAATGGATTGAGGGTGACGCGTCGCCCGTCCATCGGTCCGCCAACCACGACACCGGCTGCTTCGTGTCCAAGTGTCAGTGGGGCAGGGCGGCGTTCATCATGACCGAGAAAGGCATGCATGTCCGACCCGCAAATCCCCGATGCCTCGATGCGCACCAGATGTTCGTCCGCGTTGGGGGTTGGCAAAGGGCGGTCCTGATAGGTCAATTGCTCAATGTCAGTATAGACTAATGCCTTCATTTTGCTGTAAAACCTCCGTCAACGAAAAGGGTCTGGCCGGTTACATAGTCAGACGCGGGCGCGCAGAAAAACATCAGCGGACCATCAAGGTCGACAGGTTCGCCGTTGCGCCCGATGCAGGTCTGATCCGCGTTGCGCTGCGCCAGTTCGGGATTGGCAAATACCGGCCCTGTCAGTTCCGTGCGGAAAAAACCGGGTGCCACGGCGTTCGCGGTGATGCCGTGGCCTGACCATGCCTCGGCCATGGCGCGGGTCATCTGTTCCACCCCGCCTTTGGACGCGCCATAGCTGATGCCATTGGGAAAGGCGCGCTGCGATTGCAGAGAGGCGAAATTGATGATCCGGCCCCACCCGTTTTGTCTCATCGCTGGGACAAGCGCTTGGGCGAGAAAAAAGGGTGCCGCAAGATTGAGGTTCAGGGTCACATCCCACCCTGCATCTGTCACCTCATCTGCATGCTGACGTGTATTGATTCCAGCGGCATTGATCAGGATATCCACCTCACCAAATGGTACACCGACCTTTGTGGCCACATCTTTCAAGGCATCCCTGTCTGCCAGATCGGCTATGACGCAGGCGGTCTGCCCCTCTGTCTCACGATGCCAGGCGTCCAATTCCTTTGCGCGACGCGCGACGCCGACGACTTTGGCGCCTGCCTGTGCCAGCATCGTGGCGGCTTGTCGGCCCAAACCACTGCTGGCACCTGTCACGCAGACCACCTTGCCGCTGACATCAAAGAGCGCGCTCACCTGAATTAATCCACTGCTGAGAGGTCAAAGTTCTCGTTCGGAAAGTACTTGTGCAGACGCGCATCCGCGGCGCGCGCGTGCCCTTCCATCCCCTCCAGACGAGAAATCCGCGCCGTGGCTTCGGCCACCGGGCGTGCGCCATCCCGGGTGGAGCGCTGCCAAGTTACGATTTTCATGTATTTATGCACGGACAAACCGCCAGTGTATTTTGCGGATCGCGATGTGGGCAGCACGTGGTTGGTCCCGGATGCCTTGTCACCAAATGAAACGGTTGTCTCTTCGCCCAGAAAGAGCGAGCCGTAGCACTGCAGTCGGTCCAGCCACCATGGCAGGTCTTCGGCCTGTACGGTTAGGTGTTCGGGGGCGTAATCATCTGAGCAGTCGGCCATTTCCTCGCGGTTGGCACAGACGATCACCTCGGCATAGTCACGCCATGCGGCAAACGCGTTATCCCGGTTCAGTTCTGGCAGGTCGTCGATAAGACCCGGTACCAATTCCATGACCTTTTCAGCCAACGCACGGGTATCTGTTACGAGCCAAACCGGAGAGTTATATCCGTGCTCTGCCTGGCTGACGAGGTCTGTCGCGACCATGAAGGGGTCGGCAGAGGCATCTGCCAGCACAAGACTGTCGGTTGGCCCTGCAATCATATCGATGCCGACACGGCCAAACAAAATGCGCTTGGCTTCGGCGACAAACTGGTTGCCCGGGCCGACCAGAATATCCGCTTTTGGCAAATCAAAGAGGCCAAAGGTCATGGCGGCGACCCCCTGAACCCCACCCATGGACAGGATTTTGTCGGCACCGCAGAGGTTGGCGGCATAGACGATCGCGGGATTGATCCCGACATCGGGTCGCGGCGGCGAACATGCGGTGATGTGCTGGCAGCCTGCAACCTTTGCGGTGGTGACGGTCATGATCGCACTTGCAATGTGGCTGTAACGCCCGCCGGGAACATAGCATCCGGCAGCCCGCACGGGGATGGCCTTTTGGCCAGCGATTAACCCGGGAACGATTTCAAGTTCCACATCCTTCATTGTGGATTTTTGCACCTCAGCGAAGCGGCGCACGTTGTCATGTGCAAACGCGATATCGTCTTTCAGTTTCTGGCTGACCTTGGCGCTGGCGGCGTCGATCTCTTCTGCGGTCAGGATGACATTGCCGGTATATTTATCGAACTTTTCAGCATAGCGCATCGCCGCAGCATCGCCGCCGGCCTCTATGTCGCTCAGAATATTCTGAACGGTCTCGCGCACGTCCCCCGCATCTGTCATCGCGGTCTTTTCAGCTTTTTTCAGATATTCACGAGCCATTTCGCGCCTCCAGCGTGTCACATATGTTTGGTGGATCAATGTTGGGGTTGCCCACCAATAGAATCCCTTGGTATGCAGATGTGTAAGCGCTTGCATGGCTCAATGCAAGCGCTTACATCAACCAGGTCCGTACTCTGGACCCTAAGCGTCAGGCGATGGTGAGATGGTCAAATCTACAGCACCCACTCTGGAAGATGTGGCCAAAATGGCCGGGGTCTCGACTGCGAGCATTTCGCGGGCGTTGAACGATCCTGACAAAGTTGCAGCAAGTACACGGGAGAAGATTGAAAAGGCGATTGAAACTCTTGGATATACGCCAAACTTTGGCGGTCGTGCGCTCGCGTCAAGCCGAACGAACACTGTTGGTGCCGTAATCCCTTCGATGGCCAACGCGATGTTTGCAAGCGGCCTTCAGGCTTTTCAGGAGGCTCTGGCGGTTGATGGTGTCACTCTGCTGGTTGCAACGACGGGGTTCGATTCTGAACAGGAATTCCGCCAGATTAAATCACTGGTCGGGCAGGGGGCCGATGGGCTGATGCTGATCGGGAATGACCGGCCCGACAAGACGTGGGATTTTATCGACAAACGAAGAGTGGCGCATGTGGTCTCGTGGTGTAACGTCAGCCGTGAGGGACAGTTTTTCGCGGGGTTTGATAACGCGACAGCGGCGGGTGACGCAGCAGAACGTGCAATGCGCCTTGGGCATCGGCGGATCGCTGTCATCAGTGGCCAGACGGCCAGCAACGATCGTGCCAAGGCGCGACGCGATGGTGTCTATGCCGCTGTGGCGCGATTTGGCGATGGCGCGCGTATCACCCATGAGGTCGAAGCACCCTATTTGATCGACGATGCTGCTGCAGCGTTTGATCAGATCATGGCGCAGGCGGAAAAGCCGACCGTGGTTTTATGTGCGAATGATGCGCTGGCCGCCGGTGCGATGATGCGCGCACGTGAGATTGGCATGTCGCTACCGGATGAGATGTCTTTCGTTGGCTTTGACGATGTGGGGCTGGCGCGTGTGGTCACACCGGCGCTGACAACGGTGCGTGTGCCCCAGATCGAAATGGGTCGCGCGGCAGCGCAATTCCTATTGGCCAAGATTGCCGGGGAGAATGATCTGTCTTCCACGACCTTCGCGACTGAATTCATTCAACGCGAGTCACTGAAACCACCGCGCCTGCCTTGACATCCAAGGCTTTGCGCTTTCTGTTCCTGCGAATTAGAAGGAGAGTTTGACTATGATGAGAACGCGTGCGGCGGTTGCGGTTGCGGCTGGGCAGCCTCTTGAGGTGATGGAGGTCAATCTTGACGGCCCGCGTGCCGGAGAGGTTTTGGTCGAGATCAAGGCGACCGGCCTGTGTCACACGGATGAGTTCACGCGCTCGGGCGATGATCCCGAAGGCATCTTTCCGGCCATTCTGGGCCATGAGGGCGCGGGCGTTGTCATCGAGATCGGCGAGGGTGTGACCAGCCTTGAGGTGGGCGATCATGTGATCCCGCTTTATACGCCGGAGTGTCGCGAGTGTGACTACTGCCTGAACCCCAAGACGAACCTCTGCCAGAAAGTGCGCGCCACGCAGGGTCAGGGGCTGCTGCCCGATGGCTCAACCCGGTTTTCGATGCTGGATGGCACGCCGATCCACCACTACATGGGCTGCTCGACCTTTGCCAACCACACGGTTGTGCCGGAAATCGCGCTGGCCAAGGTGCGCAAGGACGCGCCCTTTGATAAAATCTGCTACATCGGCTGCGGCGTGACCACCGGCATCGGTGCCGTTATTAACACGGCAAAGGTTGAGATTGGGTCAACGGCCGCCGTCTTCGGGCTGGGCGGCATCGGTCTGAACGTGATTCAAGGGCTGCGGCTGGCGGGCGCGGATCAGATCATCGGCGTCGATCTGAACGACGACAAGGAAGAGATGGCGCGCCATTTCGGCCTGACCGATTTCGTGAACCCCAGCAAGGTCGAGGGCGACATGGTCGCGCATCTGGTCGAACTGTCGGGCGGGGGCTGCGATTACACCTTCGACGCCACGGGCAATGTGAACGTGATGCGCACGGCTCTCGAGGCGGCGCACAAGGGCTGGGGCGAGAGCATCATCATCGGCGTGGCCCCTGCGGGTGCCGAGATTGCGACGCGCCCGTTTCAGCTGGTGACGGGCCGGGTCTGGCGCGGCACGGCGTTCGGCGGAGCCAAGGGACGCACGGATGTGCCCAAGATCGTGGACTGGTACATGGACGGCAAGATCGAGATCGACCCCATGATCACCCACAAACTCAGCTTGGACGAAATCAACCACGGCTTCGACCTCATGCACCAAGGCAAATCAATCAGAGCCGTCGTGGAGTTTTGAGTGACCCCGTCAGCCCCCATCCAATTGGGGGCTGACGCCCGCCAAATCGGCGCCGAGACCCGAAATAGCGCGCAGATGATCCAGCACCTCTGACACACCCTGACCATGGCGCAACGCGGTAAAGACAAAGGGGCGGCCTGCGCGCATCCGCGTCGCGTCCCGCTCCATCACTTCCAGCGATGCGCCCACATGCGGGGCCAGATCGGTTTTGTTGATGATCAGGACATCGGATCGGGTGATGGCCGGGCCGCCCTTGCGCGGAATTTCTTCTCCCGCCGCCACGTCAATGACGTAGAGCGTGACATCCGCCAGTTCCGGTGAAAACGTGGCTGACAGGTTGTCGCCACCGCTTTCGATCAGGATCGCTTCGATCTCGGGATGACGCGTCTGCATTTCGGCAACGGCTGCTAGGTTGATCGATGCATCTTCGCGGATCGCCGTATGTGGACACCCCCCGGTTTCGACGCCGATCACCCGATCCTGCGGCAGGATTTGCAACCGCATCAGCGCTTCGGCGTCTTCTTGGGTGTAAATGTCATTGGTAATCACGCCAATCGAATGTCGCGGGCTCAGCGCCTTTGCCAGAGCCGCTGTAAGCGTGGTTTTGCCAGCGCCCACCGGGCCGCCGATGCCAATGCGCAAGGGTCCGTTCAGCGTAAGGGGCGATGCAACGTTCATGTGCGAAATACCTTTGAATACTGGGTTTCATGATGCATGGCGGCAATATCAAGCGCCATGCAGGAGGAGGTCAGATCGTCAAGACCGGCATCATGGCACCGGCGGGCCACCTGCCGGATCAGCGGCGCCAGTGCAGCCAACACAGCCTGTCCTTCGGTTTGCCCCAAAGGCACCAGACGCACCGCTGCAGACACAAGGTTCGCGGCAAAGGCATGGGTGTAGATTTCAAGTGTCAGATCCAGTGGCAGGCCCTGCGCACAGGCCGCGCGCCCAACCGCAACGGGGTAGCATAGCTGTCCAAGGTCGGTCGCCCAGATGGCATCCACCGCCTTGGCAAATGCCGTGCCCTGATCCACCGTTTCTGTCATACGTTCCGCAGAGCTGGCAAAAGCACGGGCAATGGCGTCTATCCGGCTAACGTCTTCCGGGAGTGCTTTGTAGGTCGCCGCAAGGAGAATGCCGTCGCTCGTCCCACTTCCGTGTTCTAAAATGTCCTGGACCCAGTCTCGCAGCGCCTTTGCATCGCGCATGTCACCACGATCAATGACCTGTTCAAGACCATGCGAATAGGCGTAGGCGCCGACCGGGAAACCGGGCGAAAGCCACTGCGTGAGTGTCAGGAACGCGTCAGTGCTCATGGTGATGTGTATCGTGTGAATGATCATGGGCCGGGCCATGCTGGTGGCTGTGGTCATGGCCATGGGTGCGCCCGTGGCCGTAGGCCCCTCCCTCGGGTGTAAAGGGTTCAACGATTTCGGCCACTGTCGCGCCAATCTTGCCCAGCATATCGGCCATCACATGATCGCGCTGGATCAACAGCCGGTCGTCCTCGATCTGACAAGGCGTATGCCGGTTGCCGATGTGCCACGCGATCCGGTGCAACATTTCGCCGCGCACCTCCAGCAGGGGCTCCGGTGCCGCGATGATGCCGATCAGCGTGCCATCCGCTGCCTCCAACGCGTCGCCCGCATTCAGCGAAGTCGTCTGGGGCAGGTCCACGAGCACCTGAACCCCCTTGTCGGTGGCTAACACCTTGCGCCGCAGGAACCGCGCGTCATAGTCGAGCGTCACGTGATCGTCCGGATGGTGGCTGTGGGTGATTTTCTGGGCGGTTAGCATGATATCTCTCGGTTAGGGCGGTCCCCGGCCGCGGGTGGGGGTGAAGCCCCCGCCCATGGGGGCGGTCGGGGGCTGCCCGGCGTGCCGCCGGACGTTTGCTCCACATTCGTAATCTACTCATTTTCCGGACAGTCAAATGTCGAAGTCTTGCCGTGAATAAGAACGAGCCAGCCGATCCTTCAAGGGTTGGAATACGTCCAGAAGAAACAACGGTACAGGCGCTGTTGCATCGGGCGCAGCCGCATACCGCAAAGCATAGTTAGATTCTGACGTATGAAGTTTTGAAAGTTCGCCAATGTGCTCATTCAGCAGCGCTATTGGCTGTGGCCAGTCTTCATCAACGAATCGTCCGGACTCTTTCGCCGCCGCCAATGCACGCGCTCCTTCCTGTTCGGCGGCTTCTCGCAGATCTTCGCTCTGTGGGTCGGTCCAAAGCATTTCTGGCTGGTGTCCATATCTCCAGCTGCTTAGAACCTCAACCGGAACACCTTTGCGAAGCAGCCAGTGTTTCATCAAAACCTCAAGCCCGTGCGCAACCAAGTTTCCAATAGGTGCAACCAGTGAAGTCTTACCACCTTTAACGTCAGCCACGATCCTAGCCGCTTCCAGATAACCCGAAGCCCTCGCTAAGAGTTGATACTCTAGGCTTGTTTCGGTCGCGGCACTCAAAACAGAAAATACCGCTGCGCCATCGGCAGCACCTCGGCGGGTTGGCAGGTGAGGAGTTCACCATCGGCGCGGACCTCGTAGGTTTCGGGGTTCACCTCGATATGGGGCAGGGCGTCGTTCAGGATCAGGTCTTTTTTGCCGATCCCGCGCGTGCCCTTTACGGCGAGTGTTTCTTTGCGCAGGCCCAGCGTCTCGCCGATGCCCGCCGTCTGAGCCGCTTCGCTGACAAAGGTTACGGCGGAGTGTTCGACCGACCGCCCAAAGGCCCCGAACATGGGGCGCGAATACACGGGCTGCGGTGTGGGGATGGAGGCATTGGTGTCGCCCATCTGCGCGCAGACGATGGTGCCTGCCATCAGTACCATTTCGGGTTTCACGCCAAAGAACGCAGGGTTCCACAGCACCAGATCAGCGCGTTTGCCGACCTCGATGCTGCCGATCTCGTGGCTGATGCCGTGGGCAATCGCCGGGTTAATTGTATACTTCGCGATGTAGCGGCGCACGCGCATATTGTCGTTGTCGCCTGTTTCCTCGACCAATGCGCCGCGCTGTTTCTTCATCTTGTCGGCGGTTTGCCATGTGCGGATGATGACTTCGCCCACCCGACCCATGGCCTGACTGTCGCTGGCGATGATGGAAAACGCGCCCATATCGTGCAGGATGTCTTCGGCGGCGATGGTTTCGCGGCGGATGCGGCTTTCGGCAAAGGCCACGTCTTCGGGGATGGATTTGTCGAGGTGGTGGCACACCATCAACATATCAAGATGCTCTTCCAACGTGTTCACCGTGAAGGGCCGCGTCGGGTTGGTGGAAGAGGGGATCACATTCGCGTCGCCACAGATCTTGATGATATCCGGGGCATGCCCGCCGCCCGCGCCCTCGGTGTGAAAGGCGTGGATCGTGCGGCCTTTGATGGCGGCCACCGTGTTTTCGACGAACCCGGACTCATTAAGCGTATCGGTGTGGATCATCACCTGCACGTCCATGTCGTCGGCCACGGACAGGCAGCAGTCGATGGCCCCCGGTGTCGTGCCCCAATCCTCGTGCAGCTTCATCGCGCAGGCCCCGCCTTCGATCATCTCGACGAGGGCCGCCGGTTGCGACGCGTTCCCTTTGCCCGAGATGCCGAAGTTCATGGGGAAGGCATCCAACGCCTGCAACATCCGCCCGATGTGCCAAGACCCCGGTGTGCAGGTGGTGGCCAGCGTGCCATGCGCAGGACCGGTGCCACCGCCCAGCATCGTGGTGATGCCAGAGTGCAGCGCGTCGTCGATCTGCTGCGGCGCGATAAAGTGGATATGGCTGTCGAACCCGCCCGCTGTCAGGATCTTGCCCTCGCCCGCGATGGCCTCGGTCGAGGGGCCGATAATGATGTCTATACCCGGTTGCGTGTCGGGGTTACCCGCCTTGCCGATCTTGGCAATGCGCCCGTCGCGCAGGCCGACATCTGCCTTGTAGATGCCCGTGTGATCCACGATCAGCGCGTTGGTGATGACCGTGTCCATGGCCCCTTCCGCGCGCGTGACCTGAGACTGTCCCATCCCGTCGCGGATCACCTTGCCGCCGCCAAATTTAACCTCCTCGCCATAGATGGTGTGGTCGCGCTCAACCTCGATGATGAGGTCGGTGTCAGCAAGACGCACCTTGTCGCCGGTGGTGGGGCCGAACATGGCAGCGTAGTTGGTGCGGGGGATATTGGTGGGCATTTATTTCACTCCGATCACAAGGCCGTGAGAAGCGTGGGACACATCGCTTCTGAATTCATTCGCAAATTTTGCATAATTTGTAGTCCAGCTAAAATGTTGGTTGAGACAAGCAGTTCTTGTTCTGCTTAATGCTTCACTCGACAAGTCACACCAATTGAAAGGCAATTCATGTCGAGCACAGCTTTCTGGCTTCAAGCCATCGCTTACACAATTTTTTTTCTGGTCATTCTCGGCCAGTACCGTGGCTGGTGGTGAACGGCGGGCTCCGCCGGGCAGCCCCCGACCGCCCCCCCGGGCGGGGGCTTTCAGCCCCATGCCCGCGGCCGGGGGATGCCCGGCTTTGGTGTGCTGCGAATACAACGTCAGCCTCATGCCTTGAACACCTCGTCGACCTTCACCTGCAGCGCCGTGACCAGCCCATTGGTTTGCATCGCCATGCCGATGACGGCGGCCAGTTCTCCGTGTTGTGCGTCGCTCATGCCTTTTGCTTTGGCGGCTGCGGTGTGGGAGTGCACGCAGTAGGAACAGCCGTTGGCGGTGGAAACGGCGATGTAGATCATCTCCTTGACCAATGGGTCGAGATCACCGGGGCCCATTACGACTTTCAGCCGCTCCCACGTGGCTTTGAGCAACGCCGGGTCATGCGCCAGCGCGCGCCAGAAGTTATTGATGAAATCCGTCCCGCGCACAGCACGTATGTCGTCGAACACGGCCAGCACCTCAGGGCTGGCCGCGTCATCGGATATCAGCGAAACCGTCGCCATCAGACCATCGCAAAGATGCGCGCAGGGCCACCGGTGCCGCCCACATGGTTGGGTGCGCCCACGACCAAGGTCGCCCCGGCAGCGGGCACATTGTCCAGCCCTGCGAGGTTTTCGATGCCGTAGCGGCCTTCGGGCAGCCAAGCGTAATGGGTTGCGAAATCGGGGGACGGCCCGTGATCCAGCGAGAGCGTATCCACGGCCATGCAAACGGCGGTGGTTTCTTCGACCAGCATCTGTGCGGCCTCCACATGGAAACCGGGGAAGTGTTTCACGCCATCCGCGTCATTGCCCACATAGGCATCGGTCGCGGTCTTGCCTGCCCAACCGGAATGCATCGCGATGCAGGCGCGCTCCGGGATATCGCCGTTCGCTGCGATCCATGCTTTCAGATCATCCGGGGTGACTTGCGCGTCCGCGTCCTCTGCCGCTTTGGCGGCAATGTCGATCACACAGAGCGGGATCACAAGATCGGTCACCGGGATTTCATCCACACTGGCCCCATCGGCGGAAAAATGCAGTGGCGCGTCGATATGGGTGGCCGTGTGTTCGTTGATACTGAGGTTCATCAGGTTGAACCCGTGCTCGGCAAAATTGAACGGCTGTTCCATGGAAATACCGGGCACGCCAAAGAACGTCGGGAAATCGGGGCTGAGCTTGTGGGTCATATCGACCACACCGCCGTGTCCGGCCGCCATCGCTTGCGGGGTGGCCACGACACCGCCAAGGGCCGCTGCAGCACCTGTCATGGCGCTGGCTTTGAAAAAATTCCGCCGCGACAGCATCTTGTCCTTCACGGCGTTTATCACGCAAGCATCACACATATCGTTGTCTCCTCACTGTTAAGCAGGGGGCGTTAGAGATCACCCATGACCTGCTGATTGAACCCGAAGATACGCCGCGCACCTGATATCGGGATCAGCTGCACGTCGCGTCTCTGGCCTGGTTCAAAGCGTACGGCGGTTCCTGCGGTAATGTCGAGACGCATGCCGCGCGCGGTGTCGCGGTCAAACTCCAGCGCCGCGTTTGCCTCAGCGAAGTGGTAATGACTGCCGACCTGCACCGGGCGATCCCCTGTGTTTGCCACCATCAGCGTGATGGCCTCGGCCCCTTCATTCAGGGTGATGTTACCCTCTTTGGGCATGATTTCTCCGGGGATCATGGGTGCCTCCTAGCGGATCGGGTTGTGGACTGTGACAAGCTTGGTGCCATCGGGAAAGGTCGCCTCGACCTGCACATCGTGGATCATCTCGGGCACCCCCTCCATGCACTGGTCGCGATTGATCACCTGCGCGCCTGCTTCCATCATATCGGCAACGGACCGCCCGTCGCGTGCACCTTCAACAACTGCATCGGTGATCAGTGCAATCGCCTCAGGGTGATTCAGCTTGACCCCGCGCGCGAGCCTTTTGCGGGCAACTTCGGCGGCCATTGAGATAAGTAACTTGTCTTTTTCCCGTGGGGTGAGTTGCATAGCCTATAGCCTCCAGCTTTGGGGAAGAGTGTCATCCGTGATCAGGTCCAGCACGGGTATCAAGGAGCGCCGCAGGATATACCCATCCGTGGCCAAAAGGCGCATGACCAGAACATCCTTGTGCAAAAGGCTGACGCCGCCTGAGGCACCAATTATCCGGCGCAATGCATCAATGCGCCCTTGTGCATCAGGTGACACCCACACGAGGCTTGCCATCGCGCGCGCGCCACCGCCAATCGCCGGTCTGTCGAGGTGCGCGGCCACATCGCCCTGTAAGTGAATGGCGTCGTGGTAAATCGGCGCGCCGTCACGTCGGATATCAATGCGATCCCGAAAGGCGAGAGCGCTGACATCTTCACCCATGGCCCTGCGCCCAAAGAGGACCGGTTCAACCATCAGGAACTCGGCCCCCGTGCTGAGGTTCACGCTGAGATGGCGGTCGATTGCGGCATTTTTGTAGAGGATCGTCTCCTGTGGCAGCCAGAAAAGGTGGCTGCCTGCTTCGGCTTTGAGGTTTGTTTTGATCTCGCCGGTTTGGCCAACTTGTGCGCCATATGCGCGCTCTGCCGCCTGCGTCGTCATGGTCAACCGGGACCCCGCACCGGCACAGCCGTCAATTTCAAACCGGTCGCCCCCTGTGACACCGCCTGCTGTGTTGATCAGGGTCGCCTGAACGATGTGGCGGGATGTTGGAAACAAGAGCTTCAGCGCGCCCGACTGTCGCAATCCGTCGATGCCAGAGCCACCATTGACCCGCTTGCTGCTGACACGGGCAAAGCCGATGGCGCGGGGTTGGTCCAGCGGTGTGGCAGTGCGCATGAGCAAGGAAGAGGGCCTTCAGGTCGTTTCAAACTTGCGTCAGCTTCACATAAGGCCAAACGAAATGACCAGAATGAGGAAAGAATTCAGCCGCAATTTAAATCGCTGTGCCTGTTTATTGTGCGTTTTTCGCTATCGTGGGACTGGGGACGTCGGACCTTGATCCAGGCGCCGTATATGCGCTGCAGCGCCCTGCGGGAAAAGCGCGGCCACCAGCGGGTCGTGACCGGGTATGATCAAATCCGGGCTGGAGGCCAGCCTTTCAAGGGTCGCAAAGCCATCCAGCATGTTTTGCAGATCAACTACAATCGGGAAGGGTTTGCGGGCAAAAACGTTCTCATAATAATGCGCGGCGTCCGATGCCAGCACGAGCCAACCCGCTTGCGTCCGGACGCGGACCGCCTGCAGGCCACGGCTGTGCCCGCCGATGCAATGGACGCTCACGCCATCCGCTACTTCTGCGTCGCCCTCGTAAAAGATTACCTTGCCCGCATAGAGGCGCTTGACCGCTTCGCAGATATGATCCGCCGTGAAGGGCATGCGCAAGGTGTCATGACACATGCAGGGGCCGGTGGCATAGGCCATTTCTGCCGCCTGCATATGCAGTTTCGCATTCGGGAAAAGGTGCAAGCCGCCCGCGTGATCGTAGTGCAGATGGGTGACGATCACGTGGTCGATCTGCTCCGGCAGTATCCCAAGGGGGCGCAAGGCGGCAACAGGGTCCATCCGGATGGGACGATCGCGATTTTGCGCTTCTGGCTGGTCATATCCAGTGTCCACGAGGATCACCTCGTTGCCTCGACGCAGCAGCCATATGAAATAATCCATCGGATGGGGCGCGTCGTGATTGTCATCAAAGATAAAGCTGTCGCGCCGTGTGCGGCTGTTTCGATCCGCATATTTGATGGCGTGTACTTCCCATGTGCTCACTGAACGACACTCCGGTAGGTTTTAATGTCCTTGGCTGCAATCATATCGCCGGTTGCGGTATCGAAGGCCTGAAAATGCGCAGTGCGAAGATGTGCGTCAAATGCGGCAGCGTCTGAATATATCTCGTACAGAAAAACCTCCTCCGGGCGCGCGCTGTCTGTTGCCACGTCAAACTGCAGGCAGCCGACCTCATTCTCCAACGACGCCCTCGCGTTCTCATACATCAGCGGCATGAATTTTTCAGCGCGCCCCGCTTTAAGGGAGAATGTGACCGTGACTGCAAACATTCGTTTCGCTCTCTTCTAGGGTGCTTTTCTGGTCAAGCGTTCTGCGCGGTTGAATAAAGTATGCATTAATGTATACGCTAATGCAATCGCCATGAAAGTGGATTTCGCCCCTGACCTCCTGATTTGAGAATGAGCCATGCAAAACGCCTATAAGATCGCTGTTTTCGAGGGGGACGGCATTGGCCCCGAGATCACGGCCCCCACCGTCGAGATATTACGCGCCCTGTCCGAGCGTGCCGCCTATGATTTCGATTTCATCCCCTGTGCTGCGGGGGCCGCGCATTACGCGCAGTTCGGAGAGTCTTTGCCGGAGGCGTCCATGACGCAGGCGCAGTCGGCTGATGCAATCCTGCTCTCCGCCATGGGGTTGCCATCGGTGCGCTATCGCGATGGCACCGAAATCTCGCCACAGATCGAACTGCGCAAGAAACTCGATCTGTTTGCGGGTGTGCGACCAGTTCGGATATTTCCGGGGCTGAACACGCCCTTGAAGCTTACACCTGACCAAGAGGTGGATTTCGTGCTGATCCGCGAAAGCACCGAAGGGCTGTTTCATACGCAAGGCTGTGGGGAAGTTACCCAGGATGAGGCGCGCGAAACGCTCCTGATCACGCGCGAGACATCTGAAAAACTGTTCCGTTTTGCCTTTGATCTGACAAAATCGCGCAAGGCATCAGGCCGCGGAAAGGGACGTCTGACCTGTGTGGACAAGGCAAATGTGTTTCGCGCATTCGCCTTTTTTCGCGCACTTTTTGATGCGGAGGCCGCCAAACACGGCGATGTGCAGGCGGATCACGCTTATGTCGATGCCACGGCCTTGTGGTTTGTCCTTAAGCCTTGGGAATTCGATGTTTTGGTCACGGAAAACATGTTCGGCGACATCTTGTCTGACCTCGGCGCAGGTCTGATGGGGGGCTTGGGCGTTGCCCCTTCGGCTGACATGGGTCTGGATCATGCAGTGTTCCAGCCCTGTCATGGATCGGCCCCGGATATCGCGGGGCGGGGCGTGGCCAATCCGATGGCCATGATCCTGTCGGCGGCAATGATGCTGGTTTGGTTGGGGGAACGACATGACTGTGCAGGCCTGAAACGCGACGGCAGCCAGTTGCAGGCGGCCGTAGAAGCCGTCATCGGTGCGGGTCACCATCTTACGGCGGATATGGGTGGCGTGGCCAGCACGGCAGAAGCAGCCCGCGCCGTCCTGGACAGCGTACTAAAGCAATGACAAACGCGCTGCGCCTTGCCTGCGTCGGGGCGGGCTATTTCAGCCAGTTCCATCTGGGATCATGGGCGCGGATCAAAGACGTTGAAGTCGTTGGTGTTGCTGATACGCAAATTTCAGCGGCGCAGGCGACAGGCTGCCCGGCCTATTCAGACACGGGCGAAATGATCCAACGCACATCACCGGATATTCTGGACATTATTTTGCCCCCGGCAGCGCAGGCTGCCACTATCAATACGGCCCTTGAGGCTGGCGTCAAAACGATCATCTGCCAAAAGCCCTTTTGCACGTCCCTCGAGCAAGCAAAAGAAGCCGCCGCGCGCGCGGCACATGCGCAGGCGCGGCTGATCGTGCATGAGAATTTTCGCTTCATGCCGTGGTACCGCGCCATCAAGGCTGAGATCGCGCGTGGTGGCATTGGCGATGTGCATCAGGCCGTGTTTCGGTTGCGCCCCGGCGATGGTCAGGGCCCCGATGCCTATCTGGACCGACAGCCCTATTTCCAAAAGATGCCTGCGTTTTTGGTCCACGAAACCGCCGTGCATTGGATTGACACCTTCCGGTTTCTCTTTGGTGATCCGGTCTCGGTCTATGCCGATCTACGTCGCCTGAACCCGGTGATTGCGGGCGAAGATGCAGGCTATATTATCTTTGAACACAAAGGCGGTATCAGGTCGGTTTTTGATGGGAACAGGCATCTTGACCACGCAAGCGACAACCTGCGGCGCACCATGGGCGAGGCCTTGATTGAAGGGACTGGCGGGACGCTGTCCCTGTTCGGCGACGGGCGGGTTGAAAAACGGGTCTTTGGTTCAGCAGAAACAACGCTCTTGTTGCCCCCCGACCGGTGGGATGGATTTGGCGGGGATTGCGTGCATGCGCTGCAAACACATGTGGTTGCTGGCTTGCGGGGGAGCGGCATGTTCGAAAACGAAGCGGAAGAGTACTGCAAAGTCATCCGCATCCGCGATGCCATTTACCGATCCGCACAAGAGGGTGCGAAGGTGCTCGTGACATGACGGACATCAATGCCGCATCTAACACGCAGCGCGCGATCAGGATGTTGCGTGACCTCATTTTCAGCGGTGATCTGAGCCCCGGATCGGATCATCTGGAAACCGAGCTTGCTGCGCGGTTGGGCATGTCGCGTACGCCCGTGCGCGAGGCGGCGTTGTCGCTACAGGCGCAGGGTCTTGTTGAGGTGCGCCCGCGCCGTGGTGTCCGTGTGCTGGGCGTGTCGTCGCAAGATATGTGTGAGATATACGATGTGCTTACCCTGCTTGAAAGCCACGCCGCTGAGCGCGCCGCCGGACAGGGCTATGGTTCGGATGATCTGCGCGCGCTGGAAGCGGCTATCGACGAGATGGACACAGCCCTTGCACGTGACGACCGGGAGGCATGGGCCCGTGCGGATGATGCCTTTCATCTTGAACTGGTGCGTTTGGGTGGGAACCAGCGCATCGAGGCCATCGTGGCAATGATGGCGGATCAGGTGCGCCGCGCGCGCGTCATGACGCTTTATATGCGCCCCTCTCCTGTGCGCTCGAATGCAGATCACCGGGCGGTTTACGCGGCCATCGCAGCAGGCCAGCCGGATCAAGCGCGCAGGCTGCATCAAAGCCACAGGCGCGTCGCACGCGACATGTTGGTCGGCCTGCTGGCCAAGCACAAATTGCATCGCCTTTAATTGCATAAAACTGTTTGATTTCTACGGACATTGGCTGCGTAAAACGTTACGATTGGAAAAACGTAGCTAATCAAGGGCGCAGAATGGAAAACACGCGACAGACAGCCGTCATCGGCCTGGGCTCCATGGGGTATGGCATCGCCTTATCGGCGCTGCGCGGGGGGCATCAGACTTATGGATTTGATGTGAACGCGGAACAAGCTGCGCGTTTCCTTGCCGACGGCGGGCAGACTGGCGCGCTTGGCGATCTTGCCCCGCAGCTAGAGGTCGTGGTGGTCGTTGTGCTGAACGCTGCCCAGACGGAATCCGTGTTGTTCGGCGACAACGGGGTGGTGGCAGACTTGGCCAATGGGGCGGTCGTTATCGCTTGTGCCACGGTGCCTCCGGACTTTGCAGAATCCATGAGTGCCAGATGCGCGGAATATGGTGTGCACTATCTGGATGCGCCAATCTCGGGCGGGTCGATCAAGGCGGCTCAGGGTAAGTTGTCGATCATGGCAGCGGGTACGCCAGAAGCATTTGACGCCGCGCGCCCTGTTCTGGACAGCATCGCAGAAACGGTTTTTGAACTGGGCGACAGCGCCGGGGCGGGATCGGCGATGAAGGCCGTCAATCAACTGCTGGCAGGGGTGCATATTGCAACCATGGCCGAAGCGCTGACCTTTGGTATGACGCAAGGGGTCAGCCCGGACAAGTTTGTCGAGGTGATCAGCAAATGTGCGGGCACCAGCTGGATGCTGGAAAACCGCGCACCGCACATTGTTGCGGGCGATTACACACCGCATAGTTCGGTGAACATCTGGCCCAAGGATCTTGGTATCGTGCTCGATATAGCCAAAAACGCGCAGTTCAGCGCGCCGATCACAGCAGCCGCCCTTCAACAGTTTGTCGCGGCAGCGGGGCAGGGATTGGGCCACGAGGATGACGCGGCCGTCGCCAAAGTATACGCGCGCAACGCCGGGCTCACGCTGCCCGGTGAAAGCTGAAGACAGGGAATAAGGCAGAGCAGATGAATACTATCCTTGGCTGTATTGCTGATGACTTTACCGGGGCCACTGATCTTGCAGGGTTGCTCGCGCGTTCCGGTATGCCCGTATCTTTGCGCATTGGTGTACCACAGGAACCGCCCACCGATACGGCTCCGTTTGAGGTCATCGCACTCAAATGCCGGACCGCGCCGGTGGATGCGGCGGTGGCCGAATGCCTCGCTGCTTTGGAGTGGCTGCGCAGTTCCGGTGCCACACGCTTTTTCTGGAAGTATTGTTCGACTTTCGACAGTACCTCTGAAGGCAACATCGGTCCGGTTGCAGAGGCGCTGATGGTGGCCCTGAACGCGGATCAGACGATCTATTGCCCGGCCTTTCCGGAAAATGGGCGCTCAATTTTCATGGGGAACCTGTTTGTCGGGCAACACCCCCTGTCCGAAAGCCCGATGAAGGATCACCCCCTTACGCCTATGCGGGACAGCAACCTGATGCGCCTGCTGAAACCACAGGTGACGCGCCCCGTTGGATTGATCGACCGTCTGACCGTTGCACGCGGCACGGACGCTGTGCGGGTCGCAATGCAGGATCACGCAAGCAAAGATACCGCTCATATCGTTGTCGACGCGGTCGCAAATGAGGATCTGTCGGTGATTGCCGAGGCGTGCCGGGATATGCCGCTCTTGACCGGGGGGAGTGCGCTCGCCATGCCGCTGCCAGCGCTGTATCTACGCGACGGGCTTATAGAAGCAGACACAGTCATTCGCCAAAAACCTGACGTGGTCGCTGATGGCATCGTTCTATCGGGTAGCTGTTCAGCAATGACGCAAACGCAGGTCGCAAAGTACCTTACGAAAGCACCCGGCTTTCGACTTAACCCGCTGGAACTGGCCGAAGAGGGTCCAGAAAAGGCGCTCGAATGGCTTCAGAACCAAGCGCTAAACGCGATGCCGCTGATCTACGCCACGGCTGAACCCGCCGACGTTCTGGCAGCGCAAGCGAAACTGGGTGTCGCCCGGGCCGGTGAAATTGTGGAAGACGCGCTGGCACAGCTGGCCGTTCTTGCGCGGGATCGCGGCGCCAGACGGTTTGTCGTGGCGGGGGGCGAGACATCAGGCGCGGTGACCAAGGCGCTTGGGGTGTCTCAGCTTGATATCGGTTCTGAAATTGCGCCCGGTGTGCCTTGGACGTATTGCGAAAGCGCAGGCAAACACATCGCGCTGACGCTCAAATCAGGTAATTTTGGCGATGCAGATTTCTTTGCCAAAGCGATTGAGGTGCTGGACGCGTCATGACCGCAGAAAATCGCCTCAGGGAACAGATCTGCCAGTTGGCGAAATCTATGTTTGACCGTGGTTTGACGGGCGGCAGTACCGGCAATATCTCGGCGCGCACGGATGATGGGGGACTTTTGGTCTCGCCAACCGGTACAAGTTTCGGGCGCCTTGATCCGGGTCGGTTAAGCCGCTTTGATGCAACGGGAAAATTGATCGGTGGTGATGCGCCGACCAAGGAAATGCCCTTGCATTCAGCATTTTATGATACCCGCTCGACCGCAGGGGCGGTTGTGCACTTGCATTGCTGTCACGCTGTCGCGCTTTCCATGATGCCGGACGCGGATGAAGACAATTTTCTGCCGCCGCTGACGCCCTATGCCATCATGAAGCTTGGCAAGGTCAGGCTGCTGCCGTTCTTTCGGCCCGGTGATGCGGCAATGGGCAAGGCCGTGCGCAGTCTGGCGGGCAAACGCAGCGCGGTGATGTTGGCCAACCATGGCCCGGTGGTGGCCGGAAAAGACGTGGAGGCGGCGTGCAACGCGATCGAAGAGCTTGAGGATACCGCACGGTTGGCGTTGATGACACGCGGGCTTCAGCCCCGGATGCTGAATGCGGCACAGATCACCGATATCGTGACGCACTTTGACGTAGATTGGGAGGAATGATGCAGTTTTCTGCGAACTTGGGCTTTCTTTGGACCGACCGTCCTCTGCCGGAGGCGATACATGCCGCAAAGGCAGCGGGCTTTGATGCGGTTGAATGCCATTGGCCCTACGCAGAAGCTGCACAAGACGTCGTTGCAGCACTGAAAACGACCGGTCTGCCCATGCTCGGGCTCAATACGCTGCGCGGAAATCTGGATGCGGGCGAAAACGGATTATCCGCCTTGCCCGGTCGAGAGGTGGAAGCACGCGCCGCCATTGATCAGGCGATCAGCTATGCGCAGGCGATCGGGGCGCAAAACGTGCATGTGATGGCGGGCTTTGCACAGGGTGTCATCGCTGAAAACTGCTTTGTGGAGGCGTTGGAATACGCCTGTGAACAAGCGGGACCGCATGGCATCAATATTTTAATTGAACCGTTAAACCACTATGATGCGCCGGGGTATTTCCTGAGCACGACAACGCATGCGCAAGAGATTATCACCCGAGTTAGTGCATCAAACCTGAAGTTGATGTTTGACTGTTATCATGTCCAGCTGATGGAGGGCGATCTGAGTAACAGACTTGCGCGCCTGATGCCGGTGATCGGGCATATCCAGTTCGCGCGTGTGCCGGATCGGGGTCCGCCCATTGGGGGCGAAGTCAACTACCCGCATATCTTTGGCGTGATCGAAGGGTTGGGGTGGAACAAACCCCTCGGGGCTGAGTATAAGTCAACGCAGCCAACGGATGATACGCTGGCGTGGATGCCGGACTTGCCAGACTGAGGGTCATGCGATCACGTCAGTAAAGCGGCCCCTGATGCCCTGACAGCGCGATCACCAGTCAAATCTGATATGCTCAAGCCCCCTGCTACGGACCCCACAGGAACCAATCAAGCGGGATGAACGGCAAATAAATGCCTGACCTGATTTGCGCGCCAGCAAATACTTTGGTCTCAGGCTGGCTTCCTGATCATTCATCCTGATAAGATATGCTCATGTCACAAAAGAACAAAATAACCATCGGCTTCTTGATTTTCCCGGGCTTCCCCATGGCCTGCCTGACCTCAATGATTGAACCGTTGCGCGCGGCGAATGAGATCGCGGAGGTGGATGCCTTCGACTGGGTAATTTTGTCCGAGGACGGGAATACGGTGACATCCAGCGCGCAGGTTGTTTTTCAGGCCGATGCGGGGCTGCATGATGTGCATGACATTGATCAGCTGTACCTGATGGCGGCCCCTGCCAGCTCTTTTGCGGACCCCTCCAGGTCTGATGCTCAGTTGCGCAAACTGGAACGCCATGGCGTGACCTTGGGGGCGGTCAGTGGTGGGGTTTTCCCACTGGCCAGAGCGGGTTTGTTGCAGGGTTTTCGCACATCGGTTCACTGGTGTTACGCCGCGGCCTTCGCCCAAGAGTTCCCGCGCATTTCTGCCACAAACGAAGTGATTTCCATTGACCGTCGCCGCATCACGGTGTCAGGCGCCGCCGCTGGCTTTGATCTTGCGCTGCATCTCGTGGCAGAGCAGCTGGGGCAGGGCGTTTCCACCGAAGTTGCCTGCTGGTTTCAACATGCGCTTGTGCGCGGTCAAGGCGTCGATCAGAGGGTGCCGACGGTGCGCGCGGAAAGCACGGATGATATGCTGCCCACAGTCGTCAGGGAATCCATCGAGTTGTTCAGCAGCCATATCGAGGACCCGGTGAAAGTCGCCGATGTGGCAGATATCGTCGGCGTTTCTGCGCGGCAGCTTGAGCGCATGTTTCGCAAAGCCACAGGCCACAGTCCATTGCAGTATTACCGCATGATGCGGATGAACGCCGCGCGTCAACTCGTGCGCTATTCCAACGATAATATGACGGCGATTGCCCTGGCGGTGGGCTATGCATCTGCCACGCCCATGATCCAGAACTACAAGGAGGTCTTTGGGCTTCACCCGGCAGAGGATCGCGAAAAGGTAAATCTGTTCAGGGTTCGCAAGAACCTCGCAGTGCCCGTGGTGTCCTAAAGAACAGCCCGCGCTACGGTCATCAGGGCATGATGCAACGTGCCAGCGGACGAACGCGGCCCCAGCACCTGAAAGCCTTGCGCCTCAGCGTGGCAGTTCAAAAAGCAACCGATGTGATGTATCGTCGTGCGCTGACCATCGCCTGCCACCATCCGTCTGGCCGGGGCGGGGCATAAGCGCTCGAACAGGTCGACAACACCGGCGCCTGTGACATCGAAAACAACCCATCCGTCCGTTTGTTCAGTGACGGAGGCCGCATCTTGCAGCGACGCCTTGAGGTCATCGGCCAGTAATTCATGCGTCTCGAACGGTGCAGACACCATCCATTGATCGGGTCCGGTCCAGAAAGCGGCAAAAGGCTCGCCGATAACAGCTCTGGCAGGGCCGGGCGCGGTTGCTCCGATATAGGTACTGAGCGCGTCGGCGCAGCGTTCCTCCTGCCCATGGCGCGCTGAAACAGATGCCAGCGCAAGGCCGAAGTTCTCCGAAATCCGGATCGTGCCGATCTCATCGGCGCGTGGCGCAGACGCTCCCAAGGCGGATGTTGGTGATAGATTATGCACGCAGGCGTTCTCCGTCCGGGTCTATGAAATGGGCGCTGACGATCTCGACTTGTGTTTCATACTCTGTCAGCGGGCTGACCAGCCGCATGACTTCACCGATGCGCGCATCGCCGTTCTTTACAAAGGCCAATGCGATATGGTGGCCAAGGTTTGGTGAATAGCAGGCCGACGTGACATAGCCCTGACTGTGGGCCGCGTCCACCGGACCAGAAGCCGCCATCAGATGTGCGCCTGCCGGGGTTTCCCTGTCGGCGTTGACGGGTTTGATCCCGACCTGCCGAAACGCATCCGGCTCGTTCAGGCCCTCGCGTCGCGACAGAACCGCACCGATGCTGTCTTTTGCCTGACTGACCATCCGCCCCAGACCGAGGTTCAGCGCCGTGGTGGTACCGTTCAGTTCGTTCCCCGCAGCGTGGCCCTTTTCGATCCGCATCACGCTGAGCGCTTCGGTGCCGTAGGGGGTGATGTCATATTCTGCGCCCACCTGCATAAGGCGTCGCATCAACGCATCGCCATAGCGGGTCGGCACGGCGATTTCATAGGCGAGTTCCCCACTGAAGGAGATACGAAAGAGCCGTGCGCGCAGCCCACCGCAGACCGTGATGTTGCCACAGCCCATGAAGGGAAAGGCTTCGTTGCTCAGGTCATAGTCCGCATCAACGATGCGTTGCAAAACCGCACGGGAATTTGGACCGGCAACGGCGAACTGTGCCCAGCTTTCGGTGGTGGAAATCAGTTGCACATCCAGACCAGGGAACAGACACTGATGCACGAATTCCATGTGCCGATAGACGTTTACCGCGTTCGCGGTTGTGGTTGTCACCACGAAATGGTCTTCGGCAAGGCGCCCGGCGGTGCCGTCATCCATGGCGATGCCATCCTCGCGCAGCATCAAGCCATAGCGCGTTTTGCCCACTGCCAATTTGGCAAAGCCATTGCAGTAAACCTTGTTGAGAAAGGTCGCAGCATCACTGCCCTGCACATCCACCTTGCCCAGCGTCGTGACATCGCACACCCCGACCGACCGGCGCGTTGCCAGCACTTCACGATCAACACTTTCGCGCCAATGTGTTTCATGCGGCAACGGAAACCACTGTGCGCGCAGCCAGTTTCCCACCTCGACAAAAACCGCACCGCGCTCTTTGGCCCATTCGTGGCTCGGTGTTTTGCGGACCGGCTTGAAATCTTTGCCAACCGAGCGACCTGCAAGTGCACCCAGAGCCACGGGTGTGTAAGGCGGGCGGAACATCGTTGTCCCCACTTCGGGGATCGATTTTCCGGCCATTTCGGCCATGATCGCCAACCCGCCCATATTCGAGGTTTTGCCCTGATCCGTTGCCATGCCAAGCGTGGTGTAGCGCTTGAGGTGCTCAACGGAGCGAAACCCTTCCTGATGGCTCAGCTTGACATCCTTGACGGTAACGTCGTTCTGCTGATCGAGCCAGGCGCGGCTTGCGCCCTCTACGTACCAAAATGGCGTCACGGACACCTCAGCATCCTCGGCCTTTGGCAGTTTGGGCAACCGGCCTTTCAGACCCAACGCTGCCTTTGCCGCCTGCGCGCCCCCGCGCAATGCGCCCATGGTCGACAGATCACCGCGGGCGGCACCTGCGACTGTCATGCCGGGGGGCAGGGACGCGCCCGGTACAAATGCGGCAAGCTTTTCATTCCATACCGGGCGGCCACCGTGATGACAGGTCATATGCACATTGGGGTTCCAGCCGCCTGACACGGCCAAGGCACCACATTCAATGACGCGCGGGCTGCCGTCGGGCATTTGCACGTCGATAAAGGTGAGGCCAAGGCGACCTCTGGTATCGACGACCTGCGCCCCGGCGATTACTTCGAAATCGGTGCTCAGGGGGGCCGTTTCGCGTGTGTCGATAACTGCAGCGACCTTGATACCTTTGCCTGTCAGGTCGCGAGCGGTCTGATGCCCCTCGTCCGAATTAGTGAACACAGCAATCCGATGCGCCGGCGCGGCCCCGAAGCGGTTCACATAGCTACGCACGGCGGAGCCCAGCATGATGCCGGGTCGGTCGTTGTTGTCAAAGGCAATCGGGCGTTCGGTTGCGCCACCGCAGAGGATCGCGTTTTGCGTGTAAATGCGCCACAGAACCTGACGCGCCTTACCCGCTTGGGGTGTCCGCAGATGATCGCTGACCCGTTCAACTGCGCCGTAAATTCCGTGGTCAAATGCGCCAAGGATCGTTGTGCGGGGCATCAACCGCACATTTGGCAGACTCGCAAGCTCTGACAGCGTGGTCAAGGCCCAGTCACTGCCGGTTTGATCATCGACGCTGAGAACTTCGCTGTTCAAGCGCCCGCCCATGCGGAAATCTTCATCGGCAAGGATCACATCCGCACCGGATCGACCAGCGGTCAGGGCCGCCATCAACCCCGAGGGTCCCGCACCAATGATCAGAAGGTCACAATGCAGGAACCCTTTATCGTAATCGTCGGGGTCTGCCTTTAGGGACAAAGACCCAAGACCAGCGGCCTGTCGGATGATCGGCTCGTAGAGCTTTTCCCAAAAGGCGGCGGGCCACATGAAAGTCTTGTAATAAAACCCGGCTGTCAGAAAGTTTGACAGGCGATCGTTGATGGCCAGCAGATCAAAGCGCAGCGATCCAAGGCGGTTTTGGCTTTTCGCCCACAACCCGTCGTAAAGCTCGGTTGTGGTGGCGCGCGTGTTGGGTTCCTGACGTGCGCCGCCGCGCAGTTCCACCAGCGCGTTTGGTTCCTCGGACCCTGCGGTCAGCGGGCCGCGCGGACGGTGATATTTAAACGACCGGCCCATAAGCCGCACATTGTTTGCTAGTAATGCGGAAGCCAGCGTATCGCCGGGGTGCCCTGTGTATTGGGTGCCGTCGAAATTGAATTTCAGTATTTGGGTGCGGTCAATCTGGCCGCCGCCGACCCTGTTGATTTGGCTCATATGCTGCGCCCCCGCGCGCGCGCGACGTCGCGCGCCATCTCAACTGACGTTATCTCATGGGTAATGGTATTGCGGGTCACGACCAGCCAGGACCGATCGCCCCCCTCATGAAACCAAAGCTCGCGCAAGAGCCCCGCGGGGTTTTCACGAATGTATTGATATTCGTAGAAATCCTGCGCTGCGGTGTCCGCCTGTGGATCGGGCCGGTCGATCAACGATGCGTCCCCAAGATAGGTGAATTCGGAGCTGTCGCGCGGGCCAAGAAGGGGGTGATTAATGATCATCAGTGCAAATTGGGCTGTGCGCCCATCCCTTTCTCATCAATCATGCGCCCTTTTTCGAACCGGTCAAAGCGGAAGGCCGTTGCGGTCGGATGCGGCGCGTCCTTGGCCAGCAGATGGGCAAAGCAGAAACCGGATGCAGGCGTTGCCTTGAAGCCCCCGTAACACCACCCGCCATTGAAATAGAGCCCGTCGATGTGCGTCCGGTCTATGATCGGAGAGCCATCCATCGACATATCCATGATCCCGCCCCACATGCGCAAAAGCCGCGCGCGGCCCATCATCGGGAAAATCGCCATGCCACCCTCGCAGACGTCTTCGAGTACGGGAAGATTGCCGCGCTGCGCATAGGAATTATACCCGTCCAGATCGCCGCCAAAGACCAAACCACCCTTGTCGGACTGGCTGCAATAAAAATGCCCTGCACCGAATGTGATGACACCCGGCAAGACGGGTTTCAGACCTTCGCTGACAAAGGCCTGCAAGACGTGGCTTTCCATGGGCAGGCGCATGTCGACTTTGGACATCAATCGCCCCGAAGATCCGGCAACCGCGCAGCCGATCTTGCCCGCGCCGACAAAGCCGCGCGAGGTTTCGACACCGGTACAGCAGCCGTTTTCAACGCGAAAACCCGTCACTTCACAGTTCTGGATGATGTCGACGCCTCGGCTGTCGGCGCCGCGCGCGTACCCCCAGGCCACGGCGTCGTGTCGCACCGTGCCGCCCCTGTGTTGGGCCAGACCACCCTTGATCGGGAAGCGCGCGTTTTCGAAATTGAGGAAGGGATAGCGTGCCCTGATCTCATCAACGCTTAAAAGATCAGCATCGATTCCGTTCAACCGCATGGCATTGCCGCGTCGGATAAAGGCATCCCGCTGCGCATCCGTATGAATCAGGTTCAATATCCCGCGCTGGCTGACCATCGCGTTATAATTGAAATCCTGCTCCAGCCCTTCCCAGAGCTTGAGCGCGAATTCGTAGAAGGGCGCGTTGCCATCCAGCAGATAGTTTGATCGCACAATCGTGGTATTGCGCCCGACGTTGCCGCCACCAATCCATCCCTTCTCAAGAACGGCGATCTTTTTATGCCCGAATTCCTTCGCAAGATAATAGGCGGTGGCAAGACCATGCCCGCCGCCGCCAATGATGACGATGTCATATTGGCTTTTGGGTTCAGGGTCGCGCCACGCAGGCGCCCAGCCTTTGTGCCCTGTCAGCGCTTCTTTGATGACCTGAAAACCTGAATATCGCATTGGCTATCCTCTTGATCCGAAAATGGCAGGGTTTTTGCACCTTGCCAGTCTGAAACCGGACATGCTTATCCTCAAATACGACGCGCATCACGTGCTGCGATGATATGTGTTGGCGCAAGACTTGTACCGGCCCGGTTTCAGCCGCAGTATCGCAGCCGAAGCGGAGGTGGCATGTTGGCGAGCATCCAGTTGACTGAGGACGAAGCGGCGGTGCTTGACGGGCAGACCGGATCGCAAGGTCATCGTATGGCATTGCAAATTGTGCTGGAGGCCGCGCAAATTCTGGGAGCTGACCGGCTGGTGCCGATCCATTTTGCTCATATTGACGGGTGTCTTTATCATGGCGCGTCCGGGACCCTTTTTTGCGAGCGGTTGGTTGAGCTTGGCGCACAAACTGCTGTGCCTGCGACGACCAATGTGGGTGCTTTGAACCTCTTGAAACCCGCGCAATCCCGCCTGTCCGGCGAGGCGCGGAAAATGGCGTTTCGGTTAATGGTTGCGCACGAACGGTTGGGCTGCATTCCCAGCTGGACCTGCGCGCCCTATCAGGCGGGTGCGCGCCCGGCTTTTGGCACGCAGGTCGCATGGGGGGAATCCAACGCGGTGGCTTTTTGCAACAGTGTTTTGGGCGCGCGCACCAATCGTTATGGTGACTTTCTGGACATTGCCTGCGCAATTGCGGGCCGCGCGCCTTATTATGGGCTGCACCTTGCTGAAAACCGACATGCGACCCTCTTGCTCGACCTGGCTGACATCCCTGCGGAATGGCAGCAGGATGAGGTTTTCTTTCCGGTCCTTGGCGCGTTGATCGGTCGTCTGGCAGGCGCGCGCGTTTGCGCCGTTAAGGGTATCGTCGGCACCCCGGGTGAGGATCAGCTCAAGGCATTATTCGCGGGTGCTGCGTCAACCGGGGCGGTGGGGCTTGTCCATCTGATTGGCATCACGCCTGAGGCCCCTGATCAGGCAACCGCATTCGGGGGCACCAAAGCCCGTGAAGTTATCGCGATCACACCGCGCATGATGATCGCTGCCAAACAGGATTTGAGCCATGCGGATAGCGGTCGCATTGATGCGGTGGCCTTGGGCAGTCCCCATTTTTCATCCGATGAATGTCGCTCGCTGCTCGAGATGGCGGGTGGCATACCGTTCAAAGTGCCGGTCTATGTTTGCCTCGGCCGCCACAGTATGACCGATCTGGAAAAGGACCGCACAGCGCAGGCGCTTGAGGCTTTGGGCGTTGTGTTTGTTCTGGACACCTGCGTGGTTGTGACGCCAATTCTGCCTGATCGCCCCGGTGTTTTGATGACCAACTCCGCCAAATTTGCCCATTATGCCAAAGGAAATACTGGCTATGACCCGGTCTTCGGAAGCCTGAAAAACTGTGTCGCAAGTGCCCGCGCAGGCCGGGTCATCTGCTCTGGGGGGGCTTGGTGATGCGGTGGCAGGCGGAGGTGTTATGCGCAGGCGTCACCCGCGGCGAGGTCTTGCGCATGGACGCGCCGTTGAGTTTCTGGGGCGGTGTTGATCCGGCTTCCTCCAAAGTGGTGCTGGCGGGCCACCCACAACGGGGCGCGCCGATCACAGGTAAGATCATCGTTCTGCCGCACCTGATCGGGTCAAGCAGCTCGTCAGCGGTGCTGCTTGAGCTGATTTACCGCAAACTCAACCCGCTTGCGCTGATCCTCGGGCAGCGCGACGCAATCCTGCCCATCGGCGTGGTTGTCGCCCGGCAGATGGGCTGGCGCGCACCTGCGGTTGTGCTCCTGCCAGACCCGCCTTTTGTGTCAGGTGATATGCTGTCCATTGCCGAAGATGGCTCGATTCTGACAACTGGTTCGCGGAATACGAGCCGCTGACCCACGACCAATGGCTTACCTGAGCGGTTCGGTTTTCTGATCTGGATCAAAGCGGGGCTGTTTGTGACAAGTGTATTTCTTGGAGGTGAAACGGGAGGGCATCAGACCACATGGATTATGGATCGTATTTCGCAAAGACGCTTTCAAGCCTGAAAGAAGAGGGTAACTACCGCGTATTCGCTGAACTTGAACGGAAACGGGGCGCTTTCCCACGGGCGCAGTCACATGGCGGCGAGACCGAGAAACCGGTGACGATCTGGTGTTCGAATGACTACCTTGGCATGGGGCAACACCCCGACGTGCTGCGCGCGATGCATGATGCGCTGGACCGCTGCGGTGCGGGTGCAGGTGGTACGCGTAACATCTCAGGCACGACCCACGATCATGTGAAACTTGAAGCAGAGCTTGCGGATTTACACGGCAAGGAAAGCGCATTGCTTTTTACCTCCGGCTATGTGTCCAACTGGGCCGCGCTGGGGACGCTGGCGGGCAGAATTCCTGACTGTCTTGTGCTGTCAGATGCGCTCAACCATGCGTCGATGATCGAAGGCATCCGCCATTCCAAAGCAGAACGTCAAATCTGGAAACACAATGATCTGGCCGACCTTGAGGCCAAACTGGCGCAACAACCGCTCGATCGGCCCAAGTTGATCGCATCCGAGAGCGTTTATTCCATGGATGGCGACATCGCACCCATTGCTGAAATCTGCGATCTGGCGGATAAATACAACGCCATGACATATCTGGATGAAGTCCACGCGGTTGGCCTTTACGGCGCGCGCGGCGGTGGCATTGCAGATCGCGAAGGACTGATGGACCGGCTGACTGTGATCCAGGGCACTCTGGGCAAAGCCTTTGGCGTCGTGGGCGGCTATATCGCTGCATCCGCTGATCTGTGCGATTTTGTGCGCAGTTTTTCCAGCGGGTTTATCTTTACCACAGCCCTGCCGCCCGCCGTGGCCGCGGGGGCAGCAGCCTCCGTCCGCCATCTCAAGACGTCGCAGACAGAACGCGACGCGCATCAAAACCGTGTGGCCGAAGTGCGCGCGCGGCTGGATGCCCTCGGCATTCCGCATGAGATGAACCCGAGCCATATCATTCCGGTGATGGTGGGCTGTCCGGTCAAATGCAAGTACATTTCCGATATTCTGATGCGGGATTTCGGCGTCTACATCCAGCCGATCAATTACCCGACGGTTCCGAAGGGGACGGAGCGTTTGCGCATCACCCCGTCCCCGGTCCACAGCGCCGCAGACATCGACCATCTGGTGGCCGCATTGGGTGAACTGTGGACGCAATGCGAGTTGGCGCGTCTGCCCATGGCCGCACAGTGATCTGATGTCTTTGGGTGGCTTGTTGCGGGCGGCGTAAGCTGGCAAATTGCAGGCGATGACGCCTGTGTTCTATTCCTTTCGCCGCTGCCCTTACGCGATGCGCGCACGTCTTGCGCTGGTATCTGCGCAGGTTCCCGTGTGCCTGCGCGAAGTCGTGCTGAAAGACAAGCCGCAGGCGTTTCTGAACGCCTCGCCCAGCGGCACAGTCCCCTGTCTGGTCACGGATCAGGGCGTGATCGACGAGAGCCTCGATATCATGATCTGGGCGTTGAAGCAGAACGACCCGGAGAGATTGTTGGACATGCCCGACACCGGCTGGCAATTGATCGAAACCTGCGATGGTCCATTCAAAGCGGCGCTTGATCGCACGAAATATGCCACACGATACCCGGAGTCCGACCAAGGGGTGGCGCGCGCACAGGCGGCTGAGTTTTTATATGCGCTTGAGGCGCAGCTTTCAGAGTCTTTGTTTGGCAAGGCAACGTTGGCCGATCTGGCGATTTTACCCTTTGTGCGGCAATTCGCATTCATTGATAAACCGTGGTTTGATGCGCAGGACTGGCCACGGCTCCAGCACTGGCTGGCGCAGTTTCTCGCAAGTGACGCCTTTTCGGCGATCATGCCGAAATACCCGCAATGGCAACCGGGCCATGACGCTGTTGGTTTTCCATAGCGCACTTCTGAACGCGCGCAAGCCGCGTTGACCTGCGTGTTAGCGCTCACTAGAAGGCCAGTACGGTCTTGATTGCCGGTCAACCCGGCCTTTTTTGGATTACCATCTATGCCTCACCCTTCGCAAAAGTATTCCTTGGTTGCAGATATTGGCGGTACGAACACGCGCGTGGCTTTATGCGATGGTGTAGACGTGCTCAACCCCACGATCCGGCGCTATCGCAATGCGGAAAATGACGGGTTCACCTCCGTTCTGGCGCAGTATCTTGCCGCCGAGGGGAATGTGCGGCCAAAGGCTGTCTGTGTTGCGATCGCAGGGCCCGTCAATGGCGGCAAGGGGCGGCTGACCAATCTTGACTGGGACATGGACGCCGAAGAAATAGCCAAGGCGACAGGGGCCGCACATGTGGCCTTGCTCAATGACTTGCAGGCGCAGGGATATGCGCTTGATCAACTGGCATCCGATGATCTTGCCTGCGTGCGCCAAGGGTCTGCAACGGCCAAAGGCAACGCGCGTCTTGTCGTAAACCTTGGGACGGGGTTCAATGCCTCCCCGGTTTTCATGACGCAGGCCGGTGCCTATGTGGCCACGTCTGAAAGCGGCCATGCCAACATGCCGATCCGAACGGATCAGGACCTGCGGCTCTGTGCGTTCATCGAGGAACATCACGGGTTTGCCGCGATTGATGACATCCTGTCGGGCCGCGGGCTGGAGCGTGTCTTTGCCTTCGTGGCGCATGAGGCTGGCGAAAGTCGCGTGTTGAACTCGGCAGCCATCATGTCCGCGTGTGTGGATGACAGCGATGACCTTGCGGTCGAAACTGTGCAGTATTTCGTGCGCCTGACGGCGATGGTCATTGCCAATCTTGCGTTGGTGCAACTGCCCTTCGGTGGCATTTATCTGGTGGGCGGGCTGTCCGGCGCAATCGCGCCGTTCATGAAGGACGCGAATTTCGAAGCGGCGTTTCTGGACAAAGGCCGCTTTGCAGATTTCATGACAGATTTCGGTATTTATGTCGTGCAAGACGATTATGCCGCGCTGAAAGGCAATGCGGCCTATTTGAACGGTGTTTTGCAGGGCTAAACGTCAGAAACCAAAGAAAACAGTTTCCCGCGCGCCCTGCAGGTGAATGTCAAAGTGATAGCTGTCTCCCTCGCGCCGGGCGATCAGGGTGTCGCGCCGGTCTTGCGGTACATATCCTGACAGCACGGGGTCAATGTCGTGCGCTTGGCTGTCCTGCGGGAAATACATCCGTGTGTTCAGCCCGATGTTGATCCCCCGTGCAACAATCCAGAGGGTGAGGTGAGGGGCCATCACCCTGCCGCCCTGTGCCGCAACGCATCCCGGTTTGATGGTTTCAAACGAAAATACACCTGTATCAAAGTCCGTCGCCACGCGCCCCCACCCGGTGAACCCATCGTTTCCTGCCAAGCCGCCCTCGGCATCCGCCTGCCAGACCTCAATGATTGCATCTTTTATAGCTTCGCCCGCGCCGTCAAAAATGGAACCTTGCACCTCGATACGCTCACCTTGCGTATCTGGCCCTGCAAGGGCGCGGCCCACTTCTTGTGGATAAATACTCAGTCCCGCCATGACGGGCATGAGACCGATGTGGACATAGGGGCCAGCGGTTTGCGACGCGGTTTCCTGTCTTGGGGTATCAGGCAGGGTCACGGTCAATTCCCCTCGGGCCGGTTCTCAAAGGGGGTGGAACGTGCCCCGCGCAGGACGATGTCAAAGCGATAGGCGATACTGTCAAACGGTTCGCTCCTCTCCATGTCCAGCGGGGCAACCAACAGCTCTTTGGCGCGCTGGTCGGGAACCGCCTGATAGATCGGGCAAAGCTTCAGCAGCGGGTCGCCTTCAAAATACATCTGTGTTATCAGGCGTTGTGCAAATGCGGTGCCAAAGACCGAGAAATGGATATGCGCAGGGCGCCAGCTATTGGGACCGTTTGGCCAAGGGTAGGCGCCCGGTTTGATCGTGTGAAACCGAAAGGCACCGTCCTGATCGGTGAGGGCTCTGCCACAACCGCCAAAATTCGGATCCAGCGGTGCGAAATAGCTGTCGTTCGCATGACGATAGCGCCCGCTGGCATTGGCCTGCCAGATTTCGACCAGCGTATGAGGGACGGGTCGCGCCTGTTCATCCAGAACGCGCCCATGCACGATGATCCGCTCGCCGATCGGGAGGCCTGTGGTTTTGTGGTTTTGCAGCAGATCACTGTCGCTCACAGCGATCTGCGCCGGGACGAATGTGGGGCCCGTCAGCTCGCTTATGGTCGGGTCCATCGCGATGAGAGGTTGCGCAGGCGCGCGCAACCGGCTGGTTTTATAGGCCGGTGCAAGGGCGGGCGGATGTACCTGCCAGTTTCTGGGGGACAGCGCGCGTTTGCTCATTCACCTGCATCTTCCATTTCCGCATAGGTCTGCTTGGCCAGTTTGATCGCATGGTTTGCTGCGGGCACCCCGGCATAGATCGCCACATGCTGAAAGGCTTCCATCACATCCTGCGGGCTGGCACCTGTACGCGCGGTGGCCCTTATATGCATCGGGATTTCATCAAAATTTCTGGTGGCGGCAAGCAAGGCAAGCGTCAGCATGGAGCGTTCGCGCAGGCTGATACCGTCGCTGGCCCAAACCGTGCCCCATGCCGCTTCGGTGATCAGTGTCTGAAACGGCGTCTCAATCGGGTGCCGCTCGGCCTCTGTCTTGTCGACATGCGCGTCTCCGAGAACGGCGCGCCTTATGGACATGCCATCTTCAAACCGGTCGCTCATTGGTGCCTCCGTCGTCTGTTTGCCACATGCAGGGTGTCAAATATTGGGCCCTTTGAATAGAGGCCTTTATGCCCTGTTGCCGCCCCAAGTAAAAACGGCGACCCGTGGGGCCGCCGTTTTGTCTAAACCGTTATCCGTAAACCAGATTGGGTAGCCAAGTGATCACCTGCGGAAAGAACATGCAGATCACGAGGGCCACGATTTGCAGCGCAAGGAAGGGCAGTGCTGCCTTGAAGATATCCGTCATCGGGATTTCGGGCGGTGCCACGCCGCGCAGGTAGAACAGCGCATAGCCAAAGGGCGGCGACAGGAACGACATCTGCATGTTGACCAGATAAAGCACCCCAAACCACAGCACCAGATCGTTCGGATCGGTCATGCCAAAAGGCTCCGGCCCCATGGCCTTGATGATCGGCACAAAGATCGGCACGCACAAAAGCAGGATGCCGACCCAGTCAAGGAACATGCCCAGAACGACCAGCACGATCATCATGATGATCAGGATGCCCCATGGCCCAAAACCGGTGGCGGCAAGGCTGTCCTGCACGAATTGCTGGCCACCTTCGAGCACGTAAAGACCAACGAAAATGGTCGCACCAAACATGATCCAGATGACCATTGCGCTGGCTTTCAGCGTGGTCAGGCAGGCCTCGCGGACCGTTGGCCACGTCAGCTTGCGGTGGATGGCCGCGACGATGAACGCGCCAAACGTCCCGATGCCTGCCGCCTCAACCGGGGTGGCGACGCCGGAAAAGATCACACCCAGAACCACGGCGATCAAGGCAATTGGCGCGGACATTTTCCCGATCAGACGGATCTTTTCCTGCGTTGATATCCGCTCTTCGATGGGAATGGGCGGGCCAAGGGTTGGATTGATCGCGCTGCGCAGCAGAACATACAGAATGTACATGCCCGACAGCATCAGACCGGGAATGACGGCCCCGATAAACAATTCCCCAACGGATTGTTCCGCCACAACCGCATAGATGATCGCGAGGATGGAGGGCGGGATCAGGATGCCCAGCGTACCCCCGGCCATGATCGAACCCATGGCAATCTTGGGGTCATAGCCGCGTTTCAACATCGCGGGCAGGGCGATGATGCCCATGGTCACCACGGCGGCACCGATCACGCCGACCATCGCAGCAAGCACAGTAGAGGCGATGATCGTTGCTGCGGCCAAACCCCCGCGCACCCCGCCCAGCACCTTATAGATCACATCGAACATATCGTTGATGATCCCCGCCCGCTCAAGCATGGCGGCCATAAAGATAAACAGCGGAATGGCCGATAACTGGTAGTTCGTCATCAGCGGAAAGATGCGGCTTGGCACGATGTTGAGCGATTGTGCGTCCCCAAGGATAAAGAGGAAGACACAGGCCAGACCACCGGTCACAAAGGCCAACGGCAAGCCTGCCATCAAAAGTGCCAACAGGCTGCCGAACATGATGAGCGTTAGAAGCTCAATTCCGATTTCAATGCCCATTTTTTATGCCCCTCTTGCGACTGCGCGCACGTCTTTTGCCAGCTTTGAGACGCCTTGCAGCACCAATAGCAGGCCGCCAATCACCATGACCCATTTCATTGGCCAAAGCGGGACTTCCCATTCGTTAAAGCTGATCTCGCCCCAGCGGATCGCAGGGTCTGTGAACTGCGCCATATTGAAGGTGGCCAGCATTTCGGTGGTCGGAATTTCACCGCGCGCCCATGAGGACAGCACCCCGTTACCGGAGGGGACGGCGATTGCATCCATCGCAAAGATGTAGCTGGTCACCAGCAGCGTCCCGGCGAAAATAAAGAAAAAGACCGACGTCAACAGATCGACCCACGCCTTGGATTTCTTTTTCAACGGCGCGTAAAAGATGTCGACCCGTACGTGGGTCTCGGTCAGCATCGCATAAGACCCTGCAATCAGATATTGCATGCCGAACATCAGATACATCGCCTCATGCGCCCAGTTGGTGGGCGAATTAAAGACGTAGCGCGCGATCACCTCGTAGTAATAGACAAAGACCGCGATCACCGCCCAATACGAGACAAACTCACCACAAAAGAGCGAGAGACGGTCGATCCAGTTCTTGCCCCATTCGCGGTCGTCTTTTGGGCCTTCTTCTATTGCGGCATTTGCCAGCGCTCGTTCGAGCTCCGTCATCTCTTCGGGCTCAATCGCGGCATTTGCGCGTCTGACCATCCCGGGCAACATCAGCGCGTCGATCACCAGAAAAGCCAGAATGGTGTAGAGCGCGTATTTGGCAGCATTCGTCCAGAAAAGCCGCGCCTGCGTCGCAATTTCCAGTCGGTCTCCAACGGCATCGAGGGCCTGTTGTGCCTCTTCAATGCGCTCGGAACTCGTCTCGACACCGCCAGTCGCGCGGTCCAGCCTGCGTTGCGCGGATTTCTCGGCGAATGACCCTTCCTCCGCCTCCGACAACGCGGTGGTAAATGTGATGACATCCTCGCGGGCCTTTTCCAGCCTTGGCGTTTCGCGGTCTATCATCCGCTCGGCACTGCGCACCTCATTTGTAACATTTGACAGGGCGTTGCGTGCCGTCTGTTCCTGCCCATTTGAATAGAGAATGAACAAAAAGACTGGCAAATACAGAAAGCCGAGCATGCTTTTGAGGTAAAAGCGGTGCAGCCCGATGATGCCACCCGTCACAAGGATCATATATCCAAGTGCGGAGGAATATTCACGATCAGCGGGCTGGGGGCGACGGGCCAATGCCATGGCAATAAGTGGAAAGGCGATCAGGCCAACCAGATAGAGCCAGTGTGGCAGCGTAAAGCTTAGACTGGGCATGTCTTTGTCCTGTTGAGAAAGGGATGTCTCGCACGGACAGCCCGACAGAACGCCGGGCCGTCACATTGATTTGGTCAGTACCTGACCCCGATCAGAGGTTCAGCGTCAGACCTTCGATCTGCTCTGCCGTCACATACCCCAAAGAGCCGGACATCATGTAATCGAGCTGGATCTTGAACACGCGTGCCGCGTCCTTGTCGCGGTTGGCGTAGTCGAACCAGATCGGAACGGCCACTTCGGTCATCAGTTCGACATCGTCCTGGCTAAGGCGGTTGATCTCTGTGCCGTCTGCCTCAAACTTGGCCCAAGCTTCCTGATCCGCTTGCTGGATCGCGGCATGGTGCATGTCAGAATAGACGTGCGTCTCCATCTCGACAAACTGCTGCATTTGGGGCGTCAGGGCATCCCATGCGGCTTGGCCAACGGTGATGTCCATCAGGTCAACCGGCTGATAAAGCGACATAAAACCGGGAGGGCCCATGGAGATGTACTTTGTCACCTGGCTGAAGCCAAGCGCGTAGTTCACCGCAGGTCCGACAAAGTCGGCCGCATCAATCGTGCCTTTTTCCAGCGCCGGGAAGATTTCAGAGCCTGGCAGAACGGTTGTTTCGGCACCGATTTCGCTGAACACTTCGGCGACCATACCACCGGGCATGCGCATTTTCAGACCGGCAAAATCGTCGATGGAGCGGATCGGCACCTTGGAGTGGATGATGTTGGGGCCGTGGTGGACCGGGCCGATAAACTTCATGCCCTGTGCGGCGTAAAGTTCGCGGGCAATCTCCAGACCGCCGAGGCTGTAAAAGAAGACGTCCCATTCATGTGGGTTGCGCAGCCCAAGTGGATAGCTGGTGAGGAAGGTCGCAGCAGGGATGATGCCTTGCGCGTAGATCGTGAACGGGTTTACCGCGTCAAGAACGCCGTTTTTCACCGCGTCATAGAGCTGGAAGTCCCCAACCACGTCGTTGGCGCCAAAAGCGGTAAAAGATAGCTCGCCCCCGGTTTTCTCTTCGATGGAACTGCACCAGTCTTTAAAGGTCGCAAGGCCAATCCCGCCTGTGTGCGACGTCTGGATTTTCCAGGTTGTTCCTTCACCGGCTGCAGTTGCAATATGCGGTGCGGCCAAGGTTGCGGCACCAGCACCGGCAAGAGTGCGCAGCGCGTTCCGGCGGCTTGTTGTTTTGATGGTCATATCGTCCTCCCTATTTGGATCGGCAAAAGGCACGGGTGTGCTTTGGCCCTGATCTCGACCGAGGATTTAGTACTTTTTGTCGCAATTGGTAAGAAGTTTTTTCCAGTTTGGCCGCTAACAGTCAAAACTACCCTGTTTTTCAAGCGAATTGAGGGGGCAGTCACCCGGCCAAAAGTCCGTTTGATATTTCGATGGTCTGGCCAAAGGGAGGTTGAAACAGTGGATAAAACCCCCGTTTCGAATCACTTTCACTGAGATTTGTCAGGTGCCGCGGACATGAATGGGGCAAAACGGGGTCGGGCTTGACTTAAAGCAAAGACGCCAAGCCGAAATCCTGCTCTGGTCGCGGTGAGCATGAATGATCGGAGGACCTATGTTTCAGTCAATAGTCGTCGCTGTGGATGGGTCGGACGCCGCGACCCGTGGTGTGGACGCCGCGTGCAAGTTGTCCGAAGCCTTTGGCGGCGAAGTCCACCTGATACACGCTTTGGAAAACAAGGCAGTGGACAAATCCGACCATGAAAAGCTGGCATCGGGCGGTAGCGGGCTCACCTCAGATGTCATAAAGTCGGCAATGGCCCGTGCGCAAAACGCTGGCATCACGCCCTCCAGTGCTACAGTCGCGGAAGGGGACGCGTTTGATGAAATCATGATGATCGTCAACCTTTACAGCGCTGATCTCGTCATCACCGGGCGACGTGGTCTTGGCACGTTCAGCGGCATGTTTGCAGGTAGCACCTCGCAACAAATCGCCAAACACGCAAGTTGCGCGTTTTTATCCATCAAATAGAAAAGCGGCGAGGGCGACCCTCACAGCTTGTCACCCATGTTAAAACAATGCATCTGGGCGGCCTTTTGAATTGTCGGGCGGGTGAAAAGTGACGCTTGTGTTGCGGTCCGATGGGGCGCGCATTTTGCAATGGCGAAATCCGCCCGACGCCGCACGACTATGCCAAGTGACAGAGACATTCTTATTTGTTAAGCTGCCCGTATTACGTGCAACGAATTTTAAATTTCCAGATTTCAGATGGGAGTGACGCAATGTTATTCGTAACCAATCGATTTCCAAAGCAAAGCATACGATCCCGCAAGGGTAGAAAATTCAACTTCGATCTCAGAAACAATGCGCCAAGCAATTCCGTGTTTTTCTGCGAAATGGGCGATGATGAGGATCACACAGAAATTGGCAGCGCAGAGTTTCTTCTCAGGTTGAAGCAGTCCGAATACCGGCAAGTCCTGTTGTTTGTGCATGGCTTTAACAATCTTCCGGAAGACGTGTTTCGGATGGCAGGCGAACTGCAAGAACTTTGTGATCAGAAAAAGAAAAAAGAATCGCTGGTGGTGCCGATCATATGGCCCTGCGACAATGACCTTGGGATTGTTGACGACTATTGGGACGATCAAAAATCAGCGGACCAAAGCGGCTATTCCTTTGCTCGCGTTCTGGAAAAGTTTTTGGAATGGCGAAACTCGGATGCAAATGAACCCGACGTGGCACCCTGCCTGAAACGCATCAACATGTTGGCGCATTCCATGGGCAACCGTGTCTTGCGCCAGACCCTTGTTGAATGGGACAGATACGATCTGGCATCCGGCGTACCGCTGTTATTTCGCAACACCTTCCTCGTTGCCGCAGACGTCGTGAATGAAACACTCCAAGAAGGAAATTCTGGTGAATTGATCAGCCATGCGTCGCGAAATGTGGTCGTTTATTATGCCTCTGATGATCTTGCGTTGCGCGCCAGCAAAGCGGCAAACCTCAGAAACAAGGTGGCATCTCGCCGGTTGGGCCATACCGGGCCCGAGGATATGAAAAAGACCCCGCGTAACGTATTTCAGGTCGATTGCGATGACATCAATACGGCGTATGACATGCCGACGGGTCACAATTATTTCCGCTATGCCAAACAAGACGGCAATCCGGGCGTGGTTTTTGAACACATCTTTCAGTGCGTCGAAAACGGTCGGGTCTTTCCCGATGATCCGGACCAGCGGTCGATCATATTGACGTAGGAACTGATAGCCCATGGCCCGCCACAAGCGGCGTAAGACGTTGTGACACCTGCCCACGGGTTGTGTTTTGGGTGAGGCGGACACCAGATGGGTGCACGTTGTACGGATCGTACAGTTCCGCGCAGATTTCCGCCAATTGGATGCAAAAGCTGCGCAGAAGTAGCCAATGAAAGAGGCCGTTCGCCATGATTACTTGTGGCAGGGGCCATGGTATACTATAATTTCCCGTATGAGGTGTACCGCTCAGCCGATTGAGAAACGTCAGAGGTTCGCGAACAACCCGTCGCGGCAGGTCCGACAGGCTGGACGCGGTTTGCAGGCGAAAGCAGATCAGAGTGTCTCTGTAGATCGCCTCTCGGCGCTGCAACGCATGGCAGACAGCGGAGCTGGTGTGACACCGGTTTTGCAGGCTTATGCTGCGACATCTGCAGACCCGCCGCCCCAATGGCGTCTTAGTGATTCGCGAAAGTCGGCTGTCCCGCAGGACAAGAGCGGTGGGGGTGCGTCGCTTTATGCCACGCCAGAAATCATCAAGGATGGGGATGACAAGTTGCTCGCGGCCTCCTCAGCCATCGGCCTGACCCAAACGACTGATTTGATGGAGCTGGAAGGAAACGATATTTATCGGGTCGCACCATATCTGCGTGAAACGGCGATTGCGGATGTCGACCATGACCGAACGAAAAAGCTCAAAGAAATCAACGCAGGTGACAAGGCAGACGATATGGGCGTCACCGATGATGATATTCTGGCCATGTGGACCGATTGCGGCAAGGTGGCCCGCACGGTCATGGGAGTAGAGGGTACACGGTCCAGCCCGAAGGCGACGACCGAAATTGGTGACAGCAAAGCCTCGGGCAATCCTGAGGCCTACTCCAAAGAGATGTTTCCAAAGGCCATAAAGGCGTTCTTCGGGACCGACGCCAGTGAGGGCTTTTTGACCAAAGGGGTGCACTACCGCTCAATCGGTCCTTTTTTCTGGTTCATCAAGCCGCGCAGCGCAAAGTCAGCGCGGCGGATGTATCACGCGCTTGGAGAAGAGGGCCGCAAGGCGTTTGACAAGCACGTCGGTATCAACCGCTATGCAAACCCGGACATTGGAAGTGCGTATACCATGGTGACCGAAGGCGATATGCCGGGGTTTAAATCAAGTGGTCATACGTGGAATTTCCATTGGGCGGGCGTTGTGGCCAAAGATGGGGCTGACAATGTGACACTGGAAAGCTACGCGGTCAGCGCAGCAAGCCGGATCAAGGCCGCTAAGGAAACGATGTCGGGCAAGGAACTGAAGGACGAGATCGCAAGATTGCGGAAATGGGCTGCCGAGTTTGTAGATAGAAGTTGGGCGTTCCAGATGTATGGTACTGAGGCTGAAGCTGGCAAAACGTTCCATGATGAGCATCTGGCCACCGGTACGCACGGCAATCGCGCCACGACATTCAACGCCAAGTCATGAGTGATGCGCCACCGATCATAAACGCATCTGACCTCAAGAGGAATGTAGGGCAGATCGTGCGTGTTGCAGGTGAATACCGGCCAGATTTCAACCCGCGGCACAGAACACTGGTGGAGGACGCAAATGGCAACCTGACCGCAGCGGGATGTATTGTCTTGCTTGCGCTTGCGGATGGCACATTCGTTGATCTGTTCGACCGACCCGAAGATGAAGGCCGGACGCTTCACGGCAAAGCTGTGGTGGTGACCGGCACGCTTTGTGCGCCCGACACGAACACCGGTGATGCGTCAGTGGCGCAGGCAGCGACTCTATTTCATATGATCCGTATCAGCAGTATCGCATTGGCAGAATGACTGCGCACACGTTTGATCCAGCGTTTTGAGCGGTGACCGGATGGTCTTGCTGCTGCGATAAGCATCCTTTCAAAATGGAAATTGCCAGTCTTTGTCAGACTGACTAAGGTTCGGTCATGAAACAAGAAAACACACCCCTGTTTGCTGCAAGGCTCAATGCATTCAAAATCGGTGCCGACGCCTATTGGCCGGGGAAAAATAAGGTCACAACCGCTGATCTGCTGGCGCGCGCGGCAACGGCAGGGCTCACGGCGGCGGATCTGAATTACCCGGATCATTTTGCAAACGACACGCCTGCCCAGCTTTCGGATGCTTTGCAGGACAGTGGTATGGTGCTCAACGGCATGGCCATGCGGTATTATACGGATCCGGGGTATAAACTGGGGGCCTTCACGCATCCTGATGCCAGCGTCCGGCGCGCGGCGATTGACGAAACCAAGCGCGGGCTTGACGTGCTGGCGGATATGGGCGGGCGTTTGATGACGCTTTGGATGGGGCAGGATGGTTTCGACTATTCGTTCCAGATGGACTATGCCCGCGCGTGGGAAAACACGATCGCGGCGATCACTGAGGTTGCGGATCACAACCCGGACCTTGATATCGCGTTGGAATATAAACCCAATGAGCCGCGCGCCTTTGCCCTGATGCCCGATGCGGCCACGACCCTTCTTGCGCTCAAGGAGATTGACCGGCCCAATACCGGTGTCACCCTTGATTTTGCCCATGTGCTTTATGCCGATGAGATGCCCGCCTTTGCCGCCGCCCTCGTGGCGCGTCATTCGCGCATCCTTGGTGTGCATCTTAACGATGGCTACGGCAAATGGGACAACGGGCTGATGGTGGGTGCCGTGCATCCCGTGCAGACCATTGAACTGCTCGTGGAACTGACGCGTGCAGGATATGATGGCGCGATCTATTTCGATACGTTCCCGGACCATTCCGGCCTTGATCCTGTCGCAGAGGCGCGCACCAATATCGACGTGGTGAACCGTCTGCGCGCGATTGCGCAGAGCCTCGCCGGGGACGCTGATCTGCAAGCGGCCATCGCCCGACAGGATGCGCCCTTGTCCATGCGTCTGGTACAGGCGGCCATGCTGAAATGACCATTCTGGTGGTCGGTGCGCTACATCTTGATGTGGTCGTTCGCGCTGCGCACATACCTGCTCTTGATGAAACGCTTGCGGGGTCAGGCGTGGATTATGTTTTTGGCGGCAAAGGGGGCAATCAGGCGCTGGCTGCGGCCCGTTTGGGTGAAACCGTTCACTTTGCAGGCCGGGCGGGCAGCGATGCCTTTGGCGACGTTCTGCGCGCGCGTCTTGCGGCAAGTCCATTGAATATCAGCCAATTGCAGCGCGATCCCGGTCCCAGTGGCATGAGCAGTGCCATCGTGAATGATGCCGGAGAGTATGGTGCGGTGATTGTCTCTGCCGCCAACCTTGCCATTGATGCAGACCAGATCGAAATCCCGCCAGAGACATCCCTTGTGCTGCTCCAGAATGAAATCCCGCACGAGGTTAATCTGGCAATCGCACAAAGGGCGCAGGCCGCAGGGGCGACTGTCTGGTTGAATGCCGCACCGGCCAGAGCGCTCTCAGATGATATGCTGGCCTGTGTCGATCTGTTGATCGTCAACCGGGTTGAGGCGGCATTTTATGCTGACCTGACGCAGAAAGCAGATGTTCTCACCACGCTGGGTGGGGAGGGAGTGACCTATGACGGGTCCACCTATCCGGCCTGGGATGTTGCCGTCGCGTCCACCCATGGCGCTGGGGACATGTTTGTCGGGGCCTTGGCCGCATTCGTTTCCCAAGGGGCCAGCATGAACGAGGCCTTGCCGCGCGCGCAGGCTGCCGCCGCATGGCTGGTTTCGACGCCAGTGGCAAAGCGTGACGATGATCACGCGCTGTACGCCTTTCTGGACGCTCAACTCAACCGGTAAAACCGCGCGGCCGATCCCCCAAAAACCGCCGCCTGTTCGTCTGCACTCAAACCTCTTGTGAGCGTTTGCGCAGCTGCGTACCAAACGTCGTATTCAGCCTGCAGACGGCACACCGGCCAGTCAGACCCCCACATCACGCGATCGGGGCCAAACACCTCAAGCACATGGGCAGTAAAGGGGGCCAGATCCTCGACCTGCCAAGCGTCATCCGCCTCTGTCACCAAGCCTGACATCTTGCACATGCCGCTGGTTTCCTGCGCCAGTCGACGCATGCCCTCGGCCCATGCCGGAAATATGTCCTTGCCTGCACGCTGGTCCCTGATCTGTGGTTTCATCGCGTGATCAAAGACGACCCTGAGGGCTGGATAACGTTGAGCAATCGTCAGGAAATTCGGGATATGTTGCGCAAACCCGAGCGCATCAAAGGTCAGATCCAGATCAATCAGCGCAGCGTAAGCCCATCGCACATCCTGACGCAGCATCCAGTCGACATCCGGGATATCCTGAATCATCGGGCGTACACCCAGAAACTTTGGATGCTGCGCCCAGCTTTCCAGATGTTTCAGATGGGACGGGTCCTCGAAATCAATCCAACCGACGGCGCCTTTGACAAAGGGCGACGCATCCGCAAGGCCCAGCATGTATTCGGTTTCATGCAGCGTCGCGGCGGCCTGAACCAGAACCGTGCCGTCGATATCATGGGCCGCCAGTATCTGCGCCAGATCATGCGGCGCATAAGCGCGGTTCAGGGTGGCATTGTCTTGCGGCATCCAGTGGTAATCACCTCGCGCAGGCTGCCAGAAATGCTGATGTGCGTCGATTTTCATACCAACGTCAGACCGGTGCATCTTCGCGCATGAGGCCCTTGGCCTTGAGGTCCGCCCAAAGGGCCGCAGGGATTTCGGCCTGTGCTGCCTCCAGGTTGGCCTGCATTTCGCCCACACCCTGACCGCCGGGAATGACGGCCACATGAGCCGGGTGCAAAAGCGGGAACTGGAAAGCGGCATCCACCATGCGCACACCATGCTCCGTGCACACCGCCTCGATTGCGTTCACCCGGTCCATGATTTCCTGAGGTGCCGGATCGTAATTGTAAAACGCGCCGGGCTTGGCACCTGTAGCCAATATGCCAGAATTATAAGGCCCGCCCGTTACAATGCCGATCCCGCGGCTATCACAAAGCGGTAGAAAGCTGTCCAGCGCTTTTTGTTCCAGCAACGTGTAGCGCCCGGCTAACAGAAAGAGGTCAAAATCACCCCGCTCAGCCAGTGTCTGGCAGACTTCCCATTCATTCACACCGCCGCCAATGGCGCGGATTAGCCCCTGATCACGCAGCGAGATCATCGCATCATAGCCCCGCCCGCCAAAGAACTCTTCGATCCGCATGTCCGAGGCTTCTTTCGAGCCATGTGAAAAGACACACAGATCATGCACATAGAGAATATCAATGCGATCAACCCCAAGGCGCGAGAACGAATGCTCGAACGAACGCATCACGCCGTCATAGGTATAATCGTATTGTTCGCGCCGTTGCGGGACGTCAAACCATTTGCCAATCCCGGAACGGTAAGGGGCATCGCAGGCCTGCATGAGCCGCCCCACCTTGGTCGACAACACGTATTCATCCCTTGGTTTGTCGCGCAGGAAAGGATTGAGCCGCGTCTCCGACAGGCCCAGCCCATAAAGCGGTGCCGTGTCAAAATAGCGAACGCCCCCCTGCCATGCGGCATCCAGCGTGGCGCGCGCGTCCTCGTCGCTGATGGCGCGGTAAAGGTTGCCCAGAGGGGCGGTGCCGAACCCGAGTTCCGTAAAAGTCAGCCCGCCGTTGCCAAGTCTGTCCCAATGCCGCGTTTTCAATGCCATGTTGGTCTTCTCCCTGATGCTGGTGCGAGCATAGACCGATTTGCCATCGCAAGACCAGATCACCGCGCGGGTCTTGTGTCGGCTATGGAACGCGGCGCAACTGGTCGGCCTTGCTGCGTTTTTGTTGTGCACAGGTTGGTAAGGCGTTCTATCTGCCCTATACACAGCGGCACCTGCGACGTGCATTGATTTGGCAGGTTTGGTTTCAGATTTTGGGGGCGCGTCCCGTTTGATGGGAAATCGTCAACTCAAACGGCGACAAGGGAAGAGAGAACTTGATGGCCTACACGCTCGGCATTGACATCGGCACATATGAAACCAAGGGCGTTCTGGTGGATGAAACGGGCCACATTCACGCGCAGGCGGCGCGGGGCCATAAGATGCTTGTGCCGCAACCGGGCTGGGCGGAACACCGTCCGGAAGAAGACTGGTGGGGCGATTTCGTGCATGTGTGCCGGACCATACTAAACGACAGCGGGATAGATCCCGCCGATATCAAGGCCGTTGCCTGCAGCGCGATTGGCCCCTGCATGCTGCCGGTGGATGCCCGAGGCACGCCGTTGATGAACGGTGTGCTTTACGGTGTCGACGGGCGGGCCGAAGCGGAGGTGCGTGAACTCACTGAGCGCATCGGCGAAGACACGATCATCGCGCGCTGCGGCAATGCGCTGACATCGCAATCGGTCGGGCCCAAGATCCTCTGGCTGAAACGACAACGCCCCGAGATTTACGCAAACACTGCCCATATCCTGACATCGACCAGTTTTCTGGTGCAACGCCTCACGGGTGAGGTGGTGATTGATCATTTCACAGCGGCGAGTTTCTCACCGCTTTATGATGTCGTGACGCAGGGCTGGGTCGATGATCTTGCGCCGGATATCCTGCCACTGGACAAGCTGCCCCGGCTTTTGTGGTCAAATGAAATCGCCGGGACCATCACCGAGGCGGCGGCAGGGGCGACCGGGCTTGCGGCTGGCACGCCTGTCACGGCGGGCACCATTGATGCGGCGGCAGAGGCGTTCTCGGTGGGTGTCGATCAACCGGGTGACATGATGATGATGTATGGCTCGACCATTTTCATTGTCCTGCGCACCGCTGGTCGGACCCCTGATCCGCGCATCTGGTATGCGCCTTGGCTATTTGAAGGCGCGCATACCGCGATGGCGGGCCTTGCGACCTCGGGGACGCTGACACATTGGTTCCGGGATCAGTTTGCGCGCGATCTTGCGGTAGATGCTGCATTCCCGACGCTGGCTGAGGAAGCGGCCACCAGCCCACCCGGTGCGAATGGGCTCGTGATGTTGCCCTACTTCTCCGGAGAGCGGACCCCGATCCACGACATGAATGCGAAAGGTGCGTTCTTTGGGTTGAACCTGACCCATACGCGCGGCGACATGTATCGCGCGCTGATCGAGGGGATCGCCTATGGCACGCGGCATGTGACGGACACCTTTGCCGAAACAGGTCAAAGCCCGACCCGCCTGCTTGCTGTTGGGGGTGGCACGAAAAACCGCCTTTGGCTGCAGGCGACGTCGGATGTTACGGGGATTGATCAGATGGTCTGCGAAAAAACGTCCGGCGCGGCCTATGGCGATGCGTTTCTTGCCGCTTTGGCAATTGGTACAGTTAGGCGCGCGGATATCACCGACTGGAACCCGGTGCAGGAAACCGTGCGAGCCACCCCGGACCCGATCTATGAAAAGCACTACGCCCTGTTCCGCCGTCTCTATGAGCAGACCAAGGATATCGCGAAAGAGATGGGATAAAGTCCGCTGTGCGGGACAAACCCGACCTTGGGTTTTTCGTTCTCGCTGACGCAGCATCCGCTCGTAGCCGTGGCCATAAATACGTTATGACGTAGCATGTTGTCGCTAGAGCAGTCGTTCAAAGCGTGTTTGAATCTCGCAGATTGACAGCAGTTTCGCATGTTCGTTCACTTAATCGGCCCTGCTGAGTGATGTCGAAGCGATTTGCTCTGCTTGGGCAGCGCAATGCCCGTGGAAAAAGTCTTTTGCGTGTGTGGTCTTATTGTCGACGATTTGGCCAGCAGGTCGATCCATCGGCTCAGAGACATTACCCAGCAGAAGCAATAGCCGACAAAGCGGTCAAACCCCTTCTTAGAGGGATCATCATTGCTCTCACAAAAACAAATCCCCTGCCGTGAAATCTGTCGCGTCGGTGCCGGGACCGTCGTTGATGCGGAGCTCCAGGTCGATGATGCCGTCGCCGTTGACCTCGCCGTAAAGCCGGGTCTGACCACCGAACTCCTGCACCCAGAGCGCCCTTGCGCCGAAGCTCAGGCCCACGGCTGAGGTGACAGCACCCAGGAAGGTGAAGGCCTGGTCGCCGACCACGTTCGTGTTCGCGTCGATTCCTGCCACATCGATGGTATCGCCTCCTCCCGCGCCCGCACCGTCAAAGCCCGAGATCGTGTCGGCGTACCCAAAGGCCGACTCCGAGATCGCGTTGAATTCGAAGACATCGAAGCCTGTGCCGCCATCCATGACGTCGATACCCGCACCACCAATGAGCGTGTCGCCAGAGTTGCCGCCAAAGAGCGTGTCATTCCCCGTGCCGCCATCGAGCAGATCGAACCCGTCGCCGCCAAAGAGTGTATCGTTACCCGACTGGCCGAACAGGTCGTCATCCTGCTGCTGACCATTTATCAGATCATTGCCGGCGCCGCCAAAGAGCGTGTCATCATTCGAGCCGCCGAACATGGTGTCATCACCTGCCTGGCCGTCGAGCACATCGTCTCCGCCGCCGCCGCCCATATAGTCGTTTCCATCGCCGCCGAGCATTTGATCCGCGCCGGTCTGGCCGAACAGCGTGTCGGCGCCGTCCTCGCCGAAAATTTGGTCCGCACCGCCGTTGCCCATGAGCGCATCATCGCCCGCGCCGCCGCGCAGGATGTCGTCGCCCTCTCCGCCGAACGCAGTATCGTTCCCGTCACCGCCGTCGAGCTCGTCATTGCCGCTTGCCCCCCGCAGCCGGTCATCCCCCGCGCCGCCGTCGATGTCGTCATTGCCAGTTTCTCCGGCGAGATTATCGTTCCCGGCGCCACCATCGATGTCGTCATCGCCCTGTCGGCCAAAGACCGTGTCATCGCCTACACCACCAGAAATCGTGTCTTCGCCCTCTCCACCATTCAAGCGATCGTTGCCTTCATCACCGTACAGAGTGTCGTTACCGATCCCACCCCGCAACACGTCATCTCCCGCTCTACCGTAAACGATGCTATCTTTTTCGCCCGAATTAACATGCTCTGACGTTTCGTCTCCTAGCCAAACATCTGCCGCATCACTGACGACGTTCATTTGAACGAACCGAGTTAGATCTGTAATGGGTCGCGAACCATCTAAGCTGATTACATTGATCCAATCGTCTTCAACTAGAGCGAATAAACCTAAATTTCCTTCGAGATCAGTTGCACTGGCATAAAACGTTCCGCCGAGAAACCCATGTAAAGAGAACTTTCCGGTCGGAAGTTCAAGTATCCTAGTTTCCCCATTTTCAACTACATAAATAAGGTCAGCGCTATCATCTGTTCGAAAACCCTGGTAGGTCTGCATATCAAAATCGATGACCACCGATGGCAACGGCAGGTTTTCCTTTCCAAACGTCGATGCAATACTTGCATGTCCATCGGGTGTTAAACGAATAAGGCCCTTGTACAGTGTGGTAAACGATCCCGTGTCGATACGTGCGGACTCCGTGTAAAAGTAGACATCCCCATCGTAAACGATGGGCCTAAGTGGCAGGACGTACTGATAGGTAAGTTCGAAGGATGAGGGCGCAGCGACTTCGACATCATCTGCGGTCACCTTGTACAAATTGTTGCCCGCTTGACCATGACCTATAACGTAAACCTCCCCGTCAAAAACCATCGCAGGACGCGCACCAAAGATGGAGTTTTCCGAGACAGACATTGTTAGATATGTCCAAACCCCGTCGACCAATTCCCAAAGGCCTGATACGCTTTCGCTGGAATCCGGAGTCCATCCTCTGATATCGGCAAACACCCGACCATTTGCTGTCCACTGATTCCAAGCGTTTATATACGTCGGATGCATGGGTATATCGAACGAATTCAGAAACGTCGCTCAGTCCGTTCTGAAGTCGTAATGGTAACTATGGAAGGACTGCAAAAAGCCCGGATTGCTCTTATAACTGAAAATAAAACCGTCATCGTGAGGGTAGGCCTGTTTGAAGCCGGTAATCTCTTCAACTCCCGGAATTTCGTCAGAAAGCCTGCTGGTTGAGCCATCTGTGTATAGAAAAGTCGGGACCCGATCGCCTCCGCCTTCGAGCGCCAAAATCCTGCCATCATCTTCAAAGCCCGGCACGATCGTGTCTAAATCAAAAAAGGAGGATGCGGACCCATGCGTAATGTCAGAAAAAAGGGACAGCGCACCATCGTCGTTGAAATGATACAGCTCGTAACCAACGGCGTCACCTTCCACTCCATGAGGTCTACCCGACACCATGATTTCCCCGAAGACTTCGGTTACAATAGAATATGGTGTAAAAGTCGATCCGCTCGCAGTACGAACCTCTTTCAGGCCGCCTTCTTCGCTGTCAAACCCAAACAGTGTTTGGCCTGCTTCGGATCCAAACGCACCGAAGTATATCCCACCTAGCCCTTTGATCCACATAAATTTTTTTACCTAATAGCTTCATTAATTATTTAATTCTATGCGGCGCGATGAAAATGTAAATTTTTTCTGATCGCAAATTAACTAATGTTCATTTTGTAGATAATCCGCAAAGATCGGAAAACCGCGCCTGACGATGTGCCCGATCGGGGTGATAGCTCGGTCCGAGAACCGCACCGCTGAGATCGATCAGAACCCATACGTTTCTACCGTCGGCGCAAAGCTCCGTTTTTGGCCTTATAGCGAAAGCGGGCGCTTGGGGGATGTCGGCTTCGTCCGCGACCTGATCCTTAACTCCCAAGGTTACGCTATGCGCAGGACGAATGGCAATTCTTCCGCTGCATAGCGGCGTCAGCAACCGCGCACCTGCAGCACTTCTTCTGCTGCGCGCGCAGCAAGATCAGAGCAATGACCGGTTTGGGCTGAGGGTGTGTGAAAACTCTGGATGTTGTATGCTTCCCGTCAAGAATAGGAGGCGTGCATGTCGGGATATATCGAAGGTGCAGATCGAAGTCAGATGACGCTTTTTCCGGACCGGCTGGAAGACTGGATCGACGAGGACAATGCGGTTCGCGTGATTGACCTCTTTGTGGAGGAGATCGACCTTGAGGCGATCGGTTTCCTGTGGACGGCGCCGGCGCGGACAGGGCGGCCCGGCTATTACCCATCTGTCCTGTGTGGATAGCTCCTGCATAGCAAGACATATTTGAAGTAATTTCGCACTGGTCAGAAGCAGACGTGTGTCCGGCCTGTTTGCGCGGCACTCGTAGCCGCCGGCCCTGATGGTTTCCGCGACCAAGTCCCAAACGGCTTATCGAACAACAATGTGTCCTGGACATTCGACGGGGTGTCTTGGTTGGCGGGCTGACTGTGCGCCATCATTTCGTAGGTCTTGCTGTCTCGGGTGTTCCTTTTGTTAGGCTGTGTGAGGCCGGTAGTATTCGTTCTTGGTTAACACCGCCCAGACAATTCGAGCAGTCTTGTTTGCCATTGCAACGGTCGCCAGTCGAGCAGGTTTGCGCTCAAGAAGGCCGATAGCCCATGGATCGACGCGGTCAGGATTCACTTTCATTTGCCGCAATCTCGCTGTCATCCCGGTCACCAAAAGACGCCGAATGTATCGGTCACCCATTTTTGTGATCCGTCCTAATCGTTCTTTTCCGCCACTCGACATGTTCAGAGGTGTGAGCCCCAGCCACGCTGCAAATTGTCGACCATTCTTAAACTGTTTTGCGTCGCCGATAGTGGCAACAATGGCGGACGCGGTCACAGGGCCAACGCCTGGGATCGTGCGCAACAGCATAACGCGTTTGTCCAGTTTCGAATGAAGTCGCATGCGCATCTCGTACCAGCGGAACCGGAGATGCATAGCGACAAGTTGGTGGCTAAGTTGTTTCAGAACATCAATTGCGATTTGCGGAAGGGCGGGCTTTTCTCCCTCCAGAACACCTTTGGCGTATTTGACTGCGGCTCCGGTTCCTTGTGGAATGATGACACCAAACTCGGCGAGCAAACTGCGAAGCATGTTGCTGAGTTGTGTTCGTTGCCTGACGATCAAATCGCGCGCACAATGCAGGAACAAGACGGCCTGCTGTTCCTCGGATTTGGGCGCAACAAACCGCATCGTCGGGCGTGTCACCGCTTCACATATAGCTTCGGCATCATTCGCGTCAGATTTGCCGCGTTTGACATAGGGCTTCACATAATTGGCTGGGATCAAGCGAACATCGTGCCCAAGCTTGGTCAGTTCTCGCGCCCAATAGTGGCTGGACCCGCATGCCTCCATGCCGATCAAACAGGGCTCCAGATTGATGAAGAACTGCATGAGTTGTGCGCGCCGGATCGCTCGATTGAAGACAACCTCTCCATCCTCAGTAATTCCGTGAACCTGAAAAACATGTTTGGCCAGATCGATACCGATTGTTGTAACTTGCATTGGGTAGCTCCTTTCATAGCAGTGATAGACAACTGCAGTATGGCGCATTGCGACGCCGGGTGGAGCAGGAGCTATCCACACCAACCGCTTAAGCTGTTTATCTACGGCTATCTGAACCGCGTGCCCTCCAGCCGCGCGCTGGAGCGGGAGGCTGGTCGCAATGTTGAGGTGATGTGGCTGACGCGGCGATTGGTCCCGGACCACAAGACACTCGCTGATTTTCGCCGCGATAACGGTCCCGCCATTCGGCGAACTTGTGCACAGTTCGTCGAACTCTGTCGCCGGATCGGGGTGCTGAAGGGGGATTGTGTTGCCATCGACGGCTCCAAATTCAAGGCGGACAATAATCGAGACAAGAACTTTACCAAGGGCAAGATCGCGAGCCGCACCACCCATCTGATTGCGAGTATCGAGCGCTACCTCGATGAAATGGTCCGGATCGACCGTCAGGAAGAGGGTGAGGTCCGGGCCGAGAAGGTCGCCAATCTGGCACAACGCTGCGCGCGTATCCGGCAGGAGATCGAACGCTTGGTGGACATCGGCCAGGCGCTCAGGGAAAGCCCGGACAGTCAGATATCCCTGACGGATCCGGATGCCCGCTCCATGGCCACCAGCGCCAAGGGCAGCGGTTTTGTTGGCTACAACGCCCAGTCCGCGGTGGATACCGAGACCCATCTGATTGTCACACATGACGTGATCAATGCCGGGCACGACATCAATGCCGGGCACGACCGTGAACAACTGTCGCCGATAGCCAAGGCGGCAAAGGCCGCTCTCAGACGTGACGAAATGAGCGCGGTGGCTCCCTCTCGGGATATTGCTTCGCAATACCCTGCCGGGCAGTGGACAAGGGCTACTTCAGCGGCCGCGAAATCCTGGCCTGTCACGAGGATGGCATCACCCCGACCCTCCCCCGGCCCGAGACTTCGGGCAATCGCAAGAAGGGCATGTATGTGAAGGCCGACTTTGCCTATGACGCGGATGCGGATCTTTACCGATGCCCGGCAGGTGAGACGCTGACTTACCGCTATACGACCGAAGAAGGCGGCTTGATCGTGCGACGCTACTGGACCAACGTCTGTCAGACCTGCCCGGTCAAGGCGCGCTGCACCACCGGAAAAGAGCGCCGGATCACACGTTGGGAACACGAACATCTGGTCGACGAGATGCGCGACCGCATGAGCAGCGAACCCACATTGATGAAACTGCGTCGCTCAACGGTCGAGCACCCATTCGGCACGATCAAAGCGTGGATGGGGGCGGCGCACTTCCGGATGCGCACGCTCAAGAATGTCCGCACCGAGATGGCATTCCATGTCCTCGCCTACAACATCAAGCGCATGATTAACCTAATCGGTGTACGTGGGCTTCTGGCCGCCATTCCGGCCTGATGGGCGGCGCTCAGCTCAAATCGTATCGCAGCAAACGTCACAAGTGCGCAGATTCAGCCCTCTCCGGAGCAAAAGGCGCAAAAGTGGCCCAAAATCAGGATACCTCCACAAAATCGGTTGAAACGTCCTCATCGTCGAGAAACCAAGCGAGTTTCCACACACCCTCAGCCGGGAGCGGTCATTGTGCCGCGTTTATTTCACCGCCCCGGCTGCCATGCCCTTGATAATGTATTTCTCCAGAAACACAGCGACGATTATCAACGGAAAGATCGCAGCGGTCGACAGGGCGGCCATGGACCACCAGTTGATGCCTTGCGATCCGGTCTGAGAGGCCACCATCACCGGCAGCGTCGTTGAGTTCGTGGCCGTCAGAAGGGCGGCAAAGAAATATTCGTTCCAGCACAGCACGAGGCTGAGGATAAAGGCGGCGACCATGCCGGGCAGGGCGATGGGCAGGACGATCTGCATGAACGCGCCCCAGATGCCAAGCCCGTCGACCAATGCTGCTTCTTCCAGTTCCACGGGGATGCCCTGAAACTGGTCGCGCATGATCCAGATGACAATCGGCAGCACCATCAGCGTGTAAAGCAGGATCAGACCGATGCGGCTGTCCAGCAGGTCCAGCGAGCGGTACAGCACCAGAAACGGCAGTGCCAGAACCACCGGGGGCAGGATCATCTGGCTGAGGAAAAAGAACGAGATGTCGGAATTGCGCATGAATCCAAAGCGGTAGTTGAACCGCGACAGGCCATAGGCCGCCAGTGACCCAAGCACCACCGCGAGGGTGGAGGCGGAGATGGCGACGATGGCGCTGTTCCAGAAGCGTTTGAAGAACTCTTCGCGCACGGTGGAAACCTCGCCGATGAGGCGGGGCGACAAGCCTAAGCTTTCCCAGCCGCGCCATTTCGGGACGAAGTCGACCCATGGGATCATATTGCCCTTCATCACGTCTGGCGCGAGCTTGAAAGACGTGGTGATCGTCCAGAAAATCGGGAACAGACAGACAAAGGCCCATGTGATCAGGGCGGCATAAATGGCAATGCGGCTGACCCACCATTTCGTCGGCATGCGCTGGTCGCCCTCGTGATCTTTGAAAACCGCGCTCATGCAGGACGCTCCATCCAGCGGCTCACGAGTTTCAGCATGAGCGTTACGAAAATGACGATCAGGACGAGATAGACCATCGCCAGCAAGGTCCCGTAGCCCACGTTCGAGCGGTCCCGGTATTCGCGGAATATGAAACTTGTCACGCTGTCGGTTGCCCCGCCGGGTCCTCCAGATGTCACGTTAATGATGATATCGGCGAGCTTGAGTTTAAAGATAATGCGGATCACCACGGCTGTGACCGATACGGGCAGCATCAGGGGGAATATCACTTCGCGAAAGCTTTGCCAGCCGGATGCGCCATCGACTTTCGAGGCCTCTATGATTTCACGCGGCAGGGCCTGCAGACCAGCCAGCAGCATGATCATCATGAAGGGAATAAACGTCCATGCGTCCATGGCCATGATCATGAAGCGGGCGATCTCCGGGGTGCCAAAAAAGCTCGGTTCAATGCCCATTTCGCGCAACACGCGTGAGATCGGGCCAAAGCGGACCTCCAGCATGGATTTTCCGATCATCCACGACACGGCCACAGGGCTCAGCATCAGCGGCAGTAAAAACACCACACGGAAGAACTTGCGCGCCCTGATCTGCGCGTTCAACAGCAGGGCCAGACCAAAGGCGATGACGTATTCCACACTGACCGCCAGCACGTAATAGACCATGTTTTTCAACGCGTTCCAGTAAAACGTATCATTCCACATCTCGCGCATGTTGTCCCAGCCGTTGGGCTGCGGTCCATTGGGCGATGCAAGGTTCCAGTCGGTAAACGATATATAAAGCGCAAAGAGCAGCGGAAAGACCACAAGGCTGATCACAAACAGGGCGGCGGGCAGCACGAAAAGCGTGCGTTTGCCCTTTTCACCATTCACGATCACCTGAGCGGCACAAAGCGCCGTGGCCCAGAGCATATAGGCATAAAGCACGGGTCGCCACGTGTCGAAACCACTCGTCACGCGCCCGGTATCAAAGGCCATTTGCCAGGCGGCCAGTGCTAAAAACAGCCCGGCGGATCCCCATACCAGTGCTTTGCCAACCCGCCTGCGCGTGTCGGAAATTGCGTCCGCCGTAACGGTGTGGAGAAGGTCGCCTTCGTTCGTCATACCGGGACGTTAGCGAGGAAGTTGCTGACTGTTAAGGCGTAAAATAAACCTGAAGCTTTTGGGGTGCCTCGGTTCGAAAGACCCTCGGTTCTATCTTCCAAGAAAATATGCCCACGCCGACGGTCAACCGTAAAAGATTTCTTCAGACGGATTAGCTTCGGTAAAAATGCGAAAGGCTGTTACGGTCAGCGCAGGGCAAATTTTTGGCCCATTGAGGGAAGAGTAGAATGATCAGAAGTCTTTACACTAAAGTGTTTTTTACCGCAGTTGGATTGTTTCTCATTGGCGTTGGCGCGCCGTCGCCTGCCGTCGCGCAATCAGGGGGGTGGGTATCGTGCGGCGATGCAGGCGGTTGGTGCGTGATCAACACAACTGATCCCGTGCGTCTTCGTTACGGCAGCGGCGAGGACTGGACTATTACGACGGCAGGCGTGGGACGGGATGGCGGACTTATTCCCTGCAATAACAGCTTGGGCAACGTCAAACCCGGCGCAAAGACCTGCGAATACCAGATATTGACGGGGATGGACCAGTATGTCGCCGAGAATACCTATAAATGCGGCACAGAAGGGACAAATTGCTTTGTAAATGGCGACAAGGACCGACCCTATTACATGAAGTATGGGACGGATGATGCGTGGATCATGGTTCCTGTGGCCCCCAATGCACAGGGGAATGTCGCATGCAGCATACACACCTTTGGATATGACCCGGTCCCAAACGTCCATAAGCACTGTGAAGCAGGCATTGAGTATTCTGACATTACCGGTTGGGAAATCTGCTCTGGCGGCGAAAGGCCCTGCACGACCGACAAATCTGTTGTTCAGTTGGTGCGCTATGGTCAAGGCAACGATGGCAGCAACCATACGTATCGCGAGGTCGCTGCCAACAAGGTAAATTGTGGGCTGGACACATTTGTTGTGGACCCGATGAACAACGTTGTAAAATCATGCTATGTCGCGACAGTCCCGGATGACTCACTCGAAATTATTTCTGTCAAAGGTCAGTGGAAGCAGATCATAGGGCATAATGACAAGATGGCTTTTAAAACGGCTATTGGCGTTACTGGAAGCCGAGCGGACACAAAGACGTCGGAGTGGAACCTTTCGGTCACGACCGCCATTGAAGCTGAAGCAAACGCGCTCTTCGCAAAGCAAACGACCTCTTTATCCTTCACGGCGTCGGGTGGAGAGTCGCGTTCATTGACCGAGGCACTGGAACAATCGACTCTTCAGGAGTTATCGGTTTCCTGCACAGCCAGGAACGGTGAAGTGAACGTCGGGTTATTTCAATGGACATATGAAGTGGAGGAAAACTGCGCGGTTTCCGGCACCTGTGCCAGCTCCTCAAGTATCCAAACACGCGATACATGGTGCGTGTTCCATCCGGATATTTCTCTGATTAAGTTTCGGCCTGTCTGTCGCCCGGGCTGCTGTGCAAACAGGAATTGCACGACCTGTATGACTGAGCCTGAAGCCTGCACGGTCATGATCAATCCGCAATTCGCCGACTAACCCGGTGACATTAATTTGAGAGTGAGTGTTAATGGGCCGTTCTGCAATGGGCGGCGGCTTTGTAAAAACTGCTTTTGACAACTGCGCTAACGCCTGAGGGCATTTTTGCGCTAACGCCTGAGGGCATTTTTATGAACGTTTGATCGCGCGTCAGGTGTTGCACCATGCGGCCATCAGGTGACACAATAAAAAACGGCGCGGTGTAAAAACCGCGCCGTTTTTGTAGCGTTGCGAAGGATCAAAGACCCAGTGACGCCTTGTAAAGCGCGATCTGGCTGGCGCGGCCGATCTGGTCGGTGATCTTTTCCCAGGCGGCGGCAATCGCATCTGCCGTCTCCTGAGCGGAGCCGTATTGACCGGCATAGCCCTTGGCCAGTTCATCTTCGGCAACAGAGTAGTATTGGAAGATGCCCGGAATGCGCGGTTCAACTGCCGCATTGGGGTGGTTGTAGCTATCCGCATTCGAGCCCAGGTAATCCTCGACAAAGGCGCGGTCATAGCCTGCCTCTTCCCATTCTTCATACTGGAAGTGCGAATTCCGATAGGGCTGGAACCCGGTCGGATAGGCAGACGCCCAGAGCGAGATATCCTTGCCGCCCAGATGTGCGGCCACGGACCATGCCGCCTTTTTCTTCTTCTCGTCGCCCTCAACGGTGGCCATCACATAGACACCCCAGCCGATATAGGCGTTGTTGGGAGCCACGTTCGGCATTTCGTCCCATTGCCCGGCGGCGGTGTTCCAGACCTTTTCGCTGCCCGGGTTGATGCTGAAGCCGACGACGTCGCCCACGACAGATGTATCGGACGTGCGCGCCGAGGCACCAACATCGCCCCACCAGCTGATCATGCCGCCGGTGCCTGCAAGGAACTGCTGGAAGGCAGTTGTGCCGGGGTCTGCGTTGATCTGATCGGTGGGATATGCACCCGCTTCGATCAGATCCATCACGTCCTGAATCGCCTGAACGAAGGCTGGATTATTAACGCGTGGTTTCATCGTATCGGGATCAAACAGCCATGCCGGATCATCGGGGTGTTTGGCATAGGGAGCCGCCCTGTTTTCGAGGAAGTAGAACCCGAAACCGCCCCAACCCTTGAGCGGGTCCAGATACCCATGCGCGGGCAGACCGGTCAGCGGATCTTCCTTGCCTACAAGGTCTTTGGTGATTTGATTGACCTCTGGCCAGGTCGTTGGCACCTCTTGCCCGGTGATGGAATCCGCTCCGAAATAGTCCTTGCGATAGGCGAATGTATGCGTGTCGCCATCAATCGAGACGCGATATGTCTTGCCATCCCATGTACCCACGGGCGCTTTGAGGTAATCCACATAATCGTCCATGTCGATCTGCTCTTTGACCCAATCGGGCATCTCCGATGCGAGGCCCTTGCCCAGCACGTCCCCCTCAAACGGAGCACCCATTTCGATGATGTCGAAATCCACCGTCCCTGTGGCAATCGACTGTTGCAGTCGGGCGTTGTAATCGGCCTGTGCAAGGTCGATCCAGTTGATCTTGGCCCCTGTGTAATCCTCCCATGCCCGCAGGAAACCACGGAAGATAAAGTTGTGCTGGTTCTGGTTGTTCAGCCCCATGAAGGTCAGCTCAACCCCTTCGAACTCGCCTTCGGCCACATTCGCCTTGGTGCCTTCGAGGCACATCGCACCGACTTTCTGATAGTCGCTGTCCGTCGGCGTTCCCATGCCCACGCCGGGGATTTTCAGGATGTCGGCACGCACATTCCCGTGCCCGTCCGCCATTGCGGCCCCTTTTGGCATCATGGCCATGGCGCCGACTGCGGCGGTGCCTTTGAGCATCTGGCGGCGGTTCATTTTTTGCGCCGCGCGGATGTAATTGTAAAGTTCGACCTTCATAGGTGTCCTCCCTGGAAGTAAATCAGATCTGCTAAAACGGGAAGGCGGCAGATATCTCGGCCATCAAACTGATTTGATTGACCGGCACCGTAAGCTCCCCCATCAAGACGCGAGTATGGTCGAGAAATACGTTTAGTCAACAAAAGGTGTCTGACCCCGTGGACAGCGAATTTTTCATTGTTTAGCATCGCCTTAATTCAGGGGGAGTGGAAACGGCATGGCTGACGTCAGGATCACAGATATCCGTAAATCATACGGGTCTGTCGAGGTCATTCGTGACCTGAATGTCGATATCGCGGATGGTGAGTTTGTGGCGCTGGTCGGTCCGTCAGGTTGCGGGAAATCGACGCTTTTGCGCATGATCGCCGGGCTTGAGCCGATCAACGGTGGGACGATTTCCATCGGGGACCGTGTGGTGAATAACCTGCCCCCCGCGCAGCGCGACATCGCCATGGTATTCCAGACCTATGCGCTTTATCCGCATAAATCCGTGGCCGAGAACATGGGCTTTGCGCTCAAGGTCGCTAAAACCGACCGCGCCGAGATCGACCGCCGGGTCAAAGAAGCGGCAGAAATCCTCAGCCTCACCGACTATCTGGACCGCAAGCCAAGGCATCTGTCCGGTGGGCAACGTCAGAGGGTGGCGATGGGGCGCGCCATCGTGCGCGATCCGCAGGTTTTTCTTTTCGATGAGCCTTTGTCAAACCTTGACGCCAAATTGCGCATTCAGATGCGCACCGAGATCAAGGAACTGCACCAGCGGCTCAAGACAACGACTGTTTTCGTCACCCATGATCAGATTGAGGCAATGACCCTCGCTGACCGCATCGTCGTGATGCAGGGCGGATTGATCGAACAGGTCGGCACACCGCTTGATCTATACGACAACCCGACCAATGAATTCGTGGCAACTTTCATTGGTGCGCCGTCGATGAACCTGCTGTCCGCCGAGCTTGAGGGCGGGCAAATTCGCATCGGGGATCATCTGTTCGCGGGGCCCTCAGGCTCTGGCAAGGTCAACCTTGGGGTGCGGCCCGAACATCTGATCCTGTCGGATGACGGTTTGCCCATGGAGGTCAAAGTGGTCGAACCGACCGGGTCGGAAACCATGGTGTTCTTGCGCTACGCAGGTCAGGATGTGACGGCAGTGTTCCGCGAGCGTCATGCCTTTGAGCCGGGCAGCACCATTCATCTGAAGCCAGACCCGGACCGCCTGCATTGTTTCGACGCAGAAACTGGCCAAAGGATGGTTTGACCCGATGATGCCGGATCGTTGGGCTGTGTTGAAGTGGTGATCCATACCGCCATTGGAGCGCCCTTTTGAGCAGGTTTTGGCGCAATAATAGAAAGGACGTAACCCATGTTGAAAGGAATTGATCCCATCTTGAATGCGGAAGTGCTTTTTGCACTGCGCGCAATGGGGCATGGCGATGATCTGATCATTGCGGATACAAATTTCCCCTCTGACAGTGTCGCGAGGGATACTGTGCTGGGAAAAATCCTGCGCATCGACAGGCCTGCCGCCGAAGTGGTGCGCGCTGTGCTGTCCGTTTATCCGATTGATACATTCGTCGATGATGCCGCCGCCCGGATGGAGGTTGTGGATGAGCCAGACACCATCCTGCCCGTCATGCAGGAGGTTCAGCATGAGGTCTCTGCAGCTGGCGGGCCGACAATGTTGAGCATCGAACGTTTTGCCTTTTACGACCGATCCAAGAAAGCCTATGCGGTGATCCAGACCGGCGAGCGGCGGTTTTACGGCTGTTTCGCCTTTCGCAAAGGCGTTGTTCCACCGGATGCGTCATAGATGAGCCGGGTCGTTATTCTGGGCGTCTTTGTGGCCGATACGGCCTACCGCGCGGACCGCATGCCAAAGATGGGCGAAACGATCATGGGCAAGTCCTTTGCCCTTGGTCCGGGCGGCAAAGGGTCCAATCAGGCCGTGGCATCTGCGCGGCTGGGGGCTGAAACACATCTGATTTCGCGGCTCGGGCAAGATGATTTTGGCCGGTTGGCGTTGGAGACTTGGCGCGCGGCAGGTGTCACCCCGCATGTAATCCAGATGGCGGACAGCTATACCGGTGCCGCGCATATCTTTATCGAAGAAAGCACCGGCGACAATGCGATCATCATCGCGCCCGGTGCTGCGGCCTTTATCAGCGGGCAGGATGTGCAGGCGCAGGCGGATTTGATCCAAAGCGCGGATGTCTTTGTAACGCAGCTTGAGCAACCGATGGATGCAGCAGTCAGGGCGCTTGAAATCGCGCGAACTGCCAATGTGGTGACGGTGTTGAACCCCGCACCCGCCGCCGAGTTGCCGCCCGACATGCTTGCGCTTTGCGACTACATCACGCCCAATGAAACCGAATGCGAGGCACTTACCGGCATTGCCGTTACAGACGCGCGCAGCGCACAGAAAGCCTGTGATACTTTGTCAGAAATGGGTGTCGGCAGGCCAATTATCACGATGGGTGAACAAGGCGCTTATCTCGCAGGGCACGGTTTCGTTCCTGCGGTGCATGCAGGTCCGGTCGTGGAAACGACAGGTGCGGGAGATGCCTTTAACGGCGCATTTGCGGCCGCTCTCTCCGAAGGAAAATCGGCAGAGGTGGCGGTGCATTATGGATGCGTGACGGCAGGAATATCCGTGACACGGCCCGGAACCGCACCCGCCATGCCAACGCGGGCAGAGGTTGAGGCGCTGTTGTAAGCCGCGCAGTTATCTGCAGCAACGCAGCAGCTGGGTTTGAGAGGGCAGTGGTTTCGCCTGAGTCGGGGGCGTCTGCCAACGCGCTGCTGCACTCAAAATGATCGTATGTTTTGACAGCTTGAGCCACGTCTTTTTGGTGCTCAAGGGGCTGGGTGCGCTACGTGTAAGAAAGAGCGTCACATGAGTGCCAACCCTATGCCGTGTATGTGAAAAATAGCGGACCGCGCTATCGTTTACGCGATATTTTCCAGCACTGCCGTATCCCATCTTCAAAGGATGTGCCTCAGGCATTCGACTTCCAGCGCTGGCCCCCGGCGGCAAGCTCGTGCCCATGCCAGTTTGACTCAAAGCACTATTTATGGTTGTGTTAACCTTTAGATTGCTGCCATTTCTCACCGTTATTTTTCTCTGAGCAAGAATTGCGAAGGTGTTTGGCCTATGCCTTTTGACCTGTCACTCGTTGATCTTTTTCGCCCCTACATTTTGCGCGGCGAATCGACCCCTTGGCATGCAGTTCTATCCGTCATTTACGTTGAAAGCTACGAGACCGCGACCGGCCCCGGTGGCATGGTCATTCGCGGCATCGGGCGATTTTCCGGTGATGTGGACCTGCCCACTTTTGATCCCAGCACAGGCACGCTCAGCGGGGCGGCGGCGAATTCGGAAGGGCATCCGAGAAATCAACCCGACCGCTCGGAACCCTGGCTGGACGTAACCGACACAAAGGTCGAGTTCAGCATGACCGTCCCGCGCGTGGCGGGCGCCATTATCGCCGACGGTGTCGCGGGGGTGGCTGGTGGGGATGCCGCGTTTCAAGCGGTGCGCGATGTTCTGGATGCGCTTGATGCGCCACCGATTGACCCGCCGCCATCGGACTATCCAAACACCGGATTTACGCTGGACCTGATCCTGTCAGGCATTGAAATGCGCCCGCCCTTTCTGGAGCCTGCCGAGATGCGGGCGGATGGATTGCTGGTGCCACATACATCGCGCCGGGACGTGGTCTTTCACTTGCCCAAGGTCAAGCTGCGGCTGACCCAAGGAACGGATACGAACGCGCAGGTGCAGGTGTGCCTTGTCTCGCTGGGGGCCTCTGGCCTTGATGATCCGGGCGCGCTTTCGGCAGCCGAGCTTGTCACGATGGAGCCGCATCACGCCTTTATCGGGTCAGGCCGCGTGGTGGGTTTTGGCTTTCGCTCTGCATATCTGGACCTGTCGGATGGCTACACACCGCCCGAAGTTCTGTCGCAGTTCGGATTTGATGAAGCCTGGACCGGTCTTTACCTGCCGGAAATCCGGATTTTCTTTGCCCCCAACGGGGCTGAGGATTTCGCCGTCAACGCAGGTGTTGAAAACCTGTTGATCGGATTGGGTGGCTCCAACGGGGTCACGGGCGATTTTGACGTTGCTGTCATCAATCAGGGCGGCGGCGATCTTGTGATCGGCGCGAACTTCTTTGCAAGTGACGGGCGCGGGATTGGTATCACGCGCACCAGCCCGGGTAATGCAACTGCGGCCCTGCCGGAAACCACGCGCCTTGCGGTCGATGTGCGCGGGGGGCGCGCGCCTTACAGCGTCACCGTGGATCAGGGCAGTGGGGCGCAGGCGGGCATCGTGCATGATGTGAGCGCGCCCGCGACCGGCACACGAACCATTACAATCACGGCAGCAGATGCAAGCGCGCCGCCCAAACAAGCAACCCTGACCGTTTCGGTCGGACGGCGCGCGCCCCCCGCGATTGCCCCACCGCCCGGCGCACCGCTTGCAGCCATTCTGGAAACCACATCCATCACGCGCGGCACGCAGTCCTTGGTCGCGCCCCCGCTGGCCTTGCTGAGTGACAACCGAGAGGCGGGCGGCGTCAGGGTCAGTCTGGCGGGGTTCAGCGTGCCGCCGGCGACGGAATGGCGCATCGACGGAGGCCCTCCCACAGTTGGTGTGACGGTGGATATCGATGTGACGGGCGGGCAATCGCGCGCGATTGAGGCGCGCACGCCAGACGATGCGGTGACATCGCTCGTCGGGTTTTTCCGTTTTGATACGCCACCAAAGGTGGATTACACCGATTATGCGCGGGTGCCGGGACACATTCGCGACAAGGAAGCACTGACCGCCAGCAAAACATCAGATTGGCAACCGGGTGCCCGTGCTTTTGATGTGGCCTATACGGATATTCTATCCCGCATTAACCCCAAGGACGTCACCATAACCGGCACGGCCAGCTGGGATGGGGATGATTCAAAGGCGCAGTATAACTGGAAGCTCAGCCAACGGCGCGCCGAAGGATTGCGTGCACTGATCGAGGACCGTTTTCCGCCCACGTTCACCGGAGCCAATGCGCCCTTGGGCGCGACCCACACGGCCAGTTGGCGCGACACCACATGGAAAACCCAAGGCCCCACCAACAGATCACAATATTGGAAGGCGACGATCACAGGCTTTTCGGTCAACCTGCCGGGTGAAGTCATCACCGGTACGGTGCGCAGGCCTGCAGCGCCCGAGCCACTGCCGCCCCCGGTCGTGCCCGACACGCCACCCAATGATCCGGCCACCCCGGATTGGTTCCATTCGGCGCGTCTGAAAGTGCGCATTATCCGCAACCAGTTTGTTGCACTTGAGCTTTCGGGCAAGATCGATTTCCAGACGGGTCTGGAAAGCACACTGCAAAACGGGGGGGCGACCGAACTCCCCGATGACATTCGCGGTATCGGCAACAACCCTGCCGATGGGATTACGGATTTTCTGTTTCTCTACCAGACCGACCCGGCCAGCCAGACGGATGAGGTCAAACTTTATATCGGCGCAGACCCGGCGGACAAAGATGGATTGCTGATGACAGGGCAACTGCCCGGGCAAGCCCTGAAGCCCAAGAATTTCGGACGCGATCTGTTGGGGATGACCACGATTTTCACGCCCTTGCTGGCGGAAAGCACGCCAGCGCAAGGCTCGGATGGCAGCATCGCCCCCCTCGTGGCGTCAGCGGCCGTGGTTGGTGTTGCAACAGGTCTGGCGCAAGCCGGGTTTTTCAACATTGAAAGAGTGATCCTGTTCGGCGGCGAGGGCGCGTTCCGGCGGCAGGGGGATCGCTGGCTGATGAGTTTCCTGTTCGACGTAGAAACAGCCGTATCCGTCAATATCGGGTTTGGCGATGGCGACCCGCTGCTGGAAATTCCGCGCGATACGCCGCTTGCCGTGCGCTATAAGGCGATCGGGCTGAGCTTTGGTGTGCCGCCGGGTGGGGGTGGCCGGTTTGATTTAAGACCTGTTTTTGACAGCTCCAAAGGCTATTCCATTGATGTATCGGGCCCCGGTGCCATTCGCGTGGCTGAACCGTTGGGCCAGATATTGCAGGTTCTGGGTGCGCGCATTGCCCGCACGAACCCCTTGAGTTTTGAGATTGATCTGGGCTTTGCCATTGATCTCGGTGTGATCTCGGTTGACCGGGCACGGGTGCGCATGCCGGTTGATCCGCTGGGACCGCCCGAACTGACTGCCTTTGGTGCGGGGTTGAAGGTTCCGGGCGTGCTTGAAGGCTCCGGCTATATGGAGTTCAACAACGGGGACGATGGTACCGAGATCAAGGGCGGGATTGATGTCCGCCTGATCCCCGTCAAGATGCGGATTGCAGCGCAAATCGCGATCAAGCAGATCCCGGAAAGCGCGGGTGGTCCTGCAACCGGCGTGGCGGTGGCCCTTGAGGTTGAACTGCCCGTCGCCATTCCGCTGGCGCAATCGGGCTTTGGCATTTACGGTTTTGTCGGTCTTTTCGCGATGCATTATGCACGTGATGAGGACGGTATCACCTCGCTCACCCCGGCGCTTGAATGGCTGAAGAACCGCGCCAACGGGGATCCTACGAATTTACAAGCCTGGAAAACCAACCTTGACAGTTGGGCCTTTGGCGTTGGGATCACGCTGGGCACGATGGGCAGTCCGATTATCTTTAACGTCAAAGGCATGTTCCTGCTGGAGTTGCCCGGGCCGCGTGTCCTGCTGGTGGTCAAGGCCAACCTGCTGGCGGTGCTGCCTGAGCTGAAAGACAAGAACGCCGAAGGGACGTTCCTCTGTGTCATTGATCTGGACTTTGGGCGCGGGACGCTGACCATCGGCATTTCCATTGACTTCACCATCGACCCGCTGGTCGAGATCAAAATTCCGATTGAGGCGTTTTTCAACCTCAAGGATGGCAAATTCTGGCACGTGTATCTTGGCAGTTTCGCGGGCAAAGACCTGCAGGACAACCCGCTGCCGGGTCCGATCCGTGCGTCCATTCTGGGGGCTTTTGACGGCTCTGGTTACGTCATGTTCTCAGGGCATGGTATCCCAAGCTATCAGCCGCCGGGCAACAATCTGCCCGCGCTGAGCCAGGTCAATGGCTTTGGGATCGCCGCCGGGCTTGAGGTGTCGATCATCTGGGGTAACACCTCGATCAACCTCTACCTCAAGGTGACGGCGGGCTTTAACGCGATCATTGGGTTCCAGCCGTTTTACGTGGGCGGGCTGCTCTATATCCGGGGCGAGCTGAAGCTGTTCATCATCAGCCTGTCGGCCTCTGCGGCACTTTCCGCGCAGGTTGGTGAGCGCGCAGATGGCACGCAGGTCAGCCGCATCGACGGTGAGGTTTGCGGTGAGCTGGACCTCTTTTTCTTTTCCATCAAGGGCTGCGTTGATTTCCACCTCGGCGAGGATTCCAAGATACTGCCCCCGCCACCCGATCTTTATGCCGGGGCCGTTCTGGTCAGCCGCACGCCCGCGCTGGCCGAAGGCACCGGGGTGGATCGCGGCATAGACAGCAAAATTGGCGACATGCCGCGCGACGACAACACGCCCGCGGATGCAGATATCCCCGTCGTACCGATTGATGCGATCCCGGTGATCAGCCTTGCGATGCCCGCATTGGACGGGGGTATCACGCCGCTGGGTGAGACGCCGGGCGGCAGCACCGGCGCCCCCGCAGGTGGCTTTATCGCGCGGGGCGATTTCGCCTATCGCTATACAATGACCGAGGTCACGCTGGAGCGGGTAGGGGAAACCGATGCGGTCATGGCCGGAAATACGCCGTCAACATGGTGGACGCTTGAGCCGCCGGACGGTGAAAACCTGACCACGCATCTGTCCTTGCTGAATTGGGTGCCAAACCCTGCGCCCAAAGCGCTGGAACGGACGGAAATTCTGGAAGAGACCATCCGGGAGCGGTGGGGCAACGTGTGTGAACCCGCAGCCCCTGCGGCCCCGGTTCTGTGGACCTTTTCGGACGAACGTCTTGGCCCGTCAGCCGATGGCTGGGATCTGAAGGGGACTGCATGGCCCGACCCTGATGACGCCAAACGCTCCCGTGATCCGGACGTCGAGCTGCATGTGCATGAAACTTGGCGTTCGGGTGATTTCGCGCTCGATCAGATGCGCGGCATCGTCCCCGCGGTCGTCGAAGGAGGCTTGGTTGATTGCGCGCCCGAGGGCCGCGACGGAACTCCAAATCGCGGCGGCTTTGAAACTGGTCGCCTGACGACAGGCATCAGGGGCGGAGATCTGACAGGTGTGATTGCCACCTCAGGGCGCGATCTGACGGGCACGCTCAACAAGATAGATGAAACCGGCACGTCCGCGCTGAAGATGCGGACACTGACGCGGAATATGTCCTTGGGGTCAGGCACGTTGAACAAGAGCCTTGGTGACAAGATAACGACCACGGCCACGTTGAACACCAAACTGAACCGTACGGTGGAGCGCGAAAAGGTAAACCGTGCGATTGCCGGATCATTCGGGACAATCGGCCCGGTCGATCAGTTATCAGCAGAACATCTGGAGCTTGGCGAAGCGATCCGCCGGGTGACACGCGGCGTGGAAATCGAGCGCAGCGCACTGCTTAGCGTGCTGGCGGGTGCCACGGCTGCTGGCCCGCATGGCACGACTGTGCCGGGCGGCTCAAAGGTCGATGAACCAAAATGCCCGGGCCGTGTGCTGGCCTCCCCGCTGTGGGACACGGGCGAGCCGGTAGTCTTTGGAGATCGCAGCCGTGCAGATGAGGTCGCGGACCAGCTTGCATCTCTTGGACTGAAACACGGACCTCTTTCTGATGTGATTGAAGTGGACAGCGGCGAAATCCTGTCCGGTCATTTGCTGATGTGGGTCAACCGCGGCCTGTTAAACGATGACCAGCAGGGCACGGGGCGCGGTCTGGTGATCCACTTCCTTGATGGGGATGGCAATGTGCTTGGCATGCGCCCGGTGCGGGTTTCAGACCTGCTGACCGTCACCAGCTTGCCGCCGAACTGGATGGACACAAATGGCCCTTGGTTCGAGGACGTGTATCACACGGTGCTCTATGGTCAGATGCGGCTTGCGCCACGCCAGCCTGTTTGCGTTGAGCTTGCGCCACCTGATGGCACGGAACGCTTCCGGATCGGCGTACTCTATCTTGATGAAAAGCAGGCGCAGCGTTTTGAGCAACAGGGACGCCCCTATTATGTGGGCGCAATTGAGCTGACCCGCCTGAGTGAAGCGCGCCGTGAAGCTTACGACAACATTGAAATTGAAAAAGACCGGCAGGTGCTCGAAGACCTTGTGAGCGGTCCCAGCGCGGATGTGGCACTGCTATTCCCGGATGCGCTTTACCGCGTGAGCTGTAAAACGGATGTGCGGACCCGCGATGATGAAGGTGCTGAGAGTGATGCCGCGGATCAATCGGCTACATTCTGGTTCCGGACCGATAGTGCCGCACCCAAACGGCTGGATCCATGGATACTATGCACGTTGCCGGCTGAGGGTGAGGCGCATGTGTTCGGGTTGGATGCGCCCCGCTTTGTCTTTGCGACGAATTCAGTGGATCAGTTGTTTGCAGCTTATGGCAAAGAGCTGCGCGTCAGGCTCAAGGCTGCGTCTTTCCGGCAGGTGAATGAGCCAGGATTGCCGCACCCCGTGCCCATCGATGCAGGCACGCTGGAATACGTGAAGGCCCATGTGCTTTCCCCGTTTGAGGCGGTGGTCGAAGACGTTCTTGGCGAAAGCGGACCTTGCGTTCCGATTGATGAAAACCGGGTGCGGCATTCAATGCTGACCCTGCCGATCCCGCTTGATCCTTACACCGACTACGTCATTGATATTGAGGCGGTAGACATTGGTGCGCCTGCGGAAACCGTCGGCGCGCGTGTCTATCGGTTGAATTTCTCCACCGGTCAGTTCGGTCAATTGGAAGACTTCGCAGGTGATTTTCAGGCCACCTTGATGGAGCATCGTTTCGTGCAAAGCGGCGCGCTTCAGGCGATCGGAAATGATCCGCGTTTTGCCGGACGGACGCTGGAGAGCATCCTTGCCGGTCAGGATCTGTTGACCACAATGGGCCCGGAGCTGGACGAGGAACTGATTGGTGCCGGCCTTGAGCCGATGGATGTGCCCGGTGCGGCCCGCGTCATCGTCTTTTGGGAGCAGGCAAACCCGGCAGCCGATCCGCAACCAGCGGCATTGCTGCTGGATGCGAGTGAGCCGATGCATCGCACGCGACCGATTCCGCAGGAAGTCACCGAAGAGGACCCCGATGGAATCGCGGCCACCCGCTGGCGCCTTGAGCCTGCGCCGTGGTTGTCCATCGCGGAAAGCGCGGCATCCGATGACATCGTGGACAAGATCCTGTTTGCACCGGGCGCACAGCGTGCACTCGTAACGCTGAAGGCTGGCTCGCGCGGCAAGAGCCTGCGGATGGACATGATCCGCAAGGCTTTTGACGAACCTTACCTTAACGAAGGTTTTTCCGGCAACGTCGAGATCGAGATCATTGCAACTGACTTGGCCCGCGCCCCGTGGGAAGAAGAGTAGGTATGGCCGTGAAGCGAACATTTTTCCCATATTGGTTCCGCGGTCAGGGCGCGATGATCACCGCAAGCTCGGTTCTGCGACCTTTCGCCGATGAAAATGACGTTGTGACATTCCCTTTTGGCCCCGGCGGCGACACTGCTGCAGGGGGTGACGCGTTGCGGGCAGCGTCCAAGCGCGAGACCCAAGGCATCGACCTCAAGGATTTTGGTAACCACGTCTTTTCGGTGTTTTTGCGCTGGCAACTCAATCCGTCCGTTGGTCTGCCCTCTGAACCGTTCAAGGTCTGGCGTCGCATTGCGTTCCCGCTTCTGTCCAAACCTGTCGCGACGCCTGTCCGAAAGACTGCCATGCCGCCGCTCGGAACGGTCCATCAGTTCTTTCAACCGATGATGTCGGTGAACGTCACCATCAAAAGCAACGGTCCTGCCTTGACGGTCAATATTGTTCCGCTTGCAAATGGCGTTGGCTTTGAAAACATGTTGGGTTTTGAAAGCTTGAGCGTGGCTGCGAATGGCGAGCGGCGCTATCAGTTTTACGCCCCGCACATCACAGCACTGCTGATCAGCGGTGCCGACGGACAGGATGTCACAATCATTGGTGAACCTGTATCACATGCCAACGAAATCACTGGCTGGGAATTGGTCGAAACGGTCGGGCTACCGGTGGATCCCGACAACTTCGCAGACCTGAACGGTCAGGCGCATGGCAAGGAACAGGGTCTCGTGGGCAGTGAGGTCTCCGCGATAGATGCTGCTAAACAGCGGTTTTCGCGCGGCATTAACCCTTTCGGTTGGTATCCCAACTTCCCGACTGGTGACAAAGGACCTGTTTGGGAAATGCCTGACCCGGATGGCATGATTGACGACGCCCGAAAAACGCTTTTGCAAATGTTGCACAAGGCGTTGCAGGCCCCGCCTAATAAGCAGGTGGATGTGCTCGACACACATGTGATCAGCCCGCCGGAAAACCTGAGCGGAGAGGCCATGCCAGCCGAAAAGGGCGAGGCGCATGTTTCGGCTGTGAAGCTGTTGCAAATGGCTGTCGGAACCGACCCGATGCAGTCGGTGCTGATGGGTTTCGGGACCGGGTTCCCTTATGTCAATCTTGACCCGATCGTGCTGGCCGATCGGAGTTTTCTCGGCTCTTCCGACATGGCAGATTATGATTATATGATCACAGGTCTTTGGCCAAACGACTTGAACGGAAAAGGGGAAGCACGCGAGCTGGCCGCGATTATCCCCCGTCCACGCCGGGTGATGCGCCCGCTGACGGCTGTTGATCTGCGTGTGCATTTTCTGTCGCATCAGCGCCCCGCCGCCCCGGATGGATCATGGATTGCGACAAGCCGTGCCAGTTGGGAGCGCTTGCCGCTTGATAATCTGAACGCCGTCTCAAGCTTTGCGTTCAGCCGTGCAGAAAGCGGCACGACCGACCCTGCCGCGCCCTTGATGGAGCGGCGTCCCTCCGGCAAGGGGCACATGCCAATCGGGAACAACGAAAACCGCAAAGACCCAGAATACCCGCGCCAATCTGCGTCGGACACAGGTTTTGTGATCCCCAATGCCGCCGGTGCTGTCAGCGCCGAATACGGCATCGCCACCCAGAATATCTTTGGCATCTGGAGCCCATGGGCAACCCGCGCCTTTTCAACCACGCAGCCACCGCCTGATCCGGTAAATATCGTGTCAGCGGAACTCAGGCCGATAGATACGGGCAGCGGCACGGTGTGCCCGGCTGATCTGGTTGTCGAGTTTGTTGTGGACTGGCGCGTCCGTTCTGTCGCGCGCATCGACTTTCGCGGTCGGCTGTTTGCAGCGGCAACGCGCCATGCAGAACCGCCGGGTGGTCTGCCCGGAGCGGGCCTGCAAAAATCAATCGGTGGGGCTGTACAAAACGTCTTTATCACCTTTTCGGGGGATGTTGCATCGCTAACCGATCCCGGCGTGCCGGGGTTGAATGGTCAGGCAAGCGTTATCAATCTGGATGCGCAGGGCAGCGCCGAAGTGGCGACTCCGGGTTTTGCAAGTCAGGGACATGCGCGGCGTTACCGCGTGACCATTCCCGCCTTTTCGCTGGATTATGCGGCGACCCCGCATGTGGGGCTGGCGCTTCAGGCGCGTTTGCGCGAGGCTGTCGCACCGGGGCGGGCAGGGGGCTATGGCCCACGCAGCAAACTGACCTATGCGTCAGACCCACGCTCGCGGCCGACGCAGGTGATTGATATCGTGCGGCTGGCCAGCCTTCCCGATGCAAAGGGCGAGTGCCATGCGATTGTCGAATGGCAATCTGTGCCGGGGGCCGAGGGCTACATCCTGTATCAAAGCACCGAAACCAGAATGCTCGCCAGCCGGAATCTGGCTGAGGCTTTGCCCGGTGTGTCTTTGAGCGACCGACTGTCCACCCTGAAAACCGAATTTGCCAGCAAACCGGACCGGCGGGACTTCAATCGGGTCAACAAGAAACTGCTGACGGGCACCAATCTGGACGTGGCTTTGCCGCGCGGGTCCCAAGCCATTCATCTATTTGTCGTTATTCCCATAAGTACGGGCGGCGTCGAAGGCCCATGGCCAAGCGGGCCGACCGCAGATGAGGCGATGATACCCTTTGTGGCCCCACGCATTGCAACGCCCGCCCCACCAACCATCGAAGCCTTGCCCGTCGAAGGCCCCGGCGGGTTTGCCGCGCGCATCAGAGTTGAAACCCGCCCCGCGTCAGGCGCAAGGCCGGGTCGTGTTGATATCTATCGAACACGTGTTGCGGATGCGGCGCGCCGGTTGGACAGTATGGGGCCACCTCTGGTGTCGCTGACAGGGAGCACTGCCGAGTGGGCAGCCAGTTCTGACACCAATGGATCAGAAACCTGGATTACTGATATCACCGGCAATGATGCTCCATCCGGGTCCTGGAAACCACAATGGTACCGCGCTATCGCATGGGGCTTGGATGATCCGCAACGCGGTATTCGCAAGGGCCGTGGCAGACCGTCCCCTGCAGTTTCGATTGTCATCCCACCCGATGGCCCACCACAGTTGAGCCCGCCCGTGCTTGTCTGGCCGGGTGGCGGGAATCTGGGCGATATACTTGTGTCATTCAATTCAGACGCACCGGTTGATCCCACCGAACTTGGATCGCACAGGATATCGGTCGATGTCCGGTTCGATGGAGAAGACCTGTCGCATTTCTATACTGTCGCACCTGAGGCTGCTGATGACCCGCGCAATCCGGGCGAGAAACTGCCCGGTGCAACGCCGCTGAATCTGGTGAGTGAAGTGCCGACAACAATGCAGACAGCATTCTGGCGCGAGCCTGACGGGTCAGCCCGAAACTATCGCGTCTTTATTCGACGCCCCGCTGCTATGCCCGGCGGCAGTGTCACGCTCAGGCTCACCGACCCGATTGGCCGGGTGACTGAACACTTGGCCCGCTTTGCTCAAGGCTCGATCGTTCCTTTGCCAACCCTCAGCGATGTGGACAGCTTTAGCATCTCTGGCCGTGGAACGGTTTATTCTGTCACAACCGATGCGCCCATCTCTGGGCCGCTTGAATACAAGGTCCGGATCACGATCAGACCAACCTCAGGCGGCGGCGGTATTCTTGGGCCGGACCGTTTGCGCGCCCTGCGCGACCAGACAGAGGAATTTGGCCGCTTTGGTCGCCAATCCGGCAGCGATCCGGAATTTGCCGGTAGCAGAAAAATACCGCGGTTTGAGCCGCGCCCCGGTCCTATCATTGATCTGGGGTCCAACAGGCCGAAATCGCAGTTCAGGACTGATGGCAAGAACCTCGTCTATGAGGCACCGCTTGATGAAATACCTGTTGGCGGCGTTCCGGCCAAGACAAACGCCAAATCGCCGCTCTATTCCGCCAGCCGCCAGAGCATCGGAGTGCGCACCGGCATCACGGTATTCGCGCGCTCGGATCTGCGGGCGATCACCTTTGAGATCATCATGCCCGACGGGCGGCGCGTCTCAAGTTCAGATCGGGAGTGACCTAAGTGACACAGCTTAACGTCTTTACGCTGACACCACAGGCCGCTGCACAGGCCCTGCAGGATAATGGGCTGGATGCTTTGGGCCTGACCATGGCGCGCCTGTCAAATGCCTGGGGCAGCGCCAATCCGACTTTTGATTCTAACACATTGAGATTGGCACCATCGGGCAACGCACTGGCCCCATTTCGCGGCACGCTGGAGTATCTTGATCAGGGCCATGAATTCCGGGATGTAACGGGGGCTGGCATTGCCGGGCCGGTTGCGGCCTTTCGACTTCACCCCCAAGCCGTTGAACGCCTCAGCCGCTTGATGGCGCGATATGCCGTGGCCCCTGCACCGCACCACCGCCCCGTGCCGGAAACGCTGGTGTTTACAGGGGCGGTTCCCATGCCGGACCGGTCGCCCCAAACCTATGAGCCGGGTGAAAGCCTTGGTCGCACGGAACCGATGAGCTTTCATGACGGGCGCGGGTTGATCATTGACCCGATTTCCATCGCGGCATTGTTTGATGATCTGATCACCAGTTTTCCGGCCCTCGATTTCTCAAACGGTGGGGGCACAGGCGGCGCAGGCGGGATTGGTGCGATTGCAACCGGTCTGGGTGCTGCATCCGGCGTTGTGGTGCAGGTGGTGGATCTGCATGGATCGCCCTTCGTGAGCCATCTGGGCGATGTCGGTGTGGAAAAGCAGGCCGCTGATACCACATCCACGGGAGTTCCAAATGCCTCGGGGCTGATGACACTGGCTGCAAATGAAACGGTTGCTGCGACCGGCGCGAATGCTGCAAGCCGCGTGCGCTTGGGGTGGGCGACGGGCGGCACTTTGGCTGCCGGGCCCTTGACGCAGCCCGCGCTGCCGGGTGGCGTGTCGTTGCCGAGACAGTTCCTGCGCGCCTATGCGGTTGATCTGGATTGGCATCTGCGTGGGAACCGCACCACCAGCGCCGTTGCTGGTGTGCCCGGTGAGGATGGGGATATGCCGTCGGATCTGAAACCGCAGGTGCGAACCGAAGTTGTGATAGACTACGTCGTCGATGGCCCGGACCTGATGGCGCGTGCGGATGCTGTGCTTGCAAGGGTTGATGGTGCACCGGGCAATCCGCTGATGTTTGCCGTCGCGCCGATTATTGACGATTTGGTCCCTGCGCCAACCGCGCCGGGTGCGGCGGCCCGCTGGCCTGCGTTTCCGACCCCGGCAGGTATTGGCATGTTCGGCCCAAACCCGGCGCCGATCGTAGGAGCCACGGCGACATGGACTGCGGATGAAGATGTTATCGTTCAGATCGTTGCTGACGCTGTGCCCGATGGCAGTGCTGTCAGGCTTTATAATCAACGGTTTATTTCCATTCCCGCAATCGGAGAGACGCCGTCATTCAAACGCGGGGATGGCGGTGCTGCAATTGCGGTGGCAGGCCAGCCGACGCTGATCCGGGTGCACAACCCGCTTGGCCTGAGCGCAGGTGACCCCAAGCCGGACCCGGCGACGCTGGTCTTTGATCTGGTGGTCACACCACGCGGACAAAACCGGCGTCTGTTTGCCGCCCGAACTTTGCAGATTGCGCCCGGACCTGCCGCTCTGCCGCCTGATGTCTTTGCACCTGCGCTCGATCGTATGGGCGGTCTGTCCGATAATTTGAAATCGGTGGCCCCAGTCCCGATTTTCGGTACGGATGCCGGGCCTGATGATGGCGCAGCTGGCACGCCCGTTGATGCGGCACGTGCGCTGGCGTCCGAAACGGTGCCGCGCATTGGGCCGAGGCTCCCGACTATGGCGCGTCTGGAAGGCATCGTCGTCAGTGGCATCGGCTCGGTCAATGTCAGCGCCGGTCTTGACTGGGACGGGGTGCTGAGTGCCGCGTCCTGGTCGCGTGATACGATGTCAGCCAGCCATGCGCAGGGCAACCCGGGCAACCCGCCCGGGCCGGATACCCACAGTAGTGCTGTGCGTGTCGAGGGGGCGCTGGGCTATGACCTCGCACGCCACGCAGTGCGCCGTGTGCAGCCATTCATTCCCTTGCCCGGTGGCCCTCCTGTCGGGCAGGCGCCGGGCTGGTTGGCGATGTCAGGAGGGGATAATATGAACCCGCCCGTGCGGGCAGGTGGGGCACCCGCAGGAGCCACATCATCCGGTGTGTTGCTGCAATCCATCGCGGCAGTGGCCGAAACGCCAGAACTGTCGCTATTGCCTGATGGCAACCCGCTCAACTCAGCCACTCCACTTGATTTGCAAACTGTTATCAATGATGTGGCTGGTGCGTTGGGACTGCCGGCCCCCACGGTGGATGTGACAAATGGTAACCGCTTGCTGAACGAGTTGCGTCGCGAATATGAGCTGTCGGTCCACGGGGCGCGCGATGCGCTGTGGTCTTTGGCGCGAGCGTTTCACGAAGCGCAGGAATTGGTTTACGTGGAAACGGCTGGCCTTGCCCGCACAGTTCATGCCGGTGCTGGCAGCGGTGCGGTCTCGGTGGACCTGATCCAGATATTGGCCGATCGTCTGGCTGTGCAACCGCGGCTCAAGGTCATTCTATGCACCCCGCGCGAAACCGACTTTATCAATCCGCCATATGTGCGCGCCGCGATCCAGTTGCGCAACGAAGCGCTGCTGGCGCTGCAAAGCGTGGCCGCAGATCGTGTGGTCGCCTTTCACCCGGGCGCCTTTCCGGGGCGGGCTGCGCGGCTGCAGGGCACGACCGTCGTTGTGGATGATGTCTATTCCCTGACCGGTGCCACACATTTGCGCAGACGTGGTATCAGCTTTGATGGCAGTGCTGCGGTGGCCTCTGTCGATCATACCATCGCCCAAGGTTACAGCGCCAAGGTGCGAAATCAGCGCATCCAATCGATGGCTGGACGTCTCGGTGTCGTGCCGAGAGATGCCAGTGGGTTACCCTCGTCGGACTTTATCCGGCTGCAGCGCCCCACGGCGGCATTTTCGTTGGTGCAGGACCTCGTCGAACAAGGCGGTCTGGGACGGTTGGAGCCGAACTGGGACGGACCGACAGACGCAAGCGTCATCGCGCAAACGGCCGCTGTTGCGGACCCTGACGGCAGCGATGGAGCCAACCTGTCCCTGTTTCTGGCAGCCCTTCTGGCATGAAACCAAAGACGGTCTGGAAACGCCAGACGCGGGCTATTTCTTGGCCGCAGCGGCCTCTGCTGCTTCCTGCTCTATCTGTGCCTGCACTGCACCGCTTGCTGCTGCTTCGACGGTGGTGCGTTGCACATCACTCAGGTCGTCATGATCCTCCAGGCCGGGCATCGCGACGCGAACTTCCCGACGGGCAAATTCGATGCCGTTTGCTTCGAACTCTTTGCGGACACGGTTGTAGATTTCTTTGCGGATGGTGAATTGCGTGCCGGGTTTGGCCATGAACTTACCACGCATGACAATGCCCACATCGTCGAACTGAAACACGCCCTGGCTTTTGAAGGGCTCAAGAAAATCATCCTTGAATAGCGGGTCTTCCAGCATTTCCGCACCGATTTTCTTGAAGATCTTTTTGACCTTGTTGGGGTCGGTGTCAAAGGGCACCGTAAACATCAGCTTCATGATCACCCAGTCGCGGCTGAAATTGGTGACCTTTTCCACGCTGCCATAGGGGATCGTATGCACATTGCCGCGGTGGTGACGCAATTGCATGGAGCGTATGGAGATCTTTTCGACCGCGCCCATCGTGCCACCAACGTCGACGTATTCTCCGACCCGGAATGCATCATCAATCAAAAAGAAAATGCCTGATACGATATCGGTGACGAGTTTCTGCGCCCCGAAACCAATGGCCAGACCAAGTATCCCCGCCCCGGCAAGCAGTGGCGTAATGTCGATGCCAAGCGTGCCCACGGCAAGCAAACCAAAGACGACGCCAATGGCGATTTGTGAGGCCATCAGGATCAGCGGCAAAACGGTGGCAAGGCGCGAACCGCCCGCTCCGCCGCCTTCACCGGCTTCCTGATCCGACGTCAGGCTGGAGGATTGTTCACGTGTAAGGCGGCGGTTGATCCACAGCGACATCAGCTCGAACACGATGTAACCGACCGCACAAGTGACCAGAAACTCAATCAGATTGCCGATGAATTGCTCACCTGCACTGGTCGCGCCCACGTTGGACAGATCGATTTCCCAAGCGCCGGCAATGATGAGGACAATCATGCCAAAAGCGAGCACGCGCCCGATGCGGATCAGGCTTCGTTTGTTGGATTTGTACGCCTGCTCTGCGACGGGACCTTCACCGATCATCGGAGGTTGCAGGTGGCGCACCAGACCGCGGATGATGGTATCAATAATCGGGGCCATGAGCAGCCAGAACATCGTGGTGTAATGCGGTGCTTTCAGCAGCAACGCGATATTGCCAAAGCCCGCAACAATCGTCGACAGCGCCCAGGTAAAGACGGACACAACGACCGCAAATACCGGATAGTACTGCGCGACCTGCTCATCATATCTGGTGCGGTCAGGGTCATTGCCCCGCATCATTTCGACAAGACCATCGCGGGCCGTCCATGCGATGACGATGATATAGACGTGCAGCGCAAATGTGAGCCAGAAACCGAGGCGGGTCTCGCCGATGGGCACGCCGAATTGGGCGTTAAAACCGATGATGAACATCGTGAAACCGCCCAGCAAACCCAATCCGATCAGGTTCCGGTGCAGGTATTTCGCCCAGTGATCACTCACGCTGACGAGACGGTACTGCGGCTCATACGGGGCAAGCGCAAAGCGCGACAACGCCGCAATCAGCCTTGGCACCAGCACCAAGAGGCGCACCGCCGGAGCAAGGATGGCAATCTGCTGTGGGGTCAGGAAAGACGCGCCAACGATGCGGATAACGATGTAGAAAACGGCAAGACCCAGAATTTCCCGCCCGAACCGTTTGGCCAGAAAGAACAGTGTATCACGCAGTGACCCTGTCTCTTGGACGATTGCTTTTTTGGTACGCCGCTCCAGCGTCTTGGTAACCAGGAGTTCTGCCGCATAGCCTACAGCCAGGATGCCAATCAAAAGCCCGAACAAAACCGCAAGGCCACTCGCGCCGAAACTCGTTGCGAAATTGCCGAAAGCTTCGAACTGGCGCACAAACAGGATCGGAACGCGCTGAACAGCCTCAACGATGGGTGTGTAGAACGCTTCCCATGTGCGTGTCGCAGCTAGCGCGAGTGATTGAATTTCAGCTGTTTCTTCGGCGTTTCCCGTTGCGACGGCATCGAGCCTGTCCAGCAGCATGACCCGCACCTGATCGTCCGACATGCGCGCAACCATTTCGCGGATGGCCTCGGACGACAGCGGATCGGGCATCTGTGTCGTGTCAGGTTGGCTCGTTACTGTTTGCGCGTGAACTCCGGGTCCGGGCGCAACAATTGCAGCGAAAATCAATGAAAAAAAGATGACTAGAGGCAGCGCGAAACGAGTTAGCATGCATATTTCCTGAGGCTATTACCTTCGCCTTAAGCATCATGTCGTTTTTTTGCAACCAATAAGTGCGAGCAATTGTCGCGCATCCTATCGCCACAAAGCGCCTGAACGCTTTGGCGGGCGACGTGCCGATCATCGCTTAACGTGCAATCACTTGCGTGTCTGTCGTGTTTCTGGATGAGGAGGGGATCACATCAATGCGCAATCGGCACCCGGCGGCAAAGGTGCGGCACCTTCTGGCAGCGTCGGCGAATATTCGAAACTTGCAATGCTTGTGCCGCTGTCAAAAGCGATGAACAGCTGGTTCGATCCGGGTCGTATGGCGATGCCTTCCGGGTCCATGCCGTATTCCAGAAGCGAGGCGGTCGCCAGCAACTGGCCGTCGGCGTCAAATTCATACAGGCTGTTCGTCCCTTCCATGTCATCTACGATCAACAAATGCCCGCTGCGCGGATCGCGCGCGATCCCTTGCGCTTCGCTTAGAGGTTGGGTCAATGTCATCGTGTCGATCCGGCGGATAATTTCGCCCGACGGGGACATCCAGGTCAGATATTCAGGGTCGTCTTCGACCATGATCAAGGTGCCATCTGCATCAACGGCCAACCCTTCTGTATCGGCCCATTGCGATGAAATCCGAAATGGATCAGCAAGCGCGACCCCGTTTTTCGTTATGCGCTGAAAGCTTCCGGCTCCGTCTGCGACGAGTAAATTCTCCCCTTCGATGGTGATCGCCTTGATCCGGGAAAGTCCTGAAGAAATGCGGCGCAGTTCCAGCCCATCCAGCGTCAAAAGAATGGCTTCGGGGCCTTCGTTTGCAATCCAAAGCCCACAAAAGGCCGGATCGTAATCAAGGCTGGAGGGATAATTCAGATCAAACTGGCCTGTCAATTTCAAGTCCAGTGCAGACGCCGGACCTGCAAGCGTCATGCAAACCAAGGTGATGAGACGATACATTGTGGTACCTCCGTTTAACGGTGAGTGACTTCTTTGAGACCTTTCAATGACGACGGCGCGCGTGCCGGTTTTTTACACACTGCCACAATACTTGACGCGAGTATCGGTTTTTCCATCAAGGGCTGCACCGGGATACCCCGTTACAGTTTGTACTGCGTCGGGATGCTGTTCCGGTCATGCAAGGTAGGCATCCCAAAGCGTTGACAGATCAACCTTTGCCTCCAAACGCCCGCAGAGAAGAAACACCCCGCCGAGTTTTCTCTGCAACAGCAGAACATCGATCGGTAAGGGTGGCGGTACGAAACCCTCTTGGGCCAGCGCCATGCCTTCTGTTTGCATCTGTTGGGATAAATCTGTTGCGGCAAACTCGAATTCTGTGCTGTCGCGCAGCACGCCAAAAGCAAGTCGGATCATTTTTACAATCCGGTTTTTGTGTGTCTCAGGCGTCTCTGCCACAAAGAACCCGATGTCTTGCGCCGTTTGCGCGATCGCGCCTTTGTCGTCGCTCAGCCCCGCGCGCATCAACGCGCGGTATTGACGTACTATGACCGGATCGAGTGCGCGCGTTGCGCCAAAATCAAGCAAGACTATCTGCCCGGTTTCAGGTTGATACAGATAGTTTGCAAAGTTTGGGTCAGTTTGCATCAGGCCAAATTCGAAAAGCTCTTTCAAAGTCAGCTCTATAAGATTTCTCGCGATCCGGTTGCGCGTGTCCTGCGGCGCATTCTGTGCGCTTTCGATTGGTTCCCCGTCGACATAGCTCATCGCAAGAATGCCGGGCGTCGTCCAGTCGCGGTAAAGTTCGGGGACAATGAACGCCGGATTGTCGTGCAATAACGTGCTAAAGCGCGCGAGTTGCGCGCCTTCCAGAACGTAATCGGTTTCGTCATGCAATTGTTTGCGCGCTTCTTCAAGATATGGCGCGAGCTCAAACCCTTTCGGCAAGAGACCCGACATCCGCATCAGAACGCCGACGTTTGCAACATCGCTGTCAATGCTCTTTGCAACACCGGGGTATTGCACTTTGATCGCCAGATCACGCCCGTCTTTCAACTGCGCACGGTGCACTTGCCCGATGGAAGCTGCGGCGATGGGGCGGACATCAAACTTCTTGTACTTTTGAAGCCAGTCGTCGGGCCAATTGGCGTTGAGCACCTGCTTGAGTTGCGCGGGCGGCATGAAATGCGCGTCATCTCTGAGCCGGGCCATGATCTGGGCAAGTTCAGGGGGCAAGACATCACCAGTGTCCATAGACATCAACTGCCCAATCTTCATCGCGGCCCCGCGCATCTTGGCCAGTTGATCGGCCACGCGCGTGATGTTCTGCGGGGTAAGCAACAGGTCTCGCATGGACGGGCGCTGCCCTTGGCCAAGTTGCGCCAGACCGTTCACGGCCATGTTGCCCGCCACCCCGGCGGTCATTGAACTGAGGCGGCTCAGTCGGGCGATGCGGCCTGATGGAACGGCCAAAGCGCGCGGGTCGTCAGTTTTGTCACTCATGGACGACAGGTAGCGGGCGTGGTCAGTGCGGCAATGGCTGTTCGCGCTTCACTGTGCGGAAAAGCGAAACTCGGGGCCAATCAGGTGTTGGCACATTTGACTAATTGAGGCTCGGCCGCGTGTTCCTGCGGGCGGGATTTGGATGGCAAGACCGTCTTTGCCCGTTGGTGAAATTCGATGCTTGTTTGGACGGACATTTTGTTCACCACGTCGCAAGAACGCAAAAGCTGATGCAACCGGGATATAAGTTACCTCTCCCCGAAGGCATTTTCCAGCGAGCGGCTAATTGGCTTGAGCAAGTAAGCCAGTACCGTTCTTTCGTCGGTTACGATCTCTGCAGTTGTCGTCATCCCTGATTGCAGGTCCCTTTGCCAAACACCTTCGCCTATCGACGCGTTGTTCAGTGCGACAGTGGCACGAAAGTGTTCTTGGCCAGTATCGACATCCATAACCGAATTGGGTGAGATGCTAATGATTTCGCCTTCTACTTGCCCGTAACGTCTTGGATCGAATGTGTCGAACTTAAGGGCAACCGGATCGCCGGTTGAAATATGTCCGATATCCGATGGATTCACTTCGATTTCTGCAACAAGGCTTTGCTGGGTCGGAAGGAGTTCAAAAAGGACGTCGCCGACGTTCACGATCTCACCTGGATTTGGAAATCCGATCGCATGTAAAACGCCGTTTGCGGGCGCGCGCAATTTTAATTTATCGCGTTGTTGTGCAATGACTCTGGCCCGATTATCCGCTGCCTCACGCTGCAATTCTAGTTCAAATAACTTCTCAGTGTATTTTTCCTCCAGAGACAAACGGTTTTGCGCTGTCGAGGATTGTGCCAGACTGACCTCTTTTTGCAGTTGAGAAAGGCGCACATCCACATCCACAAGACGTGCTTGTAATTGGTCCAGGCGGTCTTTTTGTGCATCAAGGTCGCGAGAGGTAGTTAAACCTTTACTGAATAGATCTTCATCTGTTTCAACGGATATCGTTTTGGCGATGACGCGCTTTTCGGCAAGCTCACGTGCACGTTCCAATGTTTCGAGCGTTTCTTGAAGCCGTATCGTCAACTCCTCCTGTGCGCGTTGCTTGCTAGCGAAGAGTCTCAGTTGCGTTTCAGCAAACTCCAATTCGGGATTTGAAAATGAAACCGAGGTCGGGGTGTCTGATGCAACGCCCGCCAGAATAGCCCGAAAATTCCTCGCTTTTGTGTCAATTGCAGCAAGCTCTTGATGTATGTCTTGTTCATATTGGTCCAGAGTAGCGGAAGATAGCTCCGCTAAGACTTGCCCGTTTTCTATTTCTTGGCCTTCATGAACGTAAACTGAAACGACTGTGCCGCTTTCTGGTGCTTGAATCTGGTGGTATCTCCCCGTGGGAACAAGAGCACCACTTGCGCGCGTCAATTCAGGAACGACGGTTGATGCGGCCATCCACAACGACCCGCCAAGAAACCCGACAAGCGTCATAATGAAGAGGCTGGCCAGTTTTGGCCCACGCCTTGCTGCACGCGCGTCGGATTTTGCAAACACACCCTTTTTGCCTTGCATCAACTTGGTTCTGGTCATGTCAACTTGCTCCTGTTCGGTTTAGCAAAGCGTTGAATTTCTTCAGGCCTGCGCTGCCGCGGTCATCGGCTACGACCCTACCGTTTTGCAAATAAAGATAATGGTCGGCCACGCGTGCGATATCTGCGTCCTGAGTTGCAACGATGAACGTGCGAGAGCCCTTCAAATCTGCCAAGGTTCGAAGCAAGGCATCGCGATGTTGGGTGTCAAGTCCTGCAAGCGGTTCGTTAAGCATGCAAATCGACCCGCCTCTGGCAATTGCTCTTGATATACCAAGGGCACGCTGAGTTGATAGCGGCAGCGTGCTGCGAAAAGACTCTGATAGCCTCGTATCCAAGCCATCGGGATAGCTGTCGATTTCATCTGACAGATCCATTTGCCTGAGCGCTTCATGGACGTCATCGCGGCTTAAAGACGGGGCAGCCAGCTTGAAGTTCTGGTAAATTGTGCCGTAAAATAGCTCTGGCTGCGACAGGCAATAGCTGATTGAGCGGCGAAGATCGTCAACTGCGATTTGCCTTAATTCAAGGCCGTCAATCTGGATCAAACCTATGCTGGGTTGGTAAAATCCTTGCAGCAGGTTTAACAAAGTTGTCTTCCCGCTGTTACTGGTGCCGCCCAATACAACAAACTCGTTGGCTTCGATATCGATTGAAACTTGTGAAAGCACGGGTGCGCTCGCTGAATCGTAGCGATGCGTAACCCCAGAAACGGAAATCTGGCCTTTGAGCGTTTTTTGGTGGTTTTGCGCCACGCCGCGCACCATTTCTTCAGGTAAGTTCAAGACACGGTCACTTTGTGCTTTGCTGTTCCGGAAAGACACTATTTGAGCAGAGTTCGCATAGAGAGCCTGTAAGGGCGTCAGCACTTTCCACACTAGAGACAAAACCGCAATCAAGGCACCAAACGACATATTGCCTTGCATAGCGCTCAGCGTACCGAAGGTTATTGCGCCCAAGCCAGCGATGGCCATCAGGCTTTGACCCAGGTTCTGTGTGACCAATTGGAGTTGGGAAGCCCGACGCGTTGCACGCGCCGCTTTTCTGCTCAGCGCGTCGCTTTGTTTGCTCCAATAGTCAATCAGGCCAAGGCGCTGGATCGCTCGTTGATTTTGCGCGGTTTCAAATACGAAACTTTGCAAGGCCGCTTTGTGTTCTGCGGCACGGGCGTTCAGGGATGTTTGCATAGGAAGCGTAATGCACGCAATCACGGCGAACACGACGATCAGGGCCAGAATCAATAGGGCGATCTGCGGCGACAATACATACAAAACAGCCAAAAAAATCAGAGTGAAGGGTAAGTCGAGCACTGCTACGAGGATCTGACCCGTAAAAATATCCCGAAGGCTTTCAAATTGCCTAAACCTTGCAAGTTGTTGTTCAACGCTGGTTTTTTGAATTTGTGATACGGGTAAGGCGAGTATTTTGCGAAATAGAGCCAAGCCAAGACCGAGTTCTGTTTCGCGTCCCATATGAGCTATGGCCCGAGACCTGATGAGGCGAAAGCCCGCGTCCGTTGCCAATAAAATAAATGCAGCCAAAGCGAGGGATGTAATCAGATCAACTGAACCTGAAGGGATAACACGGTCGTAGATGACCATAATCAACAAGGGTGTCGCGAGGCTTGCCAGATTGGACATGAACGAAGAAATGACCAGCCATGGCAATAGATTTTTAAAGGTTCCGGTGATCTGACCAAAGCTGTACTGATTTGTGGGTATTCGTTCGCTTTTGAAACGCTCCAAACGCACCAGACGTCCTGCCACACCGCTTGCTTTGACCCAGTGCGGGTCACTTTCTTCCAATCGACAGATGAGGAGATTTCCTGAACTGGCCTCAAGTATCGCTTGCATACGGTCTTGATTGTCAACGAATAACGCTGGGCAATCGTCGGCTTGGATCTCGCTTAGTTTGCAACGTTGCGAGGATGTCGGAACGCCAAGGTTCTCAAATGTGCTCACCATGTCGAAAGGTGTCAGTTGATCTGACATATGCGGTACGGCTTCGAACAACCGATTTGGACTGCTGTGCCATCCTGCTGCTGACATGAGTTGGTTCAGCAGGTTGAAGCTGGGAGAGATTGCTTTTTCCATCAAGCGCTCCGTTCTTGAAACGGTCCGGTCATAAACTGCCTCGCTGCCTGAATATCGGCATGATTGTCCTCATCCCATTCATTTATGTTTTCGGTCGTCGCATGGTTGAAATCCAGAGACGCCTCTGCGTACTCCAACAGTTTTTGATCCGTACTCGAAATTATCAGCGTTGTATGTTGGTGGGTGTCTTCAATGAACGACAGGAACCCATCACGCGTTACTTTATCCATCGTTGCTGTAACGTCGTCCAAAATCAGTATTTTTGGTTCCAGCGCCATTACTCTGACAATAGATATACCTAACAAAGCCGCTTGATTGTTTATCAGCGCCGGACAGTCCTGCATCAGCGTATTGTACCCGAGCGGTAGGCGGTGCAGTACTTTGTCGATGCCCAAACGCTCTGAATACTCCAAGGCCTTCGTGATCGTTGCACCGTCGCCAAAAGCAGAGATATTATCAAGGACCGTACCAGCAAAAACAACCGGTTGCTGGTCTGCATAACCAATTCCTTTGTTGCCTCTTGCATGGAACATTTCATGCGCAGGCCGACCGTCAATGAGTACTCGCCCCTCTGACGGTATGATCTCACCCAATACGAGCTTCATAAGCGTCGATTTGCCCGAGCCCGTTTTTCCCAGCAAGGCCAGATTTTGATTGGGTAGGATTTCAGTGTTCACACCGCGGAAAAGATATTCATCCCGTGCTGGGTGTCTCATCGCGACGTTTTCAAAGCGAATTCCACCCTCAAGCGATGTTTGCTGCCCAGTTGCGACCTGACGGGATGGTAGTGCGAATGTTTCGTCAAGCTTTGAGCGTGACGAGGACAGATTTTCCGCCTGAACCCAAAGATTTAGCGTTTTTAACATCGGCTGTACGGTGCGCCCGTTCAGAAGCATGCAGGCCGCAAGCTCAGCGATGCCCAAGCTGCCGCTAATGATCAGGTAACCTCCAAACAAACCCATTGCTGCAACCGCCATTTGGGAGAACAATGCGCCAAACGATTGTGAAAAGCCGGAAAATTTGATGACCCGTTGGCTGATGTCGACTGTCTGATCCTGAAGCAGTTCATATCGCCGCTTAATCTGCGCCTCCATCGCGTTTGCCTTAAGCGTTTTGATTTGTGACATTACTTCAACGAGGAAGGAGTATCTTCTGTCGTCAAGCTTCTTGCGCTCTTCAAATACCGATGACTGAGCACGTTTAAGCGCGGTTTTGAACACCATCAACAGTGCAATGCTGACCAACGGAACAAGCACAAGCCAGCCGCCGATCAAGCCGATCATGACGACAAAAAGCGCGGCAAAAGGCAGGTCGATCGCCAGAATGCGACCCTGACCTGAGTAATAAGACCTCAGTTGCGATATCGCACCAAAATGATCCAGATGTACGGCTGGGGTTACTTTGGTGAACGCTTCTGGTTCAGCATTAAGCGTGGATTGAGTGAAACGGGTTGTCAGCGTCTGATCGAAAGCCTCGCCGAGGTTACTCAGCAAGACGATGCGCGCCCATTTCAAAGAAAATTCCAGTATTGCTACCAAGCACATCCCAAAAAACAGAACAAATAGCGTTTCGGTTGCTTGAAATGGAATAACCCGGTCAAAGATCTGTAGCACAACCAAGGGCAACGCGAGAGCAAGCAGGTTCAAAGCCATTGTCGCCGATAGGACGGCTGTTCCCAGTCTTGGTCGCATCTGCTGCGTTGTAGTTATCTTTTCTTTTCCGGTCATACGAACTCACCCTTTTCGAAGTCACTTGGTAAAGCCCGTGCGTTTACGAACTGCTTAAGGTCTCACATTAGACGCCAGAAAAATCGGTTAAATTTGAACAGTATTGGAACAGCACGTTAAGGAAATTTTTGCGTTTTTACCGAATTTTGGTCCGATCCAACCGGGGGAAATGCCATGGCTGAAAACGAGTTCGAAGAAGAGGTCGCAACCGCGCCACAAACAGATGCGGAAGACCTCAAAAAGAAGATCGCTGAACAGTCGCTGAAATCGGCAGAGCAGGTGCAGGATGATCCGGCGCGCAGCTCACTGCATTATGGCAAAGATGAAGAGCCTGAACAGGCATCCGAAGGGTCGCTCGACGGTGCCGGGACCTTCATTGCTGACCCAGAGGCCGCGGATAACACAGATGCGTCTGAGAATGAACCGGAAACTGAAACCACGTCCGCTGCAGAGGCAAATTCAACCGGGCAAGACGCTGGTACAATATCGCAGACCGGGGGATTTCAGACGAACTCGGAGGCTGCGCCTCGTTCAGGGGGCGGCCGTTCTGCGGCCGATGATACAAAACTGGATTTGACGCAGATGGAGCCTGCTGCCAAGCAAGCCCCGGTGTCCGATCAAGAAGAGCAGGTGGCCCCGGACACGAACCATCGTCAGGCCGCACCCGACGATGAAACAAACGCAGAAAATTCTCAAAACAGCGGTGTTGAGAATTCGGCGCCTACAGCGGTCCAACTGTCGAATGGGGCAATCGCCGAAAATGTTGATGGGGCAGTTCTGGGCCGGTTAAGCTTCAGCGATCTAGATGCACAGGACACGCATGAGTTCTCTGTTTCGGATGACCGGTTCGAAATTCTTGACGGTGTCGTCAAACTTAAGGACGGAACAAGCCTTGACACGGATGACGCCACAAATCTGACGCTAGACATCACAGTAACGGACAGCGCCGGTAATGCCGTAACCGAACAGTTTTCCGTCGACGTTGTTGATATGCCAGAGGTTAACCTTGGCTCCGGTTTTCATGCAAAGTACTTCGACGTAGACCAGACCCTGCGCAAACTTGATGATATTGATTGGAACGCAGAGCCAACGCACCATGAACTCGTAGAACAGATTGACTACACAAATGGCAGGGGATCGTTTTGGGAGGGCGGTGCCACCGATACCTTCGGTGCGCAGATTACTGGAAACATAGAAGTTGAAGAAGGTGGCACCTTTGATTTTTTCATGGGCGGCGATGATGGCGTCGTTCTCTATGTGAATGGCATAGAGGTCATTGAGGACGATGGGTTACATTCTTACAGAACGCGGTCCGGCGAGGTTGAGCTGGAGCCCGGCACACATGTAATCGAGATTAGGTATTTTGAGAATTACGGCCATGCCGGTCTAAAGCTTGAGTGGGAAGGTCCGGGAATTGACGGACGAGAGCTGGTCACCACGCCGCCCATTGATGACCTGCAAACGGTGAATGGTATGCCTCTCCATGTACACGTGGATATTGAGCAAGGCGACGAAAATGCATCGCACACAATAGAAGGATTGCCGCCGGGCAGTATGGTTCAGCTTGGCGATCAACTCGTTGAGGTCGGCGAAACGGGGGCAGTCGATATTTCTGGCAGAGATGTTTCCGTCGTTCAAGTTACGCCACCAATTGACTTTGCCGGTGAGGTTTCTGCGGTAGTCAAAACGACTGTCACGCTTGAGGATGGTAATACTGCGACGAGCCAGACACCTCTGAACTTTGAAGTGAATACTATCGACATTCCTACGCCTGAGCTTGAAGTTCAAACCGGTTTCAAAGCCAGCTATTTCGACGTTGGTCACAGTCTGAGCGCCTTGGATCAAATTGATTGGTCAGGCACGCCGACGCATGAAGAAGTTGTTGGTGAAATAGACTACGAAAACGGATCAGGGTCGTTCTGGGAGGGCGGCGCCAAGGATACATTCGGCGCAAGAATTACCGGCGATGTCACCGTTGAAGAAGGCGGGGTGTACAACTTTTACCTCGGTGGCGACGATGGCGTCGTGCTCTTTGTAAATGGTGAAGAAGTGGTTGAAAATGACGGGCTGCACTCGTTTCGAACGCGAACGGGCGAGATTGAGCTTGAACCCGGCACGCATGAAATCGAAATCCGTTACTTTGAAAACCATGGCGTCGCAGGTCTGAAACTGGAATGGGACGGCCCCGGAACGGACGGGCGGGAACTGGTTCAGGCGGACAGTGATTTAATCGCAGATCAGAATGGCGCCATCGACATTCGTCTTGATACATCGGATTTTCTTTCTCACGGGCCTGCGACGCTTTCCGGGATACCCGCAGACACAATTCTTGTGAGTGGTGATATGACCGCTGTTGCTGATGGCAATGACATCGTACTCGAAGGGTGGAATCTCGATCTGATAGAAGTCATGCCACCGCCCGGTTTTGAGGGCGAAATTAACGTGGATGTCTCGGTTTCTTTTTTGGCAGTAAACGGTTCAGAAAACGAGGTCAGCACGTCGTTTCAAATCAACGTAGGCAGTGATGAAGTAGGTTCGCAAACGGATGACGCACAGCAAGACCTTGTTTTGCTTGAGCAAACGGGCGAAGGTGAAACCGCTTCCGGGGGTTGGGCTGATGTAGTGCACGACTATGGTCGTGACGGCAACTCTGAAAATGACGATATATTGGACGAAGCTGTCGCGCCTGGACAGGATGCTGAACAGACCTTTGAAGTTACAGAAACTTATGAGCGGCAGGATTGGTGAAAACCTGTTCCTGTGAACGATAAATGCCAAGTGTACAGTGATCGCGTTGATAGACAGATGGCGTGCAAATTAACTGCGAACATGCTGTCCAGTTCTTCCTCAGAGGTGGTCGACTGACCTATGCCTGACAATCCACGCACACCAGCAAAGCTGGTATCGCGTGAGAAAAGTGTCTTAGTGTTCTGGATCCCATTACCATTACCCAAAGTACGGCATGCTCCGACAGAGCTCCACTTGCACCATTATCCAACAGCGCGCAGTATAGACGCGGTGACACCAGAATGGATGAGCCTTGCCGAGATCGTCAAAACCAAGACCGCCCGTTACGATGCGGGACGTTGCGAGGGCAGCCGGCGTTTCTCGTATGACCGTGTCGCGCGCGTTGCGTGATAACAGCCCTGTGTCATCTGAAACACGTCAGCGCATTTTGCAGGTTGTGCGCGATATGAATTATGTGCCCGATCAAATGGCGGGCAGCTTGACCACGAAACGGTCTGGTTTCGTGGCTGTGTTGGTACCGTCGCTCAATAACTTGCATTTTGCCGAGACGGTGCAGGCTTTGACGGAAGAGCTTGAAAAAATTGGTCAGCAAATTTTGCTGGGCTATACCGATTACTCGGTGGAACGTGAAGAGAAGCTTGTCGAGAGCATGATGCGCCGCAGACCAGAAGCAATCGTTTTATCTTACGACGGTCACTCTGACAGGACCGTTCAGTTGCTCAGCGACTCTAATCTTCCTGTTATTGAATTGTGGGAACGACCAGAAAACCCGATTGGCCACACAATAGGGTTTTCCAACTGTGACGCGGCGGCCGAAATGACGCGTGCGCTGATCCAGCGAGGATACCGTAACATCGCGTTCTTAGGGGAAGCAGATGACGCCTGGACCCGCGGTGCCGCGCGGCGTCGGGGCTTTTCCGAGGCTATGCAATCCGCGGGACTGTCCGCGCACCGGATTCTGCAGCTGGGAAAACCGCCGCTTTCGATTCAGGATGGTGCAGTCGCGACGCCGGAACTGCTCAGTCGATATCCGGATGTGGATTGTATCTTTTGCGTCTCGGATGTTCCGGCTTTCGGGGTGCTGTCTGCGCTGTCCGGACTCCACAAATCAGTGCCGGATGATATTGGCGTTGCAGGTTTTGGCAATTTTGAGGTGTCCCGGTTCTCGAACCCTTCAATTACCACCGTAATTGTGGACCCAAGGCGCATAGGTCAGGCGACTGGGACCCTTTTATCTGAGCTTTTTTCCGAAACTGACACAGTAAACACGACCGCGAGAACGGTGGCCGTTAAAGCGGAGTTGAGCTTTCGTGGGAGCACAAAATCTCGCTGAAAGTCAAAGAAGAGACCTGAAATCTAGCAAAAACTACTTGTGTTACCGGTCACAATCAATACGGTGGCCTGCAAATGTGACATGGGATGCGGGCTGAATGCCGACAATTCACTTGGAAAATCTGATAAAACGATACGGTGACGTAGAGGTTTTGCATGGCATCGAACTTGAGATGGCCGACAATGAGTTCACGGTTCTTGTGGGTCCTTCAGGCTGCGGAAAATCCACGACTTTACGCATGATCGCAGGGCTTGAGGATGTGACAGAGGGTGAAATCTACGTAGATGGTCGGCCCGTCAGTCGGCTTGAGCCAAAAGACCGTGATCTGGCGATGGTGTTTCAGGACTACGCGCTTTATCCACACATGAACGTCGCCAAAAATATGTCCTTCGCTTTGCGCCTGCAAAAACGACCCAAAGCGGAAATTGACGAAAAGGTCCGCACCGTGGCGGCGACCCTCGGGTTGAGCGATTACCTCAACCGCAAACCGGGTGAGCTATCAGGTGGTCAACGCCAGCGGGTTGCCATGGGGCGTGCGCTGACGCGGGATGCCAGCACATTTCTTTTTGATGAACCGCTCTCAAACCTTGATGCCAAGCTGCGCGGTCAGATGCGGGCCGAACTGGCGCTAATGAGCCAGCGTGTTCAGAAGAACATGATTTACGTCACGCATGATCAGATCGAAGCGATGACATTGGCGGATCGGATTGTGGTGATGCATGGCGGGTACATCCAGCAGCAGGGCACCCCAGAAGAGCTGTTCAAGCACCCGGTCAATAAATTTGTGGCGGGTTTTCTGGGCATGCCGCCGATGAACTTTCTCAACGCAGAAATCGAACAACGGGAAAACAAGGTCTATGCCAAGGGCGACGGGTTCGATCTGTTGCTGGAGGGCGAGAGGGCGTCGGCTGCTCTGCAGAACAAAAGCAAGGATGTGATCATTGGCGTGCGGCCATCCGATCTGACCTATGCGCCGGATTGCGACAGGGAGCATGCGTTGGAATTGCATGTGATGGTGTCGGAATACGTAGGTGCGCAGTCTGTTTTGCTCTGCACCTGCGGTGGGGCAAAAATCATGGTTGAACTTGGCTCGGACACGCCTGTCGCACTGGGCCAGACGCTGACGTTTGCGGTCAATTCAGGAGGGATACATCTCTTTGACCGCCAGAGTGAGGTTGCTTTGTAGCGGCCTGAATTTTTTATGGGAGGACACAGATGTATACGACACTAAAACGGACAGGGATCAGCGTTTCCGCTGCGCTCTTCATGACGGGAGCGGTTTTCGCTAACCCTTATGCTGAATACGAGGGCACGACGCTGATCGTGAACTTTCCCGCACACCCGCATTACAACGCGGCCATGAAAATTCTGCCTGAGTTCACCGCAGAAACCGGGATTGAGGTTGAAGTTGATCAACTGCCCTACCTCAAGATGCGCGAACGTCAGACGTTGGAGCTTGCGCAGGACGAGGGGGAATACGACCTGATCTCCTACGTAGTGTTTTCAAAGGCTGATTATGTCTTCGCGGATCAACTTGAAAACCTGGCCAAGTACTTCATGGACCCTAAGCTGGCCGATCCAAACTACGATGCCGAAGACCTGATTGACGGCTATGTTCAAAACATCGGCGTTGCAGGTGGGGCCAAAGGTTATCTGCCGGGCCCGACGGGATCGCTTTTTGGTATCCCTTTCGGGTCGGAAACATCCGTGCTGGCCTATCGAAAGGACATCTTTGAAAAGCACGGGATCGCCAAGCCCGAGACCTATGACCAACTGCTTGATGCGGCGTGTAAAATACCCGAACTGGAACCCGGCATGGGCGGTATGGCATCGCGGGCCGCATCCGGACATCAGGCCAGTCATGCGTTTTTGCTGCACCTCGCGCCATTGGGCGGGCGCGTTTTTGACGATGCGTGGAACCCGATCATCAACAACGCAGCGGGCAAGCAAGCTGCCGAAGCGCTCAAGACCATCGTAGATTGTGGCCCCGAAGGATCGCTCAGCTTTGGACCATCCGAGGCGGCGGCGGCCTTTTCCAACGGTGAGGCCGCCATGTTCCTTGATTCAATCGCCTTCATGCCCGGGTTTGAAGACCCTGACCGCTCAAAGGTTGTGGGCAAAGTCGGCTATGCGATGCACCCCGAAGGCGTGCGCAGGGGCAGCCAGACAGGTGGCTTCGGAATTGCGATCCCAAAGAATGCCGAAAACAAGGAAGCCGCCTTTTTGCTGATGCAGTGGCTCACGTCCAAACAGGGGGACCTGAAGGTCGCGATGGCAGGCGGTAACCCTTCGCGGTTCTCCACCTACCAAGACCCCGGCCTGAACGAGAAATTCCCGTTCTCGGCCACGTTCGGCGAAGCTCTGAAATACGCGGACCCTGACTGGCGTCCGATCATCCCTGTGTGGGGTAAGATCAACGCGGATATCGGCACCACAATGTCCAAGGTTCTGACAGAGGGTCTCGATATTCAGGAAGCACTGGACGGTGTTGCAGAGCGGACGCGCGCCGTGATGGATGATGCAGGTTATTATACCTGGCAGTAACCTCCCAGCGTTCGGGGCGCGCGCTGTTTTGTGCGCCCCGAGCCTGTCCTGACTGAACCAGAAAAGAGTTGTTTTCATGCGCATCGCCATGGCCAACCGTTTGACGCCTTACATGTTCATGGCCCCCGCCGTGCTGATCATGGCAATGGCGTTGATGTATCCGCTGGGCTACATGATCTGGGGCAGTTTTCGCGAATGGAACCCCAGTCAGACAATCGGTGAGGCCGAATTCGTTGGCCTGAAAAACTACATTACCCTTTGGGGCGATCCGAATTTCCACGAAAGCCTTGTGGTCACGCTGAAGTTTGCGTTCTTCGTTGTGACATTGGAGATGCTGATTGGTGTGGGCCTTGCGTTGCTGCTTGATCGCAACATCCGCGGCATGTCCATTTTGCGCACATTGTTCATTCTGCCGATGATGATCGCGCCGGTGGTGGTGGGTCTGATGTGGCGCTACATGTATCACCCGACCATCGGCACCTTTAACGGCTTTCTCGACAAGCTGGGTCTGCCCCGGGTGGACTGGCTGGGCGAACATGCGCTGATGTCGATCATCATTGCCGATATCTGGCAGTGGACGCCCTTCATTTTCATCCTGTCACTGGCAGCGCTGCAGTCCTTGCCCCGCTCCGCGCTTGAAGCGGCGCGGATTGACGGTGCGACCGGCTGGCAGCAAATCTGGCATATCAAACTGCCGCTGATGATGCCCGTGCTGATCGTCACCGCGCTTTTGCGTCTGATTGATGCGTTCAAGGTGCTTGAGGTGATCCTTGTGATGACCGAAGGCGGGCCGGGTCTGTCCACGGAAATCCTTGCCTTGCGCATTTCCCGCACCGCGACGGAGTTTCGCGAACTTGGGGTCGCAGCGGCCATGTCGAACTATCTGCTCATTCTGCTGCTGTTTTTGACGCTGGGCATGTTTGTCTTCACCCGCTGGCAAGAGGCGCGCGCGGCCCGGCTGAACGCGATGGTTCAGGAGGAGGACAGCTGATGGCCGCCAGACAAGAACGTCAACCCGTCGGTTTTTACGCCATCATTGTGGCGCTGGTCTTTATGTCTGTGGGGCCGGTTCTGTTGATGCTGGTCAATTCGTTCAAGCTGGACGTGGACATCCTGTCGGGTGGCACGGGCTTGCTGTTTTTGCCCACGATCAAGAACTACGAAACAGCGCTCTGCGATGTCTTGTGGTATGAAATCGACCACCTTGATTTTTGCTCATTGAAATTCGGGGGCGCATTCATCAACTCGCTGATAATCGCGCTGATCTCGACCCTGCTGACCCTGATCATCGGCTGTATGGCGGCTTATGCCTTGGTGCGGTTCAGATTCATGGGCCGTGACACAGTGTCGATGAGCACGCTGATGGTGCGCATGGTACCGCCTGCGGTGCTGCTTGTGCCGGTTTTCGGACTGTGGAACAATGAATTCTGCCTTGATCGCGATGGGTTGATCGGCGGCATGATCCGCGACACCTTTGGCGGGCGCGGTGATGTTTGTCTGGCCGGGACGCATTCGGGGATCATCCTGATCTATGTCGCGATGAACCTGCCCTTTGTGATCTGGATCTTGCAGAGCTTTATCGTTCAGGTGCCGCGATCGTTGGAAGAAGCCGCGCGCGTGGACGGGGCCGGCCCGTTTCAGGTGTTCTTCAAGGTCGTGCTGCCGCTGATCAAACCGGGCCTAGCGGCGGCGGCCATTTTCACCTTTCGGATTGCATGGAACGAATACCTGCTGGCCTCGGCTCTGAGTGATCGCGACACCCGCACCGTACCCATTCTGATCGTGAACAACATGTCGGAATTCAATGTCGAATGGGGCGTGATCATGGCCACTGGCATGCTGCTTGCCATCCCACCGATCATCTTCACGCTCTTTGCGAGCCGTCAGATCATTACCGGCATGACGGCGGGCGCGGTCAAGGGATGATGTGGGACTGGCTGCTTGCGCCGATTGACCCGACACGGGTGCATGACGTCGGCTTTGCGGTTTCATGGCACGCGCGGACAATGGTCATTGCATGGGGCGTGATTGCCCCGCTGGCCATTCTGATCGCGCGGTTTTTCAAGATTTTACCGGGTCAGGACTGGCCGCGCGAGTTGGATGTACAGGTCTGGTGGCGGTGCCATCTGTTCGGGCAGTTGACGGTTGCCGCGCTTTCCGTCGTGGGGTTCGTTTTGCTCTACTGGGTCTCTTCTGACGGGCCTTTGTCGTGGCATGGGTGGCTGGGCTATGGCGTGCTTGCAGCCCTTTTTGTGCAGGTCACCCTCGGCTTTTTGCGCGGTGACAAGGGGGGGCCAACCATGCCGGGCGGCAACATGCGCGGGGATCACTATGATATGACCCGATGGCGTTTGATTTTTGAACATGTGCATAAATCCGTGGGCTATGCGGCGATCCTGTTGGCCTTGGTGACGATCATTTTCGGGCTGTGGCACGCGAATGCACCGAATTGGATGTGGGTGACCTTGGGGCTGTGGTGGAGCGGATTGCTATGTGCATTCGTCGTGTTGCAGCGCAAGGGGTTTGCCGTGGACACCTATCAGGCCATCTGGGGCGCGGACCCAGCGCATCCGGGCAACCAACGCGCGGCACCGGGGTGGGGCGTGCGCCGTATGAATATACCTGATGAACAGAAGGGAGAACGCGATGTTCGGGATGATCGACGGGACCGGCTTCAACGCAATTGACCCCAGCTTTAACGACTGCCTGATTGGACATGCGCGCGTGGATCGGTTGTGGACCGGCGCGCGCTGGTCCGAGGGGCCTGTGTGGATTGCGGCAGGGCGCTATCTGCTCTGGTCGGATATTCCCAACAATCGGATGTTGCGCTGGGATGACACCGATGGCAGCGTTTCGACCTTTCGCCAGCCTTCAAACAATTCCAACGGACACAGCGTGGACCGGCAAGGGCGCTTGGTTTCCTGCGAACATCTGTCCCGCCGGGTGACCCGCACCGAGCCTGATGGCTCCATCACCGTGATCGCCGACAGTTATCAGGGAAAGCGGCTGAATTCGCCGAATGACGTTGTTGTCAAATCCGATGGATCGATCTGGTTCACGGACCCGTCCTACGGCATCATGATGGATTACGAGGGGATGCGCGCCCCCAGTGAAATCGGGGCGTGCCACGTATACCGTGTCGATCACAATGGGGACATTCGGATCGTCGCCGATGATTATATCAAGCCGAACGGTCTGGCCTTTTCACCGGATGAGACGCAGCTTTACATCGCAGATACCGGTGGAACGCACATGCCTGATGGCCCCGCCCATATCCGCCGCCACAGTGTGGCAGCTGATGGCACGCTCAGCGGTGGTGACGTCTTTGCCACCTGTGACAGCGGTTTTTTCGACGGGTTCCGGCTGGACACGGACGGTCGGATCTGGACCTCCGCGGCGGATGGTGTGCACTGCCTGTCCACTGGCGGGGAGCTGCTCGGCAAAATCCTGATTCCGGAGTTTGTGGCAAATGTCTGTTTTGGCGGCGAAAAACTGAACCGGTTGTTCATTTGCGGCACCACGTCGCTTTATGCGGTGTATCTCAACGTGAATGGTGTCTCGCCCTATGGCTCTGCGTGATGGCTTGACCCGCTTGCGCGGATGAACCGACCCTCGCGGCATTCGACAAAGAAATGGTCAGCCGCGTAGCTCTGACTGTCCTTTGTGCCGGATTTGGTGGAATTTGCTGGGCAAACCGCGCTAAACAATGTTGGCTTGTGGCTGAACGTTCAAGACAACCGGACCTCTGAATAGATGAAAGCCAGTAAGACGACCTCCTTCAGCATGCGCCTCGCATCGCTCGTCCGTCAGATTTATCCAGACATTGACGCTGATATCCTCTCCAGCAAGATCGTTGAGGCGTTCTGGCCTGAAGGCGCCAAGCCGCGCAAGCGGGGGCGCTTGCCGGGCAACAATCTGTGGACTGAAAAAGACGCGCTGCTGATTACCTATGGCAACTCTATACTGGACGGGTCTCACAAGCCGCTTGATCTGCTTCATGATTTTCTGCTGCGCTACATGAAAGGCGTGGTGAATGGCGTGCACATCCTGCCATTTTTTCCATTTACGTCTGACGATGGCTTTGCGGTATCTGACTTTCGGGCGGTAAATCCGCAGCTAGGTGATTGGGCCGATATAAACCGGATCGGGGGTGCGTTTCACCTTATGTCCGATCTTGTGCTGAACCATGTGTCCAGCCAGGGGGCGTGGTTCAATGCCTACCGGCAGGGGCAGGTGCCCTATGATCGCTTCTTTTTCGAGGCGTCCCCCGATGATGATCTGTCGGCAGTGGTCCGGCCGCGCACCACACCCTTGCTGCAGAAAATCGAAACCGTGAACGGGCCGCGCCATGTCTGGTGTACCTTTAGCCACGACCAGATCGATCTGGATTTCCGCAACCCGGAGGTCTTGTTGGAGTTTCTGCGCATTATCCGACTGCATGTAGACAATGGTGTTCAGATCATCCGCCTCGATGCCGTCGCGTTTCTGTGGAAAGAGGTGGGTTCACCGTCGATCCATTTGCCGCAGACCCATGCGATTGTGCAGCTCATGCGCATGCTGTGCGACTACGCGGCGGAGACGATCATTCTGCTGACCGAAACCAACGTGCCCAAGGCCGAAAACCTCAGCTATTTCGGGAACCGTAATGAGGCGCATGCGATTTACAACTTTCCGCTGCCGCCACTGATCCTGCATGCCATGATGTCGGGGTCCGCCCGGTACCTGCGGCGCTGGCAAAGCGGGATGCCACCCGCGCAATTGGGCTGTGCCTATCTGAACTTCACGGCCAGCCACGATGGGATCGGAATGCGCCCGGCAGAAGGGCTTCTGCCGCCACAGGAACAGGCGCAGATGATCCAGACGGTCCGGGACATTGGCGGGCTCGTATCCATGCGCGCACTGCCGGACGGGGGTGAAGCGCCCTACGAGTTGAACACGACATTTATCGAGGCTACATCGCGTACCTTCAAGGGAGAGGATGACCGGCATTTTGACCGGTTTATCTGCTCTCAGACAATCGTGATGTCTCTCGAAGGGATCCCGGCTTTCTACATCCATTCCATGCTCGCGACATCCAATGATCATGGGCAGGTCGAAAGGCGGGGTATGAACCGGGCGATCAACCGGCATCGGTGGGATTATCCAAGCTTGCAGGCGCAACTGGCGGATCCTGAGACAATCCATGCAAAAGTTCTCGGTGCCCTGTCCGCGCGCTTGCGTCTGCGGGCGCGGCAATCCGCATTTCACCCCAATGCCACTCAGTTTACCATGTCTTTGGATGATCGGGTCTTTGGAGTATGGCGGCAAAGTCTGGACCGCTTTCAGTCGGTATTCGCCTTGCACAATGTGAGTGACGAGGTCGTAGACATTCCTGCCGCCTCAATGAACCTCATCGATGACGAAGACTGGGTGGATATTCTGAGCGGCGAAAAGATTGACGTTTTTGCTGACGCGATTACCCTTGCCCCTTATCAATGCCGCTGGATTACAAACAAAATCTAATCCGTCCGCTTACTGGTAGTCTGCTTCATCTGCCGCAGCTGCCGCACGCATGTCGCTCAAGAAGCGCGGGTCCGCTGAATGAACCCTGTTCCAGGTTGGGATGAACGGCGTTTCATGCGGGTTCTCGATGAAAACCTGACCTGCGCGCATGATGTTCTCGGCAAATAACTCAATCGCCGTTTCTTCCTCATGTCGGTCAATCGAGAGGCCATTCATTTTGGCGTCGTTGTAATACGCCTCCAGAACATCCAGAGCGCTGCGGTAATATGTTGCTTTGAGAGCACGGAACGTGTTGGCGGTAAAGACCGTGCCGTCGGCAGCCAGTTTTCGAAACACCGCCTTGCAAATATCCGTGGACATTCGGCTGAGGCCTGCGTCTGCATCCTCTGTGCTCAGCTCCTGATGCTTGTGGTCGTAAGCATCGGATATCTCGACCTGACACACGGCTTTCGGGGCAAGGTTGCGCCAAGCTTCGGATAACACGCCAATCTCCAACCCCCAGTCGGAGGGTATACGCAAATCTGGCAGGATCGCGGTGCGCATGGCAAATTCGCCCGACAATGGATAGCGGAAGCTGCGCAGGTAGTCGATGTAGTCCCTGTCACCGATCACGCGTTTCAAGGCGATCAGCAGCGGGCTGACCAACAGCCGCGTCACCCGGCCGTTCATCTTGTCGCCGCCAATGCGCGGGTAATAGCCCTTGGCGACCTGATAGGGGAAATTCGGATTGGCCACCGGATAGACAAGGCGGGACAGCATTTCGTTCTTATAGGTAAGAATATCGCAGTCATGGATGGCCATCACCGCGCTGTCCGCACAGGCGATCAGATAGCCAAGTGCGGACCAGACATTCTTGCCTTTGCCCTGTTCCGCCGGGGCAAGGCCCATTGCATCAAGGCGCGCGCCAAGTTCCAACATGCGCGGGCTGTCGTTCCAGATCACGATGTGGTTTTGGTTGAGGCCCTTGAAAAACTGCTTTGCATGGCGAAATTGCGCCTCATCCGCCTGATCGAGTCCAATGATGATGCGGTGCAGAAATGTGACTTGCGACAGTTCAGACAGAATATTGGGCATCGCATCGCCCTCAAGCTCGGAATAGAGGCAAGGCAGGATCAATGAGATTTTGCGCGTCTGAGCAAAAGTGACCAGTTCGTCATTCATCTCGGGAACTGACCGGGTGCGCAGGTTGTGAAGGGTCGTGATGTTTCCATTCTGGTGGAAATCGGCCATGTGGGTCAGTCCTTTTGTAAGTCGAGCTTTTCTAGCAAGCCGAGTATTGCCGCGTTCCACCCCGCAGGGCCAGTTTCCGGCGCGCGAATAATCCGGCCTTTTGCTTCCCCAACAAGTTTGGGAAGCGCGCGTCCATTCGGATTGGGGATCACAACGCCGAATTCCGCGGCTTCCAGCATTTCCACATCGTTTGGTGCGTCGCCAAGGGCTATCGTATGCTTCGGTGCGTACCGGGTGACGATAGCCGCCATCTGGTCAGATTTGTTTTTGCCATATGACAAGGTGAGAAACCGGCCGCCGTCTCGTGTGCTGATACCGAGTGCCTGTAGCGCATTTTTGAACTCAGAAAGCTCATTTTCGGTGCCATGCCACAGCCCGGGCTCGGAAAACGCGCGTTCCTTGGCCTGCGTGGCGGCCGTGGTGGACAGGCCGGTCACCTTTTCGACCTCGGCAGGTGTCAGATCGCCAAAGCCGGTGAAGTGGCGGCGCAATGCATTCGGTATTTGCGCCAAAGCAGACCTGATCTGATGATATTCATGCCCATCGGGCGCGCTTTGACCATGTGCAGGCAGCAACCCGGCTCCGTTTTCAATGATTGCGGGCCAGTCTGCGAGGTCCAGCGCCTCTCGCAGGGCATTGACCTCAGGCGCGGTTTTGCTGCTGGCCAAGATGACGCCTGCATGTATCCGCGAAAGCGCACAAAGTGCAGGCTGGGCAGGGGCCCACTGATACGTGTCGTGATCAATCAATGTGCCGTCCAGATCGGTGAAGACCAACAGATGCAGTGCGTTTTGCATGATACTTAGCATGCCGCAGCAACTGCGGAACAACAAGAAGGCGCTTGTTGGATTTCGTCGAAATGGCGACTGAAATTGATATTATTACCCCTCGTGAGTTGGAAGCGCTGTTTTTCTCATCATGCGGTGCGACCGAGCAATGTTGATCTCAACGCTCAAAACCAAGGGCGGAAACGTCGATTAGCTGTTTCCCGCGGGTGTGCCCTCATCTTGCAAAAACAGGTCCGACAAGCGGCGGTTTTCCCACTCGGGCGTTGTGTTGAGTGCGACGACCCGCCAGCCTGCATCGGTGTTTTTCAAAACGTAGTCGAGACGACCCGTTTGCTCCCACGTCTGGCCATGCAGGTCGTATGTGGCGTGGTATCGCGCCGTCGCCCGCGCAACGACTGAGGACACGCCCAGCACCTCAATCTGCGAAATCTCATGGTGTGTGTTGTCAAAACGCGGCAGCAACTCTGCCCATATCCCGATCACCGTCCGGTCTTGGACACGCGCACCCTGATCGGTTTCCAGTGACAGTTGGTTCAGGATGACGTGATCACCGAATTTCATATCCAGACGGCTCCAGTCCTGAGCGTCCGCAGCCGTCGCGATGCCTTGGATCGTGGTGAGGATGGCAGCTTCGTCACCCGCGACAGCGGGAAGAGGCAGGGCAAGCAGGGTGGCAAGAATATAGTGTTTCATGGTCATGACCTTTCCATAGGGTTGTGATGCCCGCTAATCGCTTTGATTTTCGTGTCGGTGTTGGTCGTCTGCGCGGTCATCTTGGTGCTGCCCCAAGGGATAGACTTAAACCGTCCGGACTGATTGAACCGCTGCGCGCGATTTTTGAACAATCCTGCTTAATCGCCTCATCCGTTGGAACTATTGATTTTTTGCAACTTTAGCGATAGAATTAGCGAGTTTAGAGAAAATGGATTAAATCGATGCTTCGTATTATTGCGCTGATAACGATACTCACGGTTGGAAGTGTGCAACTGTTGCACGTGGCCGACCAGTCGAGTGAAATTGCTGCGGGACCTTGTAATCCTGCAGTACAGAAATGCTGGTAGGGCATCTTCGGGGCCGCGTGATCTGAGATGAACTGGCTGATTTACATCGGCGTGGTTTGTTTTGGTGCAATTGCGTTGCTGATCGAAGCGCGCCGAAATTACCGCGAGTCGCTGACACAGACGCCTTTCCAGCGTCATCCAATTCTTCAAGACGCACGCGTATCGGATCTGTGCACTCAAAAAGACGGCTTCTTTGGCTTCATCGTCTATTCGATGCTGTATCTTGTGTCATACGCGATCATCCTTTCGTCTGCTGAACTTTATGAATTGATCCGCAACGCCAATGTCGCAAAATTCGAGGTAGGGGCTACCGCGAGCTTTGACCCATTTGGCAATGATATCCTGAACCTTGAGGGAACAGTCTACGCAAAGCCGATCTTCGTGTCCGCCTTTCTGATCGCCATCATGTCGGTGGGTGTCATGCGGCCGATTGAGAACATGGTGAGGTCCGCAGCGCACCGCATTGCCGGGATTCCGCGCGGCGTTTATCGCGTGATTGATGCGCTTCAAACGCAGGAAACAACTCGGATTTGCAAGACCAGAAAACCCGGTGCTTTGACGGCCCATTTTCGTAAAGAACTGACAAAAGCGATAGAGGCAGAGGATGAAGAGGGCGCGGAAGATCAGGACGCAAGGCTCGCACCTGACCTTGCCGGACGGCGTGAAGAGATAGACAAGGCACTGACCATCATCGATGCGCTGTCGCTGGCGGTGACCCCCAGTAAAAGGGCGCAATATTTCCCTGTTGCGGAGCTCGAAGAGTTGACCAAAATGTCGCGTCAGCTGGAGTGCGAGTTGACGGAGCTTTCTGACCTTCTTTTGGGGTATGATCCCAAAACGACGGACGGCTTGGTGACACTGCACAGGACGGCTCTGCGGGTGGCTGAAAACACCAAGGCGTTGTTTGCCGTGCATTATATTCGCAACAACCAATCGGTAAAAAATCTCGATCCCGCAACGCCGTTGGCGAAGATCGTGCACGTGATTGACCGCAACTATGTTCCTGAAAAGAACTCCTTTGCTCTGTCGGCCTTCTTTTCCTGCTTTGCGTCTGTTGTGGCCGTGTTCATGATTTACGCGTTTTGGCATCAAGGTATGGTCGACAGGGATTTTACCTGGGCGGATGATCAGATCGAGACGAGCATCGCAATGTTCAACGCAAACCCGCCCCGTCAGTTCGAGCAAGCAGCACCTTTGACGCTGGCGGGGTGTGTGGTTCCCCGGCCAAGTGATGCCTGTCTGTCCGTGATCGAAGCCGGCAAGGTTGCCTACAAATACGAAATCCGGCCTGATTTGCTGGTGCAGGCGGCGTGGGACACCTTTCAGATGGCCCTCGTCACACTTGCTGCTGCAGGGGCGGTGATATTCGGACGGGATGTCCGGATGGAGCAGGAAAGCTGGAAACCGGGGTGGAGCATGCATCGCATCCCCTTTCTGCGCCTGCTGGGGTTATGTGTCGTGCCCGCAGTTCTTGCGTTTATTCTGGCGATCGCGGGGTCACTGCTGGAGCTTGCTTTTGACAGTAATTTTCAGGTGACGCAGTCGCAGATCATTCGTCAGATCGACGATGCTTTCATCTACTATGCAATGATGCCGCTTGTTGGGTTGTCGGTTGGGTTTGGCGTTCTGGTCATTCTGGACAAACATGACGATTTCAGCCGCTTGCGCACCATTGTGATGCTGGCTGTACCATGCGCCATATTTGTCGGGTTCCTGATGGCCGCTGTGGTCTTTTTCAGCTACAAATTTGATGATTTCCCTTTGTTTGAGGGCAATCAATGGATCACCTACAAAAAACGCGATTGGCTTATTCAGGCATTTTTGCCGATGCTTTTCCTGATACTCTTCGCATTCTTCATTGAGCTGACCGAAGACCGCTCAGAGGATGAGGAGGGTGAGGAAACCGTGGCGGAGCCGAACAAGCCGACGGGCTGGCTGCGCAAGTTGGTGGAGGGTCAATCCACTGCAAAACCGCAGGGCCTTCCCGGTAAAAAGGACGTCGCGTGATGCGCAGGCTCATTGGCACACTGGCGGTGATATGTACGGCATTCTCTGTCGGCGCAAACGAGCTTGCACAAGCAGACGCGGGTGCTGAGGCGGATGAGTACCAACTGCGCATCGGTGTGCGCTCCAAGGCGATGCCCTTTTCCTTTCAGGCCGAAACGATGGTGGATGTTCTGACAGCGGCGACACCGGGTCCGTTGTCCACGCAGAGATACACGGGCTACATCACCCGTATCTGCGATGCCGTCCTGACCGAAATGATGCTCGATCCGGATGGACCTGTCGGTCTTGCGCGCGATGGCGTGAAAATTGTGGACCTCGATAAGGAAATCGCAAAGCTGGATAAGCAGCCGAGCGAAGGACGCTTTGGCTTACTGAAAGGCTATGAAGTCGACGGGAACGACAGCGGTTCCGTCAAAACAACTGTGGCACCAACAATCGACATATTGTGCGACCCCGCAACGATTACCAATGCCCGCCGGACTGGTTTGATCATCTCACCACCCGTTTATCTGACCGGGGTTTCCTATCTCACGCAGCCCGGCATCAGCCGTCAGATCGGCAGCATTGACGATGGATCTTGCCCACAAATCCCTCGCGACAATCCAAAGGGTGCCAAATTTCTGTTTGGGCTGGTTGGAAACACGTCGTCGGCGCGTTCGGGGATCCGGGCCTTGCTGACGACGAACGAAATGCCCCAGTATCGCGATGCGTTAATTGCCTTTTTGCGCGGAGAGTCCAATTGCGATCTAAGCACCCAGCAAAAGCAGGCGATCAACGTTCTGCAAAGCAATCTGAACAGTGAAATCAGCGGCTCCGTCATCATGTTCCGGTCACACGAACAGGCAGCCGAGGCGTTTTGCAATGGTCAGGTGGCAAATTACATCGGCGACAGAGAGATCATTCTCGCCAATGTGAACGATATTCCGGGCTGTGATTTCACCAATGGCAACCGTACATTCACCACCGACCGATACGCGATATTTGGTCGTCTGGATTATGTGGATAACCCCGAAAGGGCCCTGCGCGTCGCGCGTTTCTTTGAAATATTATCGCAAAAAATCGTCTCGCATCCGTCCATTATCGATCAGGCGTTTTACGATACGTTTCACCCCACATCGCCCACTACAACGCTGGATATGTTCTTTCGTTCAGTGCGCGGTTCGCCCTGATTGCATGGCCCGAAACGAAACACTCGAAAATCAAATCGCCTTGATGTAGCCTCGTCCAAGGGGAGAGGGAGGCGTGCCGTTGAGTGATCTGACGCATATCAGGGAAATCGACCGGGTTCTCAGCGGGCGAGCAAGTGACAATCACCGTGACCCTTTGGTTCTGGATAGCTGGCGGCGGTGTGTGGAAACCTATGGTCTTGATCCGGCCAAGGCGGAAGCTGCGCACATCGTAACGGATACTGAATTGCGCCTGCACCGCGAACAAGCCGAACGGTTGATCGCAACCGCACGTTCCGGTCTCAAGTCGCTTTTTCGTCAGGTGGCTGAGCAGAATTATGTATTGTTGCTGGCGGATGCCAAGGGCATTTGCGTGGATTCATTTGGTGATCCGCGGTTCGAGGAAGAGCTGCGTCGCTCGGGTCTTTATCTGGGATCGGACTGGTCGGAAGATTTGGCAGGCACTTGTGGTGTCGGGTCCTGTCTGGTGACCGGTGAGGCGGTGACCATTCATCAGAGTGATCACTTTGGGATTGCCCATACGCCGCTGTCTTGTACTGCCGCGCCGATATATGACACCCATGGCAAACTGAGTGCGGTGCTCGATGTGTCGCTGTTGCGTTCCCCATCGCCAAAGTCGAGCCAAAATCTGGCCATGAACCTTGTGAAGGCTTCTGCACGGCGGGTCGAAATGGCGAACCTGATGGCGATGACACGGCGGGATTGGGTTCTGCGCTTTTCCACGTCACCGGAATTTCTTGAAGTCGACCCGGAGGCGGCGGTTGCCTTGGATGGGTCGGGTCGGATCATTGGCATGACGCATGCCGCCGGGACCCTGTTGATGCCGGATACCGGCGATGGGCTGATCGGCAAGCGCATTGATGCTTTGCTTGATATGTCGGTGGATGATCTGCCTGATTTGATGCGCGGGCGACCCGCAGAAGAACGCGTCTTGCGGCTCAAGGACGGGCGTGGCCTCTATGGGCATGCGATTGCGCCGCAACAGGCGCGCGTCGCGCCGCATCGTTCAGCCTTGGATATACCTGCGCCTCTGGCCAATTTAGCCGGTGCAGATCCGGCGCTGAACCGGTTGCAGCGCCGTACCGCGCGTCTGGCACCAACACAGGTGCCGCTGATATTGCAAGGCGAGACAGGCACGGGCAAAGAGCGGTTCGCCAGAGCCATCCACGTTTGCGCAGCACAGGGTCGTGCCTTGCATGTCGTGCGATGCACAGCGGTAGGCTCCGACACGTGGCAGTCGCTGCAGACGGCACCGTCTGGAACGCTGTTTCTTAAGGGTGTGGACGAGTTGGACCCCACCGCGCAGTCGGCCCTTTTGGAACTGATTGAACAGCGAACGGACTTCAGGGTGATTTCATCGTGCCAAACGGATCTGCGCGCAGATGACCGGCCGGGGGGATTTCGGGCGGACTTGTTTTACCGGCTGGCCGGGGATGTGATGATCCTGCCTCCGTTGCGCTTGCGTCATGATATTGACTGGCTGATCGACCGCGTGCTGCGGAGACATACGGCAAAGGACCTCAGTCTTTCTGCGGCGGCGCGGGCGGAGCTTGCAGGTCGTCCATGGCCCGGCAACATCAGAGAGTTGGAGAGTGTGATGGATGTGGCGGCAGCCGTTGCCGAAAGCAATGTGATCGATTTGCCAGATCTGCCCATGCCGCAAGGAACCCAAAAGTCAGATGCGCAAAGTGATGCAGCCCTTGAAGCGCTTCTTGATGCCTGTGGATGGAACATGTCGCGTGCGGCACGCCGTATGGGGGTGAACCGTTCAACCGTTTTGCGCCGCATCCGCAAGGCGGGTCTGTCGCCGCCTGCATAGGCATGGCGTATCAGTTGCGTTTTGTTGCGCGCGCAACATCTGTGGGCGCCAAGAGGTTTTACGCCACCGCGACATATCAATTGCACTGGCATCCTGTCATCATCACCGGCAGGTTTCAGGCAAGATTCAAGAGCTAAGGGAGGACGACATGCTCGATTCAACGGTTGAAGACCAGACACAGGCATTTCTGGACCAATTCGGCAAAGCGCTGGAAAGCGGGGATATTGCTGCCGCAAAGGAGATGTTTGCACAGGATTGTTATTGGCGCGATCTCGTGACCTTTACGTGGAACATCAAAACGGTCGAAGGCAAAGATCAGGTTGAAGACATGCTCAAGCATCAGCTTGCGACCACCAAGCCATGCAATTGGCAGATCGCAGATGGTGAGGTCCCGACCGAAGAGGGTGGCGTGACGACCGCGTGGATCCAGTTTGAAACCGAAGTTGCGCGCGGCTACGGAATGGTACGGTTGCGGGAGGGGAAAATCTGGACGCTGCTGACGACGATGGTCGAGCTGAAAGGCTATGAAGAGCCAAAGGGATTTGACCGGCCGCTGGGCGCCAAGCATGGCGCGGGCAAAAATCGTAGCACGTGGCAGGAAGACCGCGAAAGAGAGTTGGCGGAATTAGGCTATAGTGAGCAACCCTACTGCCTGATTATCGGGGGCGGACAGGGTGGCATCGCCATGGGCGCGCGCCTGCGCCAGCTTGGGGTGCCGACGATCATCGTGGAGGGGAACGAACGAGCCGGGGATAGCTGGCGCAACCGCTACAAATCGCTCTGTCTGCATGACCCGGTCTGGTATGATCATCTGCCCTACCTCAAGTTTCCTGACAACTGGCCGGTGTTTGCGCCCAAGGACAAGATTGGCGACTGGCTGGAAATGTACACCAAGGTCATGGAGTTGAACTACTGGACCAAAACCTGGGCCAAGTCGGCAAGCTATGACGAGGCGACGCAGGAATGGACAGTTGTGGTTGACCGTGACGGCGAACAGGTCACTCTGAAGCCCAAGCAACTCGTGATGGCGACCGGCATGTCTGGCAAAAAACGAATGCCGAATTTTCCGGGAATGGATACATTCAAAGGCGTGCAGCAACACTCCTGCGAACATGACGGGCCGGACCAATGGGCGGGCAAGAAAGCTGTCGTCATCGGGTCCAACAATTCAGCGCATGATATTTGCGCAGCCCTTTGGGAAAACGATGTGGATGTCACGATGGTGCAGCGCTCATCGACGCATATCGTGCGCTCTGAAACCCTGATGGAGGTGGGCCTCGGCGCGCTTTACTCAGAGGAGGCCGTGCGCAACGGTATGACCACCGAAAAGGCGGATCTGATCTTTGCCTCGCTGCCTTATGCGATCCTGCATGAGTTTCAGATACCCGCATACGCGCAGATGAAAGAGCAGGATAAAGAGTTCTATGACGGGTTGGAAAAGGCCGGGTTTCAGCTCGATTGGGGCGATGACGACTCAGGTCTGTTCATGAAATACCTGCGTCGCGGGTCTGGCTATTATATTGATGTCGGCGCAAGCCAGCTGATCATTGATGGCGAAATCAAACTGGCACATGGGCAGGTCACAGAGGTAATTGAGGATGGCGTGATCCTCGACACTGGTCAAAAACTTGAGGCAGATCTGATCGTTTATGCGACAGGTTATAATTCCATGAATGGTTGGGTTGCCGATCTGATGGGGCAGGAGATGTCAGACAGGGTTGGTAAAGTCTGGGGCCTTGGGTCTGACACAACCAAAGATCCCGGACCCTGGGAAGGGGAACAACGCAATATGTGGAAACCGACCCAACAGGAAAACCTCTGGTTTCATGGCGGTAACCTGCACCAGTCCAGACATTATTCGCAGTTTTTGTCGTTGCAGATCAAAGCTCGAATGGAGGGAATTGAAACACCGGTCTATGGCTTGCAAGATGTGCATCACTTGTCGTGAGCAACACAGCGGCCCGCTTGTCTCAGCGGGCCGCAAATCCGCCGAAACACGATCAGTTGTTTAAGTTCGCGATCAACTGATGAAACTTTTCACCCTGCACGGCCACATGTTGCCTTAGTATCGTGCCTGCTCGGGTTTCATCGCCTTCTTTGATCGCATTGACGATTTCATCATGTTCTGACATCGACTGCTTCAAGCGTCCGCGGAACTTCAATTGCATCCGGCGATAGGGTTTGAGGCGGTTTTGCAGCCGCAACGCCTCCTTTTCAAGAAAGCCATTCGCGCAGCCTTTGTATATCTCGCGGTGAAACGTCTCGTTCTCGTCATAGTAAAGTGCTGCGTCCTGTGCATCGATCGCATTGTGACAGCGGCGGTTGGCCGCTTCCAGCGCCTTGAGCCCATCGTCCGTAATACGCATCGCGGCAAAGCGCCCGCAGGCGGCCTCTAGCTCGGCCATTGTCTCGAACATGTCCATGAGCTCAACCGCGTCTGGTTTGCGCACAAAGACACCGCGTCGGGGAATCTGCTCTGCCATGCCCGACAGCACCAGCCGTTGGAGGGCTTCGCGAATGGGTGTGCGTGAGACACTGAACTGCTGTGCCAGTCGAATTTCGTCCAAACGCTCCCCATTCTTGAATTCCCCAACGAATACAAGTTGTTCAATGCTGTGGGCGATTTGGTCGGCGCGTCTGGTTTCCATAAATTGCAGGGTAGGGACAACGGCAGTAGAATACAATAATTTTTATCTTGTATACAAAAAAGTTGACTGCGCATGCAAAGCGTGGAACACAAAAGGCATCATGGCCATCGTACGAGCCAGATAATCTGGGAGGAAATTTGTGAAATCGAAATTTTTTGCGACTGCTGCTGCAGTCGCGCTGATGGGGTTGTCGTCTGCCGCGCTTGCAACAGAGCTTCGGCTGTCGCACCAATGGTCCAACAAGGATGTGCGCCATCAGGTTGCGCAGATCGTGGCAGACGAGGTCGCGGCCGCTGATGTGGATCTGGAGATTAAAATCTTTGGATCAAAGTCTCTGTTTAAGCCGCGCGAGCAGTATCGCCCGCTCAGCCGGGGTCAGTTGGATATGACGGTTCTGCCGCTCAGCTATGCGGGCGGGCAACAACCTGCGTTTAACCTCACCTTGATGCCCGGACTTGTGAAAAACCACGACCATGCGGCCAGATTGAGCGCGTCACCCTTCATGGAAGCGCTCGAAGCCAAGCTGGCAGACGATGACGTTATGGTTCTGGTGCATGGCTATCTGGCGGGTGGTTTTGTCGGCAAAGACAAATGCATCACTGGTCCATCCGATATTGAGGGCATGCAAACACGTGCGGCGGGCAAGGCGTTTGAACAAATGCTCGCCGGGGCAGGGGCTTCGATTACGTCCATGGCTTCTTCGGAAATCTACAACGCCATGCAGACGGGCATTCTGAATGCTGCAAATACATCGTCTTCGTCTTTCGTTTCCTACCGGATTTATGAGCAGGTCGCCTGTTACACACCGGCAGGTGATGTGGCCTTGTGGTTCATGTACCAGCCGTTGCTGATGAACAAATCCACCTTTGACGGGTTGAATGAAGCGCAGCAGGCTGCACTTCTGGCAGGCGCGGAAAAAGCCGAAGCGTTCTATCTGGCTGAAGCCAAAAAACAGGACGCCGCATCGGTAGACGTCTTTAAGGCAGCAGGCGTTGAAATTGCTGAAATGTCCACTGAGGATTTCGAAGCATGGCGCGCGCTTGCGCAGGAAACCTCCTACAAAGCCTTTGTAGACGAGGTGCCCGATGGTCAGGCCTTGCTCGATATGGCGCTTTCCGTCGAGTAATTCCCAACCTGCCGGTGATCCCTGATCAAGGGGTCACCGTTTGATCTATCAAAAAGGACGTGCGGAATGGCTGCTCAAAGCTCAGTGTCCGCGGCGCGCTCAGGCAACAATCGGTTCCTGCGTGTCGTTGCAGCGCTCTCTACAGTCGCGGGTTGGTGCTCAGCGGGTATGATTGTCGCGGCGGTCGGGATCACCTGTCAGATGATTTTTGTGCGCTTTGTGCTCAATGGATCAACCGTCTGGCAGACCGAGGCGGTTGTCTATCTTGCCATTGGCGCAACTCTGGTGGGATTACCCTACGTGCAGCATTTGCGCGGGCATGTGAACGTCGATCTGGTGCCGTTGGCCCTGCCAAAAAAAGCGCGATATTACCTGTGTATCGTGACGCTGTCGGTATCGATCGCGATGGTGGCCGTGCTGCTGTACTATGGGTTTGAGCATTGGCACCTCACCTACGAGCGGAACTGGAAATCGGATACGGTTTGGGGTGTTCGGCTGTGGATACCCTATCTGGCGCTGCCTGTCGGGTTTGGCTTGTTCCTGTTGCAACTCATCGCTGATCTTGTCGCCGTTATTTTGAAAATTGATACGCCCTTTGGGCTGGAGGACAGCTGATGGATCCGCTTGTTCTAGGGGGTATCGTTGCGATATCCACGATACTCGTCCTCTTTTCCGGCGTCTCTGTGGGCCTCGGCTTGTTGATTGTTTCGACAGGGTTTTTATTGGTCTTTGATGGCTTGCGATCTTTGGAACTTTTGCCCGAAATCCTGTTCGGGAAACTCGATAACTTTGCGCTTCTGTCTATCCCGATGTTCATCATCATGGGGGCGTCCATTGCCTCCACCCGTGCAGGCGCGGATTTATACGAGGCGTTGGAACGGTGGCTGACGCGCGTGCCCGGCGGACTTGTGATTTCAAACCTGGGGGCCTGCGCGCTCTTTGCCGCAATGTCGGGATCAAGCCCCGCCACATGTGCGGCAATCGGCAAGATGGGCATCCCTGAGATGCGCAAACGCGGCTATCCAGATGGCGTGGCTGCGGGCTCCATCGCTGCAGGCGGCACGCTGGGCATTCTGATCCCGCCATCGGTCACAATGATTGTCTATGGCATCGCGACCGAGACATCCATTGGCCGTCTTTTTCTGGCTGGTGTCTTCCCCGGCTTGTTGCTGGTCAGCCTGTTCATGGCGTGGTCGCTCTATTCGACATGGAAATACGGGGACCGGGCCTTGCTGGCCTCAACGACCTACACATGGAAACAGAAATTTGAGATCTTGCCGCGCGTCTTGCCCTTTCTGGCGATCATCGTCGGCGTGCTTTATGCAATGTACGGCGGGATTGCGACACCGTCCGAAACAGCGGCAGTCGGGGCGCTTTTGTGCCTGCTGATTGCGATGATCATCTACAAACTCTGGAACCCCAAAGATCTCTGGCTGGTTCTGCGCGACAGCACCAAAGAAAGCGTGATGATCCTCTTCATTATCGCGGCAGCGGGCGTTTTCTCCTATATGCTGTCCAGCCTTTACATCACGCAATCCATTGCGGAATGGATCGCGACGCTTGATGTAAACCGGTGGGTGCTGATGGGGGCCGTGAACGTGTTCCTGCTGATTGCCGGGTTCTTTCTGCCGCCCGTGGCCGTGATTCTGATGGCAGCCCCGATCTTGCTGCCGATCATAACGACCGCAGGGTTCGATCCCATATGGTTCGCGGTCATCCTGACCATCAATATGGAGATTGGCCTGATCTCGCCGCCCGTGGGCCTCAATCTCTATGTGATCAATGGGATCGCGCCGGATATTTCGCTCAAGACAATCCTGAAGGGATCATTGCCCTTCGTGGCCTGCATGGTGATTGCAATTCTGTTGCTTTGCGTCTTTCCCGGCATTGCCACATGGTTGCCGGATGCTGTCATGGGGCAAGCGCTGTGAGGTATTTTGGCGATCTGATTTCAAATGTATTTGATCGCCGGTACTCAAGTTTTCTGGCGGGGCAATCGGATGACCGTCCGATAAATGAACTCTGTGAGGCGTTGTTGGGCAGTCGCGGCGAAATCTCCGGGGGCAGTCTGGCGCGTTGCGTGTTGGAGCGTTATGGCGAGATGGATGCATCCGAGAAAGGCGCGTTCTTCCACTATTTGTGCGACGGGTTGGGCATCTCACCGCAAGAGGTGTTTCGGGCGCTTGAATCCTATCAGGCGCATCCGTCAAGATCGACATACAAAGCGTTTTCAGCCGCCAGTGAGCCACGCCGTCAGGAACTGATCCGTCGCCTGAACCGGATAGAAGATGCGACCCGGGATCTGGTCGCGATGCGCGCCGACTTGCTGGCAATGATGCCTAACCATCCGCGACTTGCGCCGCTTGATGTGGATTTCAAGCACTTGTTTGCCTCGTGGTTCAACCTTGGTTTTCTGATGTTGCGCCCGATCAACTGGAACAGCCCGGCGGCGATCCTTGAAAAGATCATCGCTTATGAGGCGGTTCATATGATCGAGAGTTGGGAGGACTTACGGCGCAGGATGCAGCCCGAGGACCGGCGTTGCTTTGCGTTTTTCCATCCCGCCATGGGGGATGAACCGCTGATCTTCGTCGAAGTCGCGTTGACCAAAGGTGTGCCGCACTCCATCCAGCACCTCTTGTCAGACACACGCGAAGAACTGGCAGCGCATGACACGGATACGGCGGTGTTTTATTCGATTTCAAACTGTCAGCCGGGCCTTGCAGGAATTTCGTTTGGGAATTCGTTGATCAAGCAGGTTGTCGCGGATCTTGCGCGCGAGTTTCCACAGGTCCGTCAGTTTGTGACTTTGTCCCCGATCCCCGGTTTGAGGGCCTGGGCGGAGGGGGCGGGGTTGTCTTTGGCTGGTGATCCTGAAGAGGTCCGCTCCCTTGCGTCCTGTTACCTGACGCAGGTCAAACGCGCCGATGGATTGCCCCTTGATCCGGTGGCGCGATTTCATTTGGGAAATGGCGCCTATATCCACGCAGTCCATGCTGAAGCGGACACGTCGGAAAACGGGCTTCGGCAATCTGGGGGGGCAATGGTGAATTACTGCTACGATCTTGCACAAATCCCTCAGAACCACGAAAGCTTTGTGGGACAACAGCGCGTTGCCGCATCAAAGGATGTGGTAAATCTGGCGCAAAAGACACCGGTGCAACCGGCAGGAGACTGAGCATGGCAAACCCTCTTTATGACGCAGTTTTTGGGCAATACCACGGCGCTGAGACAGTGTTTCTGAGGCTGCCTGATGGCCAGACAATCAGCCATGGTGCGTTTGTGGCGATGGCGGGGCGGTTCGCAAATGTCATTTCCGACATTGGCCTGAAACCGGGCGACAGGCTCGCGGTCCAGGTCGAAAAGTCGCCACAAGCGCTTGCGGTCTATGCCGCTTGCGTGCGGGCAGGTGTCATATTTTTGCCCCTCAATACGGGGTACAGAGCAACAGAGCTTGCCTATTTTGTCGCAAACAGCGGTGCGCGCTTGTTGCTCTGCGACGACAGCAAACGCGGGGACCTCGCGGCCGTTGCTGCACAGGCAGACGCGCGATTGGAAACCCTGAACGCGGATGGCACAGGCAGTTTCACAGATATGGCCAAAGACATGTCCGAAGCCTTCGAAACGGTCGACCGGTCATCGGATGATCTGGCGGCGTTTTTGTATACGTCGGGTACTACAGGTCGCTCCAAGGGGGCGATGTTGACACAGGAAAACCTGCTGTCGAACACGCAGACGCTGACCGATTTCTGGCGGTTTTCTGATCAGGATGTCCTGTTGCATGCCTTGCCGATCTTTCACACGCATGGTCTTTTCGTGGCGACGAACATCACATTGCTGGCGGGGGGGGAGATGATCTTTCTGCCAAAGTTTGATCTTGATGAGATGATCCGACTGATGCCGCAGGCGAGCACAATGATGGGTGTTCCGACGTTCTACACCCGTCTTTTGAGCGATGACCGTTTCACACGGGCACTGACAAAACACATGCGCCTGTTCGTGTCGGGCAGCGCACCGTTGCTGGCAGATACGCATACCGCTTTCGAAGAGCGCACCGGCCACCGTATCCTTGAGCGTTATGGCATGACGGAGACGAATATGAACACGTCAAATCCCTATGAAGGGGACAGACGTGCAGGCACCGTTGGTGTTGTGCTTCCGGGCGTGGAGGTTCGTGTCACGGATGCAAGCACAGGCGTTGCGCTGCCACAGGGCGAGATCGGCGATGTGGAAGTGCGCGGGCCCAATGTTTTCAAAGGGTATTGGCAGATGCCCGAGAAAACTGCCGAAGAATTACGAAAAGACGGGTTTTTCATTACCGGAGATCTGGGTCGGTTTGATGAAGACGGGTATTTGCAGATCGTCGGGCGCAACAAGGACCTGATTATTTCGGGCGGATACAATATCTATCCCAAAGAGATTGAACTGGTGCTTGACGAACAGCCCGGCGTGCTGGAAAGCGCTGTGATCGGCGTGCCACATCCGGATTTCGGCGAAACGGTCGTCGCGGTGCTGGTGCCCGTCCCGAAGGCCACACCGGATTTGTCGCAAATCGAACAGGCCGTCAGGCAGGCGCTGGCGCGGTTCAAAAATCCACAAAAGATGATCATTGTGCCGGAACTGCCCCGCAACACGATGGGCAAGGTGCAAAAGAACGAATTGCGCGCGCGCTATAAAGATCTGTTTACAAAAACCCCTTCCAGTGCCGCGACGGGTTAACGCCCCGCGCTGGTCGAATAGGTCCCGAAACGACCGACCGGAACATGTGTGAACACCGAGCAGGAGAGTGTCGTGCCCGGGTTTTCCGGCCACAACGGCGCGTGTTGAAGGTCGCCACAGCGCGTTAAAGGTATTTGTTGACCAGATTTTCGAGCCGTTCCTGCCGACCTGAACGTGGTTGCGGGTCAATGCCTTGTGCGGTCACCAGATCAGAAATCTCTGTCAGATCAGAGGTCAGCAGCTTTTGCCCCAAATCTTCCGACCAGCCCGCATAGCGCGCCTCACGGGCCGCCTCCAGCTGACCATCCTCAAGCATTGCCGCGGCGGCCTTTAACCCCGCAGCGCAGGCATCCATACCACCCACATGCGCAAGGATCAGATCCGCAGGGTCAAGCGATTGTCGGCGCAGCTTTGCGTCAAAGTTGGTGCCCCCAGTGTCGAAGCCCCCGGCACGCAGAACTTCGTAATAGGCAAGCGCCATCTCGGGAACGTTGTTTGGGAACTGATCGGTATCCCACCCCGATTGGTAGTCATTCCGGTTCATGTCAATCGAGCCGAAAATCCCCAATGCCCGTGCCAGTGCAAGCTCATGCTCAAAACTATGGCCTGCAAGGATCGCGTGGCCCTGTTCGATGTTGACTTTGACCTCACCTTCCAAACCGAAATCCTTGAGGAAGCCATAGACCGTCGCGACGTCGTAATCATACTGGTGTTTCGTCGGTTCCTGCGGTTTGGGTTCGATCAGGATGGTGCCTGCAAAGCCAGTCTTGTGTTTGTAATCGACCACCATTTGCAACATTCGACCCGCCTGCGCGCGTTCGCGGGCCATGTCGGTGTTCAGCAGTGTTTCATAGCCTTCGCGACCGCCCCAGAGCACATAGTTCTCGCCGCCCAGTTTCAGGGTCGCATCCATGCAGGATTTGATCGTCGCGGCGGAATAGGCAAATACTTCGGGGTCGGGATTGGTCGCCGCCCCGGCCATGAAACGGCGATGCGAGAACAGATTGGCTGTGCCCCACAGCAGTTTGACGCCTGTTGCGTCCATTTTTTCGGCGAAATAGTCGGTGATTTCTTCGAGGTTCTTGGTGCTTTCGGCAAAGGTGTCGCCTTCGGGGCGCACGTCTGCGTCGTGAAAACAGAAATAGGGCACGCCCAGACGCTCAAACATGTCAAAGGCCACATCGGCCTTGAGCTTCGCGAGGTCCATCGTGTCCCCGAACCATGGACGCTCAAACGTCTGCCCGCCAAAGGGGTCGCCGCCCGGCCATGCAAAGCTGTGCCAGTAGGCGCAGGCAAACCTCAAGTGATCTTTGAGCGTCTTGCCCATCACTACCTCATCCGGATTGTAGTGCCGGAACGCAAATTCGTTCCCGGTATCGGGTCCTTCATAGCGAATGGCGGGAATGTCCTTGAAGAAATCGGTCATGAATCAAAGGTCCTTCAGAAGTGTATATGCGTGTTTGTAGCGTGCATGCGCATCTGCCATGGCAGAGTGCAGGGCAGGGTCAGGATCAACGCTGCGGGAGATGGGCGGCTGCGATGCAATGTCCGCGCCTGCGCCTGTGCTGGCCATCATCGCCAATCGTGCAGCCCCCAATGCCGCGCCGAAATCACCGTCTTTGGGTACATCGAGCGTGATGTTCAATGTCGTGGCCAGCATCGCGACCCAGTGATCGGATTTGGCCCCCCCGCCAAGCGCCAGCGCGCGTGTGACTTCCGTGCCCGTGGCATGCAGCGCGTCCTTGCAATCGGCAAAGGCAAAGCTGACACCTTGCAGGACGGCGCGGGCGGCGGCCTTGGCGTCGGTCGCGTGATCAAGATGCAGGAACTGTCCACGGATTTGCGCGTCATTATGCGGTGTCCGCTCCCCGCCCAGATAGGGCAGAAACAGCGTCTTTTCAGGGGCGCGAACGTCACCAAGGTCGTGGGTCAACGCCGCTGCACTCTGACCCGTGAGCCGGGCAAGCCATTCCAAAGCGTCAGTTGCCGCGAGGATCACGCCCATCTGGTGCCACGTGTCGGGCAGCGCATGACAAAATGTGTGAACCGCAGAGGCCGGGGCAGGGCGGTAGCCCGCGTTGGCGGCAAAAAGAACCCCCGACGTGCCCAGCGATAAAAACGCAGAGCCTTCCGTGACAACGCCCGCGCCGATCGCGGCGGCGGCATTATCACCGGCCCCGCCCGCGACGGTGCATTGCGGGACGCCCGTCTGCGCGGCAAGCTCCTTGCGCAATGTGCCTGACGGGGCGGACCCCTCGACCAGCGCGGGCATCTGTGCGCGCGTCAGGCCGCATTCAGAGAGCAGCGCATCCGACCAGTCCCGTTTCCCGGTGTCAAACCACGCCGTGCCCGCCGCATCCGACATCTCCGAGACATATTCGCCGGTCAGGAACAGGCGCAGGTAGTCTTTGGGCAGCAGGACTTTGGCGGTCTGATCGAACACATGCGGCTCATTGCGGCGGACCCATTCGACCTTGGGTGCGGTAAAGCCGGGAAAGACGATGTTGCCACTGATGTCGCGAAATTGCGGGTTGGCGTCCATGCCTGCGGCCTCGACGTGGCTGCGCGTGTCGTTCCACAACATACAGGGCCGCAGGGGAGCATCATCTGCCCCGATCAGCGTTGCGCCATGCATATGGCCCGACAGGCCAATACCCATAACCTCGCCGCAGGCCGGGTGTGCTGCCAAAGCCGTCAGCGCTTCGATGGCAGCATCGCACCAGCTTTGCGGGTCCTGTTCGGACCATCCATCCTGCCGGCGCTCCACGCTCAGGGGAACAGCATGTTCGGACAGGATGTTTTGTTGTGCGTCTATCAGGATCGCCTTGAGTGATGAGGTGCCGAGGTCCAGACCAATGAATGTCACGTTGCTACCTCAGCTTGACCCAGGCCGCATTGCGCGCGGAAGACCGCACGCAGGCGTCGACAAACTCGACACCGCGCAACCCATCCATCACCGTCGGGTAGATCACCGCTGCGTCCGCCTTTGAACCATCGCGGTGGGCTTCTATCGCATTGGCCGCTTCGGTGTAGATATTGGCAAATCCTTCGAGGTATCCCTCGGGGTGGCCGGGGGGCACGCGGCTCATCCGGGCGGCGGCGTCTCCGGTTCCGGCACCGTTGCGCGTTAAAAGCCGTTTTGGTTCGCCGAAAGGTGTGTGCCAGAGGTAGTTGGGGTCTTCCTGCGCCCATTCCAGACCGCCGGTTTCACCGTAAACGCGGATGCGCAGCGCGTTTTCATTGCCCGGCGCCACCTGACTGCACCACAGCATCCCCTTGGCCCCACCTTCAAAGCGCAGCATCACATGGCCGTTGTCATCCACCTGCCGCCCGGGCACGAATGCATCAAGGTCCGCGGCAAGGCTGTCGACCTCAAGACCGGTCATGAAGCGCGCGAGGTTATGCGCATGGGTGCCGATGTCGCCGGTTGAACCGCCCGCGCCCGACTGCGCGGGGTCGGTGCGCCAATTGGCCTGTTTGAAATCCTGCTCGATCGTCAGCCAATCCTGCGGGTATTCCACCTGTACCACGCGCACTTTGCCAATCTGACCGCCGGTGATCATCTCGCGGGCCTGACGCACCATCGGATAGCCGGTGTAATTATGCGTCAGAATAAACAGCGCATCCGAGGTTTCGGCGGCTTTGACCATCTTTTTGGCATCCGCCAGCGAAGAGGTCAGCGGCTTGTCGCAAATGACGTGAATGCCACGTTTGAGAAACTCACGTGCGGCGGCATAGTGCACATGGTTGGGTGTCACGATTGCCACCGCGTCGATGCCATTCTTCAGCCGCGCCTCACGGATCGCCATCTGTTTGAAATCATCATATATGCGCGCCAATCCGATGGCTTTGCCCGAGGCTTGCGACTTTTCCGGCGTGGACGACAAAGCACCCGCCACCAGTTCATAGCGATCATCAATGCGCGCAGCAATCCGGTGAACCCCGCCAATAAAAGCGTCATTTCCGCCGCCAACCATACCAAGTTTGATCTTTGCCATATTATTCAATTCCTAACATTCTGCGATTTGCAGTTTCATCCGTGCCGCCATCCGCGAAGTCGTCAAAGGCGCGTTCCGTGACCCGAATGATATGATCTTTCACGAATTGTGCGCCTTCGCGCGCGCCATCCTCAGGGTGTTTCAGGCAGCATTCCCATTCAACAACTGCCCATCCGTCAAAATCGTTTGCGGCCATTTTCGAAAATATTGCACCAAAATCGACCTGCCCGTCACCGAGCGAACGAAACCGTCCCGCGCGATCAACCCAGGGCTGGTATCCGGAATAGACACCTTGCCGCCCTGTCGGATTGAACTCTGCGTCTTTGACGTGAAACATCTTGATACGGTCTTTGTAGATGTCGATGTTGTCAAGGTAATCAAGGCACTGCAGCACATAATGGGACGGATCATAGAGCATATTGCACCGGGTATGATTATCGACGCGCTCCAGAAACATCTCGAATGTGACGCCATCGTGCAAGTCTTCGCCGGGGTGGATTTCGTAGCAGATGTTGACGTCGTGATCTTCGGCATGATCCAGAATGGGTCGCCAGCGCCGGGCGAGTTCATCAAACGCGGTATCAATCAGACCGGCGGGGCGTTGCGGCCATGGATAGATGTAAGGCCACGCCAGAGCGCCGGAAAAAGTCACATGGTTTTTGATGCCAAGGTTGGCTGAGGCAGAAATCGCCTTTTTAACCTGATCGACCGCCCATGCCTGACGCGCCTCAGGATTGCCATGCACCGATGGGTCCGCAAATCCGTCAAAGCCTGCGTTATATGCGGGGTGAACAGCGACCAGTTGCCCTTGCAGATGGGTCGAAAGCTCGGTCACTTCGATCCCATTTTCGACCGCTTCGCCCTTGAATGTATCGCAGTAGTCCTTGCTTGTGGCGGCGGTTGACAGATCAAACAGGCGTGCATCCCAACTGGGTACCTGCACGCCCTTATAGCCGCAGTCTGCCGCCCATTTGGTGATCGCACCCCATGAGTTGAAAGGCGCTTCGTCACCTGCAAACTGCGCCAGAAAAAGGGCAGGTCCCTTGATTGTTTTCATGTCTGTTCCTCCCGGCTGTGATATCGCTCTTAGTGGCGTTTTTCGTGTCCGGCGCGTGGGGATACCCATCCACATTGCGAGCGCTTTGCGTGACCTGCACCGATATCGACCAAATTAATTGCATGCTTACGTGATGGTTGCCAGACCCTCGAATAACCGTGCTACGGCTTCCGCGCCCGGATCGTTGTGCCCGATCAGGTTTTCCTCGGGCACATAGGACGCGCGTCCCGCTTTGGCCTGTCCGATCCTTGCCGTTTCACTGGCCCCTTTGCGCGCTGCTGTTGCGGCGGCTGCGATCCCGTTGTGCAGGGCGTGCAGGGCTGGCTCCAACGCGTCGATCATCGTCCGGTCGCCTTTGCGCGCGCCGCCGACCTGGCTGATCCGTTCCAATCCGGAAAGCAGCGCTTGGGTGGGTGGCAGACCATTGGCCGAGGCATCACCTGCAGCGCCGAAGAAAATGGCAAGGATGACGCCCGAAGATCCACCCATCGTCTGGCTGAGTTCATTGCTGATCGCCCGGAAAAGCTGCGCCGGATCGGCCAGCGGCAAGCGGTCCAGTGCGCCTTTGAGATCGTGCGCGGCGGTGGCCAGCGTGCTGCCTGTGTCACCATCCCCTGATTTCGCATCCAGTGCGTTCAACTCGGCTTCGCTTGTAATCAACAGATCGCAGGCGTGGTCCAGCAGGTTGCGTGTATCTTCATTTCGGGACGCAGCGGGCTGAATAGGGCGAAGCCCATCGGGCAAAAGAGCGACCTTGGGTGCGCTGATGGTTTGCATCTGTGGCCAGTCAGCCATGTCGACCGGATCGCTCAGATAAGAAAGGGTTGTGTCATCGACAGGCAGGACGGATACGGAAAACCCATGCATGTCGAGTGATGTCATCAGCGGGGCAGGACCGATAATGTGTTTGATATTTTTGGCCTTGTCCGATGTCGTCAGGGCATTGGCCAACACGCTCATCTCAAGCGGTGTCGTGGCACCAAGGTTATTCAGGATCGCAACATGGTCCCCGCCGGTGATCCGCGGGGCCAACTTATCAAGCACCATATCCATGGCGGTGCCCGCATCCTCAAAGGCAACTTGTTGCACACCGGGTTCGCCGTGAATGCCGAGGCCAAGCTCCGCCATGCCCGTGGCGATGCGGTTTTCCTTGCGCGCGCCGGGAACCGTGCATGTATCCAGCGACATGCCGATAGACGCCATGGAGTCGATGGCGGTTTGCGCGGCTTTGGTGATCTCGGTGAGCGTGGCACCCTGTTCAGCCATGGCCCCCGCAATTTTGTGGACAAATAACGTGCCTGCGACGCCGCGCGGTTGGGGCAAGTCAGGCAACGCGATGTCGTCGCCGACAACGACCATCGAGACCACCAAACCAAGAGCACGGGCGCGTTCTGCCGCCAGCCCGAAATTAAGCCGGTCGCCTGTGTAGTTCTTGACGATCAAAAGGCATCCCGCAGGGCCGGTCACGGCAATAATACCGGCAAGCACCGCATCCACGGAAGGCGAGGCAAAAACCTCGCCGCACACAGCGGCCGTTAACATGCCACGCCCGACAAACCCGGCATGCGCGGGTTCATGGCCCGAGCCGCCACCCGAGATCAACGCGACGTGCGATTTATCCCAGTCTGCACGACAGACAACCTTGATGTGAGGATACCCGTCGAGACGCTCAAGCGCCCCTCCCGAACTCGCCAGCAGCCCATCGATCGCATCGGTGACCAGTGTTTCCCTTTTGTTGATGAACTGCGTCATGCGTATTTAATCCTCTTATTCGTCTGATTGGCAGGGCAGGTGCGGCGAGCATCGGCTTACGTGTGTTTGTGGTTTCGGCTGCGATTTGGTCCGTAATGGGCGCGTCGTCCGCCGCACAAAAACGACGTCCAAACCGCGCATATTTCGCTTAATTGCGCAATTCGCTCGGGACATATCTGTCCGCTCGCCTCTCATCCCCTCAGACCTCCCCCGCCTTCGAAAGCGACTGTAGAGCAGGTTCAAAGGTTTCGTCAAACGGCGTTGCGCACATGCATGTCCGCTCATCCGCCGACGCCCTGACCAAGGTCCACCGTCGGGGAATCTGAAACCAGCCTCTGTGTGTTTCAAAAACCGAGATGTTTCACAGAATCCCGCGCAAAAACAGGCTCACTGCGCAGAATTGGAGACACCTGTTCATCAGACCCTAACGAAAATCGTTTAAGGCAAGGGCTTCGAGGTAGAGGTGGCGATGAAGTTCGAGACACTTCAGAGGACGTTTATGGATCTCACCGGCGATGCCGTCGTGGTTGGATGCATTTCGCCCGGGTGTGACATCGCCCGTGTCGCCTATATCAACAAGGGTTTTTCCCGCCTTTTCGGTTACGCGCCCAGCGACATAACCGGGCGATCCTTTGACGAGATCGGTGAGCTTCGGACCACGTTGCGCCTCTATGCGGCGCTTACCACAGATCAAACAGACTTGGAGCGAAACCCATCGACCCAATCGCAATTCACCCGCGCGGATGGCACTCAATTCTGGGCCAGCATTTCCTTTCTGGATGCCGGAGATGACCCGGAGGCAGAACGCTTCATCTGCGCAACCTATCGTGAAATTTCAGCGCTGAAAGACGCCGAGGCCAAAGCCAAACGATCCCGCGCGCGATTGATTGCTGCCTTGGATGCCTATCCTTCGCCCTTTGCGATTTACGACAAGGATGACTGTCTGATCGTCTGGAACGATGCCTATAGCCGTTCAATGACGGATGATCCTGCGGCGCTTTACGTCGGGATGCACCGAACAGAGGCGGCCCGCATCGCAATCGAAGGCGGCAAGATCGTGCAAGCCATCGGAAAGGAGAAAGAGTGGGCGTCAATTGAGCATCAGGAAGCGGATGTTGCCAAACCTGTTCAGGATCTGGAACTGGCCGGTGACATTCACCACAGGCTTTTGAGGTCGCGCGCAAAGAACGGCGACTTGGTCATGCTGAGGATTGATACAACCGAGCTTGTGCGACAACGCCGCGCACTTGAGGCGGCTCAGGAGCGCTTGATCTCTGCCATCAACGCTTACCCTGATCCATTCGCAATTTACGATGCGGAGCACAATCTGGTGGTCTGGAACCCGGCTTATGCGAGGTCCGTCACGGACACACCCCAACAACTGCGCACGGGAACCAACCTGAAAGACCTCTTGCGACAAGCGGCTTTTTCGGGGCGTATTCCGGCGGCGAGGGGCCGGGAGGAGGAATGGCTGGAGGGATACTATAGCCCCCAACTTCTCGACAGATCTGTTGAGGACTTTGAATTCGCGGACGGTCAGCATTTCCGTATTGTGCGTTCAAAAGCCAAGAATGGCGAATATGTGGTGTTGCGGCTGAACATTACCGAAGTGGTCAATCAGCGGCGCGCGGTGGAACGTTATACAAAGAAACTGGAACGCGCGAATGAGGAAATCACCCATACAGCAGTGCATGATGACCTCACGGGTCTGGGAAACCGTCGCCATTTGTCGCAAAGGTTTCAAGAGCTTGCAGAGTGCCAGCGGACGCATGGCGGCGAAATTGCCATGCTGCATATTGATCTGGACCGTTTCAAGCAGATCAATGACACGATGGGGCATGCTGCGGGTGATCACGTCCTGTTGGAAACGGCAAACCGCATCAGGCACGAGGTACAGCCGCAGGACGTTATCGCCCGCATCGGGGGGGACGAATTTGTTGTCTTGCTCCGTTTTAAGACGGGCAGCACACGCCCCTTTCAGTTGGCAACCACTCTGCTGAACGAGCTCCAGATGCCGGTGTATTTTGAAGGTAAGGAGTGTCGCTTTGGGGCATCAATTGGGGTTGCGGAAACGCCGCTTTCAGAAGTCGATAAACTGCTGACGAACTCAGACATCGCGCTCTACAAGGCCAAACGCGCAGGACGCGGTCGACTGGGTTTGTTTGACCGGAGCGACCTGCAGGACATCCTAAAAAATAAAAGGCTGGCGGATGATGTATTGCGTGCCATCGAAAAGGATGAGTTCGTGCCGTACTATCAGCCACAAATCGACTCCAAAACAGGTCACGTCGCGGGCGTGGAGGTTCTGGCGCGCTGGCAGCATCCGGAAAAAGGGATCGTGGCGCCAGAAGGTTTTCTGGCAACCGCAACGGATCTCAACGTAACTGCCAGCATTGATGAAATGATTTTTGAAAAGGCGATGAAAGACTGCGAAGGCGTTCTGCCACATTTGCCATCCCGGCCCTCGCTGTCCTTCAATGTGAGCGCAAGCCGGGTGCGGGAGAACAGCATCAATGAGATCAGAACACGGGTGTCAGGGTATTCAGGAAAAATCTGTTTTGAACTGTTGGAGACTATCTTTTTTGAAGAAGAGGACGACGCATTCCTTTTCCAACTGGACCGCTTGCGCGACATCGGAATCACGATTGAAATAGATGACTTTGGCAGTGGGCACGCGTCGGTCGTTGCACTACAGCGCATCGGACCGGACCGTTTGAAAATCGACGGCCGTTTGGTTGCGCAAGTGACCGAGAGTGACAGTGGTTTGCGGCTTGTGCGTTCAATCGTCGAAATCGGGCTCGCGCTTGAAATGGGTATTACGGCTGAGGGCGTGGAAACGCGGGAACAAGCCGCCGTCCTTGCCGATCTGGGGTGTGATCGGCTGCAGGGTTTCCTGTTTGCCAAACCGATGCCGTTCGAAAAGCTTCTTACCTTCGTGGCCAGAGATGGCTCGACTGAGTTTGTGGGGAACTGAATAAACGCAAGGTGTGTCATCGGTGGATGCATATGGTTCAAACCAGCCCGCCGCTGTGCCAAGTTATTTTTATCGATCAGAACACGTCTAATCAAACGCGCGGACGGTGTTGCTGCGCCCCTTTGCAAATGACGTCCAAACCGAAGGTTTACGTTGGCCGCGCTCACGACGCATTCGTTTAATCCTTAAAAAGGTTGAGCAAACTCTAGATCAGAACGAGGGAAGTTTCGGGGGGCAGGTCACTACCGTTGCAGGCTGTCCGATCGACGAAGACGCCGCATTGATATGTCCCTATTCAAGTTTGGAATGTGATGTTTTTAGTAATGTGCGAAACTCCGTATCTGTTTGTGGGACGAAATATCCAAGCTAGGCTGGCCAGCGCGACGGCGATCCACCGTGTTCTCAAATATCGATGGAGATGCTGTTTGTTGCTCAATCTTTCAGGTTTTGAAAATCCGAGATGTGCGTTGCAAAGCGATGTGGTTTGAGCGTTTTATAAGGGTGACGTGATAGAGTATACTGTTGCTTCGAAGTGCCATGGAAAGGCCGGTGCACTCATTCGAATGACACGTCGATCTTGGCACCTTGACCTGCATTTTCCACAGGCGGGCATACCCAAAGAACCGGTAGGAAAAAGGTGCTGATGCCGCACCTTCTTGCCATTTTACGTGCTGGATATGCACAGTCTGAGTCTGATCAGCAGAGATTTTTTCCTCAACTTGCTAACTTTTTTACGCTGTCTTTTGCCTTCGATGACCCGCTTTTTGTCTTGGCCTGCGAGGTGATATGAGGGGCGTCCCAGAGATGCGGTGGCAAATCCAGTGCGCGCTTTAGCCAACCCGTGGCATGATCTCCATCATTGGAGAGGGAGTTGTCAGCTGTCACCGTAAGGCTCAATTGGGATGCATCGTGTTGAGCGGTGACTGTCAAGTGGCCGCCTTCTGCTGCGAACTGCGGACGATCCAGCAAGAAAGCGGTTCGTCCCCAGTGGCCGTCGGAATCGAGGTCGTTTGCAAGCAGGATACCCGGGGCCAGTTCCATCTCGAAACTCACAAAGACCGCGTGGATGGTGCCGGGGTCAGCGCATACAAGTTCTGTCGTTTTTCGTGCGGATCTCACGTTTGGCTTGGTGAAATCAAACTGGAATAGCTCTGATGCGGGTCCTAAGGGCTTCAGCCGACAGGCTGTGAGATCATTAGGTGTAAGTTGCGCGACGCTGGCAAAGCGATGAAAGGCACTCAGATCAAATCCTTCTGCCTCCCGCGGGCGCAACAGGTTCAAGAGCCCTTCGCTTTGCACGAGTTGCGCCATCAATGTCCCGCGTTCGGGGATCGCGCGGGCTTGTGGTTTGGCAAGCATGTGCATCGCATGGGTGAGTGTCGCAAGCGCGCCTTCGCCAAGCAGGACGGTGTCAACAATTTCCGAGATCACCACATCCGCAGGTTCCGGAATATCCACACCCACCACAAGATTATGGGACAATTTCGGAATGACCGTGATGCGATCACTCAGGCCATTGTCATTGATGACCTGAATTGCTGCTTGGGCGATCAGGGGCTGTTGTTCGCAGGTGTAGACATGTTTTGCACCCGCGCGCGCCGCCAGCATTGCGGTCAATCCCGCACCGCAGCCGATGTCGAGTACAATATCACCGGGGCGAACTTTGGCTTTTATCGCCTTGGCATATGCGCTGTTACGCGCCTTGTCGGCAAGCATCGGGAAATGCCAGCGCGGAACGAACATCTGGTGCAGCCGCTCCTGAAGCACCTGCGCTTCATGGTGGTCGGGGGCAATGGCCAGGGTTTCGCTCAGCAGCTGTGATGTTCGAAGGCCGCCATCTGTCAGGGGCTCCAGTTTTGCGAGGTGAACGAGGGTGTCAGCGTCCTCGGCGCTTTGCTCAAACGCTTGTTTTGTTTGTGAAGATGTCGGTGAATTTCTTTCAGCCAATTTTGTTTTCCCTCATTTAAAGCAAATCCTGCCAACCGACATAATCAAAGCGAGACTCTAAAATATCGTAAAGGGACACCGGCCCGACCGCCACTCTGCGTCAAATGCATTGGGGTCATCCGAAAGCGCGGGCATTTTTGAACCGTCAGCACACCCCTCAGTGCGCATCTTTTGCAAAGATCGCAGCAGGCGCGCCGGCTCATATCAGGGTGAATGCGATTGATCCGCCCGCAATCCCTCAAGGTCGATGCCGCGTTTTTCGGCGCTGGCGCGTACTGCTGAGCGTAGTTTTGCACTGCGTGAGAGCAAACGTCGGAAGCGGTGTTCATCAAGGACGAGGAAGGTTGACGGCGCAATGGCACGCGCTTCAACGCGGATTTTTTTCTTTATCAGAATTGCCATTTGCCCGAACATCTCTCCGCGTCCCAACCGCCAGGACTGGCCTGCACTTTCCAACTCAACTGCGCCGGATGCGATGAAGTAGACCTGCTTGGCGGCACTGTCTTTCGTGATCAGCAGGTCACCGGCATTGGCGTATTGCGTCTTGAACGCGCGGCATAGCCGTTTCACGGCAGCTTCATCGAGGCCTACGAAGAGTGGAAATTGCCGGATCAGCTCCACACGTTGAAGCGCCAGATCAAGCAGCGGGCGGTCTTCAATCGCAGCGCGTCGCGTCGTGAGGTCCTGCATCAGCGTGGTGTGAACTTCTGCGCCAATCAAACCATCGTCGCGCATGGTGTTGTACTCTCGCTCTTCGATGCGAAGGACGGTCCGCCTGATGAAGCGACGCTCGAGTTCCTCAGCATAACCGGGGTATTGCAGGCGCAAACCCTCCAGCGCAGTTTCGACCATCTCGATACGTCTTGTGAGCATTTCCTGCAAAAGATCTGCAAGCCTGCGGCCATATATCCGGCGTATGCGACCCTCGATGAATGTTCCCATATCCTTGAGGATCAAACGTTGTGACAGGAGTTGTTCGAAGCGGTCAGCCGTCATTCGCGCCAAGGGGAATGATATGCCCAGACGGCTGTTCAGCAGCACGGCGGTGCGAAATGTCTTGCCGTAGGCCACGGAGCGGCGCGCGGCGCGTTGATAGCCGGTGCGCCCGCCAGTACGGGCGGCCTCAATCAGCCGATCCGCATTCTGGATCACCTGTTCGGCCATCCGCGCTGATATCGTGCGTTCCCGGACCCGTTCGAGTATCATGTCACGCTCAAAAGCAGCCAGTGCGATCAAGCCAAGGGTGACACGGTCCCGTTCCAGAATATCGTCAGCGTCCTCGGCCAGTTTGACTGCTGTATCCAGCCGCTCACCGAAATGTTTTGCTTCTGCGCGCACGATGTCATGTGTCAGATCGTAGTTCTCCGAAGTGCGCGCGACATCCTCCCGCACCGTCTGCAGCGCTACTGCAACGACTTGCCGCGACAGCGCATCTTCGATCGGTGACAGGCGGTCCAGACCAAGCCGACGGATCACCGTACGCAGGGTGGTTCCTTGCACCATCAGTGTGAAAAGCGTGAACCCGGTGGCGAGAATACCCACCACGCGCTGTAGTTCGCCCGGCACTCTTGCGCTTTCGGTGACGGCTAGAGCAAGTGCCAGCGTCACAGCACCACGCAGACCGCCCCAAAGAATGGCAACACGGTACTGCCGTTCTACCGGGGGTGAAATGCGTAGAATGGTCAGCAAGGGCAAAAGCCCAAACAGGATGACGACACGGGCGGCAATGGCCGCGAGAATGACCACGACAAGCAAGAAAAGATCACCAAGGCGGACTTCTTCAAGGAGGCGGGGAATAAGAAGGGCGGCGAGGATAAAGATCAGCGCCCCTGCCCAATGGGCCAGCAGTTCCCAGACTTCGCGCAGGTTCGCCCAGGATTGCGGCGACAACCTGCCCGGTCCTGTCAGGTTCAGGGTTAGACCTGCAACGACAACGGCAATCACACCGGAGGCCCCGACGCTTTGTTCTGCGACGATATATGCCAGATAGGGCAGCGCGACAGAGATTGAGATTTGCGCCAGCTCATAGCGTGCGAACGCCGCCATGACCCAGACCGCACATCGCGCGGCCAGCCAGCCGATCAGCGCGCCACCGATGATCAGCAATGGGAATTGCATGAATGCGTCGCTCAGAGTGGGGTCTGGGATGCCGAGCATAACGAACCCCATGAACAGACCAAACAGCGCGATGGCCGCAGCGTCGTTCAGCAGGCTTTCTCCCTCGATGATCCGGGACAAACGCCGTGGTGCCGAGATGGACCTGAAGATCGACACCACGGCAGAAGGGTCCGTCGTGGAGACAATCGCGCCCACCAGCAGGCAGGCCATCAAAGGCAAAGCACTGACAGAGGCCAGCGCATAGCCCACCGAAAGCGTCGCCACGACCACGGCAACGACGGCAAGGGTCAGGATCGGCACCCAGTCGTCGATCATACGCCGCAGGTTCATGCCCAATGTGGCCTGAAACAGCAAAGTTGGCAGAAAGACATAGAGGAACACGTTGGATTTGATTGGCAGGCCAAGGATCGCCTCGGCCACGGGGTTGAGCACATCCGTCAGATCCGTACGCAGGAAGAACAGCGCGCCCACCCCGATCAGAATGCCGACCAGTGCCAGAATAACCGTATAGGGCAGTCGTAAACGCGCGGCCAAGGGCTCTGACACCCCGATGACGAGGAACAGCGACGCGATGATGGTTGTGATCACTACGATATCCATAGGGATCAGATATCATACGGGCCATTGCGCGTATGTAAAAACACGCGGCCCTGAAGAGGAAAAACGATCAGTATGCGCAGCGGTCACGCCCGCACAGGACTGATGATTTAAGCGTGCCGTTTTGCGCCTGGAGGAAAGGCGCAGACTGCCAACGACAAGAACTGGTTTTGCCCGTTTTGTAACAGCGGCAAAGCAAGCGCATTGAGAAAGGTCAGGCCCTTGTCGAAGCGTTTTGTCGGCTCAGGGTGAATTGGTGCGCCAGAACGCGGTCGCCGTGGCGCATTCCGCTTCGTGAAATGTGGCCGCTTCAGGTCCCGAAGCATCGCCCTCAAAGCGTCCCACCCGCGCTGCGCAGTCGAAAAAGCCGGGAGCGGGCAAGCCTTCCCTTGCTTTGCTGATCACAAGCGCGGCGATCAAGGGGCGGGATTGGGCGGCGTCTTGTTCGATCAGAACCTCAAGCGCGACCGTCAATTGCTGTATTGTGTTTGGCGGTGACAGGTTCAAATTCAATGCGAGCGCCTGATAGGTGATCGGCGTTGATTGCCCCGCAATCTTGCACAGATGCGCGCGAACCCGCTCTGCCAAATCGTGGGCTGTGGTTTTGGTACTGGTCAAATCAGATCTCACAAGGTGCGATTGTGCGCGTTCCGTTTTGTCTGAAGCCTCTGCGCCATGCGGTCAACGTCTGAAACGCTGACCCCGATTAGCGCGCCTGCCCGGAAAGTAATACGCAGCGGCCTCTGAATCCGACCTATCATAGAATCCGAACGAAGGCAGTTCGGTTTTGTGCTGTTTGATATATGGGCAAAGAGCAGTGTGCGACCCACTTTGATGAGGATCGAAATGTCTGCCTTGTCCTCAGTGATTGAGTATCTTTGACAGAAAGTCCTTGGCGCGATCACTTGCGGGGTTGTCAAAAAACTCGGTGGTTGGCCGGTCCTCGATAATCGCACCCTCATCCATGAAAATGACCCGGTCGGCGACCTTGCGCGCAAAGCCCATTTCATGGGTCACGACCATCATGGTCATCCCCTCCTGAGCAAGCTCCACCATGACATCAAGCACCTCCTTGATCATTTCGGGATCAAGGGCGGAGGTTGGCTCGTCAAAGAGCATGGCAATCGGGTCCATCGCTAAAGAACGCGCGATGGCAATCCGCTGCTGCTGTCCGCCCGAAAGCTGACTGGGGTACTTACTTGCGTGATCCTCCATGCCGACCCGGGTGAGCAGTTTCTCAGAACGGGCAACGGCCTCTGCCCGGCTGCGTTTGAGGACTTTTTCTTGGGCAAGGCACAGGTTTTCCAGCACAGACATATGCGGATACAGCTCAAAGTGCTGGAACACCATGCCGATGCGCGAGCGCAGAGCCGTCAGGTTGGCCTTTTTGGCCGTTACCTCATCGCCGTCCACGACAACGCGGCCTTCCTGCACCGGTTCCAACCCGTTGACGCATTTTATCAATGTCGATTTCCCAGACCCCGATGGGCCGCATACCACGACAACTTCGCCCTTGGTCACGCTGGTTGTACAATCGCTCAGAACTTTGAAATCGCCATACCACTTGCTGATTTTGTCGATGCTGATCATGTGCTCATCCGGGACTTGAGGCTTCGCACGAGCATTGAGCCGGAGAAGCAGATTACGAAATAGACGACGGCGGCAAAGAGGTACATTTCAACCAGCCTGCCTTCGGTGCGCGCCACGATGGACGACGCCGTCATGAAGTCGCGCAGGGAAACTACGAACACCAGCGAGGTATCCTGAAACAGGATGATGCACTGCGTCACAAGGATCGGGATCATGTTGCGAAAGGCTTGCGGTAAAACGACATAGCGCTGGATTTGCCAATAGTTCAGCCCGGTGGACTGGCCCGCATGGACCTGACCCTGTTTCACGCTTTGAATGCCGGCACGCATGATTTCGGAATAATACGCGGCCTCAAACAGGACAAAGGCGATCAGTGCGGAATAAAAGCTGCCGATGGGGCGTCCGATGGCCAGAGGCACCAGAAAGAAAAACCAGAAGATCACAAGGATCAGGGGCACCGAGCGGATCAGGTTCACATAGGTTGCGGCGACCATCGCCAGTGGTTTGATGCCCGACAGGCGTGCCAATGCAAGTAACGTGCCCAGAACGATGCCGCCGATGATCGACAGGAAGGTCAGCCACAGGCTGAGTTGCAGGCCTTGCCACAGGAAGGGCAGGGAGTCCCAGATCAGGTTGAAATCAAAATCTTCCATCGCTCAGCCCTCCTTTCCGACATAGCCCGGAATGCGGGTATATTTCTCGAGGATCTGCATCAGGATCGTCGCGATCAGAGCGATGCAGACGTAAATCACAGTCGCAGCCGTGAAGGCTTCAAACCCCTGAAAGGTGTATTCAGCGATCTGCTGGCTTTGGGCGGTCAGTTCCAGAAGGCCGATGGTCAGCGCCAGTGAAGAGTTTTTGAAAACGGTCAGAAATTCGGATGTCAGCGGTGGCACGATCATGCGAAATGAAATCGGCAGCAGGACGTATCGATAGGTCTGCGATACGTTCAGGCCATGGGCCGTGGCGGCAGCGGTCAAACCGGGTGGGACGGTTTCGATTCCCGCACGGACCTGCTCGGCGATGCGCGAGGCTGTATAGAGGCCCAGTGCGACGACAGCGGTCACGAATTCGGGGTTTGGCATGTCGCGTTTCATCCAGCGGCCCCAGTCGTCGGGCACCATCTCTGGAACGGCAAAATACCAGATGAACATCTGCACCAGCAGCGGCACGTTGCGGAAGAGTTCAACATAGGTGGCGCAGATGGCCCGGATGAAACGATTTGGCACCGTCTTTCCGACCCCGACCAGCACGCCGATCACAATGGCGATGCACCAGGCGCTCAGCGCGACCGAAACGGTCCATCCAAAGCCACTGATCAGCCAGCTGAGGTATTGCTCCTCAAACAGAACGGCCCAGTTCCAATTGTAGTCCATCAGTCGCGCCCCGCATATGAAAAGACCGGCGGGCTATCTGCGCGCCGGTCCGGTTTTCGCTTACTCTGGCAATGCGCCGAGTATGAACGCCGCCTGCAAGAGCGGATCCGCAGGCACGCCAAGTGGGTCGAACCACTTGGAATAGATCTCAACAATTTCTCCGGTGCGGAACACTTCCGCGAGGGCTTTCTTTCCGACCAGCTCAAAAGCGCTGTCGTCACGGCGGACCATCAAGGCGTAAGGGTCAAATGACAGGAAATCACCGACAACGGCGAAATCATCCGGGTTCTTTGATTTTGAAATCAGACCATGCAGCAGGATGTGATCGGTCGCGTAAGCGTCCACACGGTCAGTTTCCAGCGACAGCATGCCTTCGGCGTGATCGCGTACGGGCAGGATCTTGACGTCCAGCCCAGCAGCCTCGACAGCGGCCATGACGGCGCGTTCGTTGGTTGTTCCTTGGGCGAGAGCCACAGCCATGCCATCAAGATCGGCAACTGAGTTGATGCCTGAATCCTTGCGCGTCAGGATTTTGGTGCCTGTCACAAACGTTACCGGCAGGTATTCGACTTGCTGCTGGCGCGTCAGGTTATTGGTGGTTGAACCACATTCCAGATCAATGGTGCCATTCGCCATCAAAGCGATACGGGTCTTGGGGTTGACCGGCACATATTTGATGGTCAGTTCCTGATCCAGCTCTGCGGCGACGGCATCGACGATTTTCATGCACAGATCAATCGAATACCCAACCGGGTTCTGGTTCTCATCAAGATATGAAAAAGGCACGGAACTTTCGCGGTGTCCGATGACGATCTCACCACTTGCGGCGATTTTGTCCAGCGTGCCACCGTGACCATCCGCCATCGCAACCGGGGCCGACAGGCCCAGTGCAACTGCCGCTGTCAGTAGTGTGTTCTTAAATAGCATTCGGGTACTCCTTGTTGATTGATAAGCTCGACGCTGTTGTTCTGATCTGAAGCCCAATCACTCCGTCAGATATGCGCAGCTAGGGAAAAAGTGAGCGTTTTGCATAGATTAAAGGTTAACCGTCTTGCTGCGCGCTAGTCTAATGCAAACTTCGCTCGCCAAATTGCGAGAACGGCAACTTAAGGGTTGACCGGTTTAGCCCGACGCACCGACGTTCGCCATATTGAACGGGTAAAGATGCCAGCGCGCGGGGTCGGTGACGGGTGACCCTTATCAGATCGAATGGAACGCCCGGCGTCGGCGTTGCCCGCTCACTGAACGTCAGACACAGCATCGTTCGAGGGTTTCGCCAAGCCGTTCAAATGCACAGGCAATGCGATGCTCGAAAGCACATTGCGCCAAGTGACATCTGACTGTGAGCTTTGACCCTCTGACAGGCGAAAAGCCTTGATATCCAATGTCTGGGTCGGAAGCTGGTCTTCGAGAGAAATCAGCGACCCGTTGGCCAGCGCGCCCACAACCAAGGAACGTGGCAGCCACGCCACGCCAATTCCCCCAAGCGCGAATTCATAAGCTGCGAGCGTCAGCGCCGTTTCCGCCTTTGACACAATCTGCAAACCACTTGGCAGCCGTGGGCTGATGTTGCGTTCAAAAACCTGTCCCAGAAACACGTCGGAGGGGTAACTTATGCCGGGGATCTGCGACATCTGCGCGATATCGGCCAGATCGGGCGCGCAGACGGGGATCAGGACGTCACCGCCAAGGGTCAGCACGTCAAAGGCGCGTTCAAAGAACGGCGTTTGCACCCCCGGCAAGGTGTACATGACCACGAAATTGACCTCACCTGACAGCAAGAGCCTCAGACATTCCTCTTGATTGCTTGAACGCACCCTGACCGAAACATCAGGGTCCGCGGTGAGCGCGCGCACGATCCACGGCGAAACGGTTGTGGTGATCGCGTGCTGGCAGGCGAAACTCAATGCCACGCCGGTCTGACTGGTCGCCATTTTCAGCTTGAGCCTGATTTTGCGCAACCGCATGCTGATGTCGCGCAGTTCCGGTGCAAGCGCTTCGACCCCGGGCATCAACGTGACGGGTTTACGCCGGCGGTCAAAAAGCTCTGTGCCGATACTGCTTTCGATGAGCCGCACGCGACGGGTAAAGGCGGATTGCGTCAACATCCTCTTCTCGGCGGCCCGCGCCAAGGACCCGTTGTCCAGAACGGCCAGAATATCGTCGATCCATTCCAAACGCATTTAAATCCACTCCGAATGATGTAAAACTTGCGATTTCCGCAATTTAGAGGCAGCAATTTGCATTAGCATTCAGGGTTCGTCAAACGTAAACAGCGGATATAGCAAATTAAGGATCCAAAATGCATCTTGCCCGCTTTCCCCGCCGTTTTCTTGCGCACTTGCCCACACCATTGGAGCGCCTTGACCGCCTGACCCGGGAATTGGGCGGGCCGGAGATCTGGATCAAGCGGGATGATTGCACCGGCATGTCCACAGGCGGCAACAAGACCCGCAAGCTGGAATTCCTGATGGCAGAGGCGGAATTGGAGGGGGCCGATATCGTGCTGACCCAAGGCGCCACGCAATCAAACCACGCGCGTCAGACAGCGGCCTTCGCGGCAAAGATGGGCATGCAGTGTCACATCGTGCTCGAAGATCGCACGGGATCGAATAACGCCAACTATAACAACAACGGCAACGTTTTGCTGGATCATTTACATGGTGCGACGACTGAAAAACGCCCCGGCGGCGGCGATTTCAATGCGCTGATCGAAGAGATGGCCGTGGAAATGCGTGCAGATGGCAAGAAGGTTTACACCATTCCGGGCGGTGGGTCGAACCCGACCGGGGCTTTGGGTTATGTCAACTGTGCCTTTGAAATGCTGAATCAGGTGAACAGCAGCGGGATCAAAATCGACCACATGGTCACGGCCACCGGAAGTGCGGGCACGCAGGCGGGTTTGATTGTCGGGCTGAAGGCGATGAACGCGCAGATTCCCCTGTTGGGCATCGGCGTGCGCGCACCCAAACCCAAACAGGAAGAGAACGTCTATAATCTGGCCTGCAAAACGGCTGAAAAACTGGGCTGCCCCGGCGTTGTGGCGCGCGAAGACGTCGTGGCCAACACTGATTATGTGGGCGAAGGCTATGGTATCCCCACCGACAGCGGTCTTGAGGCCATTCAGATGTTTGCCGAGCTGGAAGCGATCCTGCTGGATCCTGTCTATTCGGCGAAAGGGGCGGCAGGGTTTATCGATCTGATCCGCAAAGGCCACTTCAAAAAGGGCGAACGTGTGGTTTTCCTGCATACCGGCGGCTCTGTGGCCCTGTTTGGCTATGACGCGGCGTTCGATTTTTCAAACCGCTGGTCCTGATGGCGGATGCGTTTCGGCGCGTCGGTGTTCTGGGTGGTATGGGCGTCGAAGCGACGATTGCCCTCATGCAACGGGTGCATGGTGCGACCGCTGGGCAGGACGATCAGGATCACGTGCCCCTTATTGTGGATATGAACCCGCAAGTTCCGTCCCGTATCCGCCATTTAATTGAAAAGGACGGGCCCGATCCGGGACCGGTTCTTGCAGAAATGGCGGTCAGGCTTGAACAGGCGGGTGCAAAAGCGCTAGCGATGCCCTGCAATACTGCACATCTATACGCCCCGCAGATTAAGCGCAGCGTCAGCATTCCGCTTTTGCACATGCCGGAACTGGCCTGCGCATATGCGGCGCGGTCCATGAAACAGGGTGAGATTGTCGGTATTCTTGCCTCGCCGGCGACGAATAGCACGGGTTTGTTCAAAGACCTTTGTGCACAAAACGGGACTGTGTCGATCTTTCCTGAAGAGGAAAATGATATTCTGGCCGCCATACGCAGAATCAAGAACGCGGGCCCGGGCGACGCGGACATCGACCTGCTGGAGCGTGAGGCGCAAAAGCTACAATCCAGAGGAGCCACCTGCGTGATCATTGGCTGCTCTGAGTTTTCCCTTGCAAGTCAGCGCCTTGCGTCCCCGGTCCCGGTTGTGGATACGCTTGATGTGCTCGCCCATGCGGTCGTTGCGTTTTCAGGCGCACGGGCAAAATAGCGTCCCCGTCAGCGATGCGTTGGCCGCCTGTGCGCTGCCTCGACAGGTGGTCGGTTTTCACATGTGCAAATCGACCACCGCAGTGCGCAGGTTCCTACAAAGCGCTGTCCATGACCGACCCGAGGCGGCGCACAAATTCGGCGGGATCCGTCGGAATTTCGCCATCTGCAATCCGCGCCTGATCCAGCAACAAATGCGCCGCATCCCTGAGCAATGGATCAGACGCGGCCTCGCTGGCTTTGGCGCGATCTGCCAGTTTTGTGATAATTCTGTGATCCGGGTTCAGCTCAAGCACCCGTGGCATCGCGTCTTGCAACTGGCCGTGCCGTTTCAGCATTCTCTCAAGGTTGACGTCCATGTCGCCCTCATCCGCGATCAGGCAAACGGGGCTGTCGGTCAACCTTTTGGAGGGGCGCACGTCTTTGACTGACGCCCCCAGTTCCAGTTTGAGCGCTGCAATCAGTTCAGCAAGATCAGGCGTTTGCGCCTCGTCTTCGGTATCATCGGTTTTTTCACCGTCGTTGATCTTGTCCAGATCAGCAGCCCCACGTGTAATGGATTTGAACGCTTTGCCCTCAAATTCCGTGATGTGCTGGAGCCAGAATTCATCTACATGATCGGACAACAGCAGCACTTCGACGTCCTTGGCCCTGAACCCTTCCAGATGCGGGGAATGCGCAATCTTTTTGGCGTCATCCCCGGCGATGTAGTAGATCGCATCCTGTCCTTCCTTGCAGCGGCTGACGTAGTCGGACAGGCTGGTCAAATCCCCGGATTTCGTGGATGAAAAACGGCAGATTTCAAGGATGCGATCGCGCAGGGCAGGGTCTTCGACCAGCCCCTCTTTGAGGACCGCACCGAAATTCTGCCAGAAACCTGCATAGTCTTCGGGGGATTTTTTGGCCTTCTTCTTCAGCTCGCCCAGCACTTTCTTGGTAACGGAGGTTTTGATCTTGGCAAGCTTCGGGTCCGACTGCAGCATCTCGCGCGAGACATTGAGCGACAGATCCTGCGAATCCACAACGCCGCGCAGAAACCGCAGATAGGCGGGGATCAGATCGCGCGTATTGTCGGAAATAAACACCCGGTTCACATAGAGTTTCACGTGGCTCTTGCGCTCTGCCTCATAGAGATCAAACGGCGCCATGGAGGGTACGTAAAGCAGGCTCGTGTGATTGACCGTGCCCTCAACGCGGTTGTGCAAAACATGCCACGGCTTGTCGAAGGCGTTTGAGACATGGTGGTAGAATTCAGTGTGCTGTTCCTCGGTGATCTCTTTGGGCGCGCGGGTCCAGATCGCGGAGGCGGAATTCAGCGCTTCCGTGTCCAGCCGCACCGGAAAGCTGATGTGTTCGGAATAGGTCTTGATGATGTGGCGAATGCGGCTCTCTTCGAGGAACTCCTTCGCGTCCTTTTTCATATGCAGCGTGACGGTCGTGCCGCTTTCGGCGCGCTCGCCGGGTTCGATTGAAAATTCGCCCTTACCGTCTGAGGACCACAGCCAGCTTTCGTCTTCGCCCGCTTTGCGGGTCAGCACATCCACACGGTCGGCCACCATGAATGCGGAGTAAAACCCGACACCGAACTGGCCGATCAAGCCCATGTCGCCCTTTTCCTCAGATTTCAGCGCTTCCAGAAATGCACCAGTGCCGGACCTTGCGATCGTGCCGAGCGTGTCGAGCAGATCGGCGTGGTTCATCCCGATGCCGTTGTCGGAGACCGAAAGCGTCTTTGCCTTTTTGTCGACCGCGAGCGAGATGGCGAATTCATCCGCGTTTTGTGCAAGGGACGGGTTGGTCAGCGCCTCATAGCGGAGTTTGTCGCAGGCATCCGAGGCGTTGGACACCAATTCCCGCAGGAAGATTTCACGATTGGAATAAAGTGATCCAGCAACGATATCCAGAAGCTGACCCACTTCCGTCTGAAAGTAAAATGTCTCTTTTACGCTTGCATCAGTCATTGTGAAAACCTTTGTATGTGTGGCGTCTGGGCCGGTCGTGCGCAGCAACATAAGAAAACTGAGGGCCGTTTCAACCTCATGGTTTTGTAAATGCGGCATTATATGATCTGATGCCAAAGGCATCAGGTATGGGCCATCGGCGACGTTATGATCCGTGTTGTTTTCTAAGGGCCGTTGCAGGTTTCATCAAGGACATAGCTGAGGAACGAAGACGTCTTATTTCTTTGGCAGTGCTGAACCAACCGTGCCCACGTCCCAAAAGATGCCCGCCATAACACGCAACGCGTTGCGACAGACGGATTTTAGCACATGTTCGTCCGGCGCATGCTGCGAGCAGCCGCGATAAGAATGCGGCACCCAGATCGTGGGCATGTCAAGGATATCCGTAAAGCTGTCATTCGGGAGCGACCCGGCGAGGTTGGGCAGGATGTGCAGCGCACCGCCACTGGTTTCGCGGATCGAGTTTGCGACATATTCTGCCCAAGGGTGCTTGGGATCGAGACGTGTGGCCGAAAAGAAGCCGCGCTCATGCTCTATGATCTGGACATCCTCAAATCCATGCGCATCCAGATGTCGGCGCAATGCAGGCACTACGTCCGCCGGGTCGGTGCCCACCACATAGCGCAATTGGCATGTGGCACGCGCCCAGCCGGAAATCGCGTTGACCGGGGCTTCTGGCACACCGCAAACCTGCGCGAGAACCGCAAAGCTGTTCCATCCGAAAACACGTTCGGCGGGGGTGAGCGCTTCTTCGCCCCAATCGGGATTGACCGCTGGCCCATCCCCATCTGTTACCGGCAGGTTCCTGAGCGCGGCGCGCACCGTATCGGTCAGGCTGTCAGGTCGCCATTCAGGCACCTTGATCTGGCCCCGCCGGTCGGTGATCGACGCCAGCGCATGCGCAAGGATCATCGCAGGGTCCGCCAAAAGCCCACCCCAGTTGCCGGAGTGATGCGCGCCTTCATGTGTTTCGACCAGCAAATCAAAGGTCGTCGCCCCGCGTGAGCCCATGAAAATGGTCGGCACGTCGGGTTGCAGGCGCGGGCCATCCGATGCGATCAGGACATCCGCCGTGAGACGGTCCTTATAACGAGCGAAAACCTGCGCCAGACCGATTGAGCCAACCTCTTCGCTCATTTCGATCACGATGCGCAGGTTGAACCCAAGACGCCCGCGCGTGGCCAGCACGGCCTCAAGGGCCGCGATGTTGATGATGTGCTGGCTCTTGTTGTCTGCCGTGCCGCGCCCATAAAGGCGGTCGCCTTCTTCGATCAGGGTCCAAGGTGCAAGCCCGTCGCGCCACATATCCTCCTGACCAAGCACTGTGTCTCCATGGCCATAGGTTAAAACGGTGATCTGATCGTGGCTTTCGTGCCGCTCTCCGATCAATAGCGGGCCGCCGCGCGGATCAGGGTTATCGATGACCTCATAGGTGACACCCATCGCTGCAAGGCGTGGGCCGATGGCGACGTCGAGATACCGCGCGCATTCTGTGCGTGCAGTTTGCGACGGGTTCTGGCTTTCGGTGCGATAGCTTACAAGGTGGGTCAGGTCGGACTGAAACCGCCCTTGGTCGAAATATTCGGTCGCGCGGTGCAGAGCGGCGGTGCGGGTCATCATTGGTCCTGTCAGTCTTTCACAGCAGCCCCGCAGGCCTGCGATATGGATCGAATGCGTCCGCTTCTATCTGAATGGATCGTTTAGCACAGCAGGTGCCTCGCCCCAATGCTTCGCAGGCGCCGGGCAATCCGATCCAGGGCGCGGCCGATCCCGTCCCAAGGCCTCAATCAAGATCTGTCCAGGGCCATGGTTTTACGGTACTTGCTGCGGTTTGATATCTTGCCGCCTTCGCGACCCAAATACCCAAGTCGGTGCCAAAATCCGCTATCCGTTCATTGGGCTGTTTGTTGTTCACCAGCATGATGATGAACTGGATGACGGTCATGACACCCAGCACTGTTTGCGCAAAAGAGATCATGACGGCGATGATCAGCACGTAAATCAGCCGCTCCAGCAGGTTGTCCGCTTTTTCAGGCTCTATTTGCTCCCCGTGAAGACGTCCGGCGATTTTCTCTTCATCCTTGTCCATGCTCATTCCCCATACCCAACACTGTCATCGCATAAGCGATGCGTAAAATTCATCCAGACCCGCCTGCGGGATCATATGTCTGCTTTGCGCTGCAAATCAATTGATCTCTGGTTCCGGCACAGATGCGCCGAATTCCGTGCGCAGAAAGTCGAAATCACAGCCCTTGTCCGCTTGTTCTATGTGTTTGAGAAACATCCAGCCATAGCCGCGTTCATAGTGCGGTTTTGGCGGCACCCAGTTTTCCCGACGCTCTGCCAGTTGCTGTTCGGTCAATTCTACGTCCAGTCGGCGGTTCGGAATGTCGACCGAGATCATATCCCCGGTTTCGATCAGCGCGAGCGGCCCGCCCACAAAAGCCTCAGGCGCCACATGCAGGATACAGGCCCCGTAACTCGTGCCGCTCATGCGCGCATCGGACAGGCGCACCATGTCCCGGTGCCCTTCGTTCAGCAGCTTTTGCGGCATGGGGATCATGCCCCATTCGGGCATGCCGGGCCCGCCCTGAGGACCCGCGTTGCGTAGGACCAGAACGTGGTCGGCGGTAATGTTCGCCTGCGGGTCATCTATGATCGACTTCAATTCGGTATAGGAATTTGCCACCATCGCAGGCCCGCGATGTGTCATGAATTTCGCATCCATGGCGGCAGGTTTGATGACAGCGCCATCCGGTGCCAGATTGCCCTTGAGCACCGCCAGTGAGCCTTCGCGGTAGACCGGGTTGCTCAAGCTGCGGATCACATCGCTGTTGTAATTCGTGGCGCTCGCGATGTTTTGCCCGACCGTCTGCCCCGAAACGGTCATTGCGTCCAAATCCAGCTTGTCGCCCAGTTCTTTCATCAAAGCGGGCAAACCCCCTGCGTAGAAAAAATCCTCCATCAGATAGTCCTGCCCGGAGGGTCGGATATTGGCAATCACGGGCGTCGTCTTTCCGATTGCGTCCAGATCATCAAGCGTCAGAGGCACCCCGGACCTGCGCGCCATGGCAATCAGGTGAATGATAGCATTGGTGGAACAGCCGGTGGCCATGGCAACGGTCACGGCATTCGCGACACTGCTTTGGGTGATGATCTGATCCGGCGTCAGATCCTGCCACACCATGTCAACGATACGTCTGCCGCAATCGGCACTCATGCGCTGGTGGTTCACGTCCGGGGCCGGGATGGACGACGCCCCCGGCAGACACAGGCCAAGCCCTTCGGCGATGGCCGTCATGGTGCTGGCCGTGCCCATTGTCATGCAATGCCCATAGGAACGTGCGATGCCCCCCTCGACCCCTTCCCATTCCTCTTTGGAAATGTGCCCCGCGCGCCGCTCATCCCAGTATTTCCATGCATCGGCACCCGACCCCAGCACCTTTCCGGCATAATTGCCCCGCAACATCGGACCTGCGGGCAGGTAGATGAAGGGAAGGCCCATGGAAACCGCACCCATCACAAGCGCAGGCGTGGATTTGTCGCATCCGCCCATCAGCACCGCGCCATCGACCGGGTTCGCGCGCAGGACCTCTTCGACCTCCATGGCGACCATATTGCGATAAAGCATCGCGGTTGGTTTCAACAACTGCTCTCCCAGTGAATGGACCGGGATTTCCACCGGCATGCCGCCTGCCTGAAGCACGCCCTTTTTGACGAACTCAACCCGATCCTTGAAATGCATATGGCAGGGTTGCAACTCGGACCATGTATTGAGGATGGCGATGACGGGTTTGCCCTCCCAATCCTCGCGCGACAACCCCATTTGCATCGCGCGCGAGCGGTGGCCGAATGATCGCAGATCGTCCGGTTGAAACCAGCGCGCAGAGCGAAGTTGGTCGTATGATTTTTTGTGCATGTGCAGCTGTTCCATTGTGGTTGGTGCCAGCATACCGCCAAATCTGCGGCGGTTTCCATGGCATGCGCGTTTTTTGGGTCGCGCAGCGCTCATTGCACGACTTTTGACAGGTGGAACGGTCAGACAAAAAGCCACCGAAGGATGCACAAGACCCGGTTAGCCAAAACAACGGGCTCGTACGCCATAAATAGTTTTTGCGACCTGTTTTGGTTAACCATGCATTAACCAAAACCACGCATTTTAAGCGATTGATGTAACAAAATCGCTTTGAGGATTATGGGCATGAATAGTTGGCTGACATCCACCTCTTCACTCTTGCGCAAGAAAAAGAGGTCTTCGGGGTCGGACCTGAAACATCCGCCTGCGCGGAAACTGCAGGGGTTTTCCGAAGACGCCTTGCGGGGCCTTGATGACTTGGAAGCGAGGATGCCGCCCCCCGACATCGAAACCAGACCGGCCTTCACGCCATCGTACAAAAATACGCGCCGCCTGTCCAAGGATGTCGCAGCGGGTGGGGGGCTGTTGATTGACGGCGATGGCAACAAGGTCCCGCATTATTGGGGACATCGGGAGCGGTTGCGTAAACGGTTCCTGAAAGGCGGGCACGCGCCCATGCCTGAATATGAAATACTGGAGCTTTTGCTGTTCAATGCGATTCCGCGCATTGACGTCAAACCTTTGGCAAAACGGTTGTTGAGCGCGTTTGGCGATCTGAACGGAGTTGTCGCGGCCTCTGAACACCGGCTGATGCAAGTCGAAGGGGTGGAGCCCAAAGTCTATTATCAGCTCAAACTCGCCGAAGCCTTTGCACAGCGTATGGGGCAGGCCAAGATACTTGAGCGTTGTGTTTTGTCGTCCTGGGATGACCTCATCGAATACTGCCGCACGACAATGGCGCATCGCGAGACGGAACAGTTTCGGGTTTTGTTTCTGGACCGCAAGAACGTCATCATCGCTGACGAAGAACAAGCCAAAGGGACAGTTGATCACGTGCCCGTCTATCCGCGCGAGGTTGCCAAGCGCGCGTTGGAGCTTAACGCCAGTGCGATTATTCTCGTGCATAATCACCCCTCGGGCGACCCGTCGCCAAGTTCGCAGGATATTGCGATGACGGATCAGGTGTCATCTGCTTGTCTTGCCATTGGCGTCACCATTCATGATCATGTGATTATCGGCAAAGAGACGGAATTTTCGTTCAAGGATGGTGGCTATTTGGCGTGATCCAGTCAAAGGCTCGCGCCTTTTTCCGATATATGCGGAACTCGTACATCGGATGCAGACCTCCGCGCTCTCAGTAAAAGTTGGCGATTCTTAAGCGTACCTCGCGCCCAGCCAGAACCCAATTTTGCAATATAGCAAAAGGTATTAGCAATAAGTGCCCGCGCCGTCGCGCAGGGCACTCAAACCATACGATAACGTATGGTCTTCACCGTTGACACGCGTCCTCGTTCGCGCAAACCTCCTCTCATGGTTGAGGGCACACAGGCTCTCGCCATGCGAAATAGAAACGACGAGATACATTCTGGGAGGAATAAATATGATCAAGCGCAGCTTGGCGGCGATGCTTTGCACGTCCATCTTATCCACGCCACTGATGGCACAGGACAACATGGATAAACTCAGCAACATGCAAAAGACGGACGCCACGTTCACTTTTGTTGAGCAAGACGGGGCGCGGGCGGAATCGCTCAAGGCAATTGTCGATCATATAAACGTGCCGGACGGTTTTGAGGTGAGCCTTTACGCCGTCGTGCCGGACGCGCGTTCCATGGCGATGGCACCGCAAGGCACCGTGCTGTTTGCAGGCACGCGCAAGGACAAGATGTGGTCCATCGTGGATCGTGACCGCGACCGTGTGGCGGACGAGGTAAAAGACTTTGCACCCTCGATCACCTTTGACATCCCCAATGGGCCCTGTTTCTCGCCGGATGGGTTCCTCTATATTGCGGAGCGTAACCGGGTCCTCGTGTTCCCGGCGGCCGAGTTCTTCTTTGAAGGGCCGGACCCTGCGGTTGGTGTCGTTGTCGCGCAAGGCGCACTTGTCCCTGCCGAGGAAGAAAGCTTCAACCACACTGCACGGGTCTGCGATATCGGCCCGGACGGCAAACTCTATATCTCGCTGGGCCAGCCGCACAATGTACAACCTGTTGAAAAGCTTGAGATGTACGACGAATGGGGTATCGGCGGGATCATCCGCATAAACACCGACGGGTCAGACCGCGAAGTGTATACGCGTGGCGTTCGTAATTCCGTCGGTCAGGACTTCAACCCTGCAACGGGTGAGTTGTGGTGGACGGACAATCAGGTCGATGGCATGGGTGATGATATCCCGCCGGGCGAATTGAACCGCCAGACCGCAGCCGGGCAGCACTTCGGCTTTCCCTGGACCAACAGCCGGGTGGAGATCCCCGCCTATAAGGATGTGCCGCGACCAGAGGGGGTCAGCTTTGTTGAACCACAACTTGAGTTGACGGCCCATGCGGCGGATCTTGGCATGCGGTTCTATCACGATGACAGCTTCCCCGAAGGATACCACGGCGGCATTTTCTGGGCGCAGCACGGGTCGTGGAACCGCACCGAACCTGTGGGCGCACGGGTGATGTTCACCGCCCTTGACGAAGAGGGCAACGCCGCCGGAGCACAGGTTTTCGCCGACGGTTGGCTGAACGAAGATACGGGCGAATATCGTGGCCGCCCGATGGACATCGAATTTCTGCCTGATGGCTCGATGCTGGTATCGGATGACTTTGCCGGTGCGATCTGGCGGATTGCCTACGTCGGATCGCAGTCCGAATGAAGGCTCTGATGACACTGTTTCTCGGCGGGCTGATGCTCGCCGGGGGCACCGCTGTGCCAGTACAGGCGGGGGACCCGGAGGCGGGGCGCAAAATCGCCAATATGTGCCGCACCTGTCACGGCATTGACGGCTATGCGACGATACCAATCGCGCCCCATATCGGGGGTGAGCCGGTGGAATACCTCGAAAGTCAGCTGATGGCCTTCAAGACCGGGCAGCGCCAGCATGAAATGATGAGTGTTGTGACTGCGGGTCTGACTGCGCAGCAAATTTCGGACGTGGCGGCGTGGTATGCCGCGCATGAGGCGCGCGCAACACTGCCCGAGGGCATCTTGGCTGCAAACGCACCGCAGGCCTGCGTATCCTGTCACGGCGCGGATGGTATCTCGCAACTTCTTGATGCGCCAAACCTTGCAGGTGAAACAAACATTTACATCGATACGCAACTTAAAGCGTTCAAACGCGGGAAGCGTCAGCATGATATCATGTCTGACGTGGCCGCGGAGTTGTCGGACGCAGAGATCAGGGAGATTGCGGATTGGTATGCCGCTGTGGGGTTGGAAATCCTGCCCGCACCGGAGTGAGCGGCGCAAAGAACGGCAAAACACGGAAACTTGAACAGCCAAATGCGCCAGTCTGAACGAGTGTGCCGTCCGGACTGGCGCATTTAGAACCGCGTGCAGCTCAGCGCGGGATCAACCCGCCTTTTCCAGTTCCTCGCGTCGCCGCGACGTCGCATCAAGTGCGACGGTCTCAGCCTCCAGATCAAGCACGACGCCATAAACCTCATGTGCTTGTTCGGCTGAACAAAACCCATCCAGAACATCGTCGAGCACCTTTTGAGGGTCGCGTTCCAGCGGGCTGCCATAGCCACCCCCGCAGGGGCTGTAATAGGCCATCACATCGTCTTTTTTCACCTCAAGACCGTGGAACTTCGAATGCATCTCACGCGTCGGGGCGTTGGAGGCGGCATTGTAGATTTCGCATTTTCCAGCGGCCCCTTCCTTGCCGCCAAAAATGCCCCATGGCACGTTTGTGTGACGCTCGCTTTCATGTGTGATGATGCCATCCGTCAGGATACGCTGGCTTTTGACGACGCCAATGCCGCCCCGGTGTTTTCCGGCCCCCGGCAGTACGTCGTCGCGCAACTCATATCGTTCGCAGATCATCGGGATATGCATCGCGAGATCTTCGAGCGGGTTGTTGCGGGTGTTGGCCATCAGGTTGTCGATGCTGTCCGGGCCGTCTGACTGCGGACGCCCGCCGTAAGCGCCTTCGTTGACCTCAAGGAAAACCCAGTATTCGCCATCCGGGCGCACGCCCGCGTAGGAGGCGAACGAGATCGACGCCGATGAACCCGCGATGATTTCATCCGGCAGCACGGGCGCCATGGCCTTGATGATCAGGTCGATCATCATGTTGCACTGCGTAAACCGAGCCTCGGCCGAGGTGGGCGCAATGGGGTTGAAAATCGACCCTTCCGGCGCGATGACCGAGATGGGCCGAAAAGAACCCTGATTTGACGGGACCCGCGTGTCACTGGTCGCGGTATCGAGCAGCAGCTTGCGGAACGCGGCGAAGGCCGCCACCTTGGTCGAGCCTTCAAACGGGACGTTGTAGGCGGTGGGTGTCTGCGGTGAGGACCCTGTCAAATCGACCTCGATCCGGTCGTGGATTACCCGCACGCATACTTTCACGGGCAGGGTCTGACCACGGTTGCGCCCGTCATCATCCAGCCACCCTTCGGCGCGGTATTCTCCGTCGGGGATGGCCTCGATCCGCTGGCGCAGCATCTTTTCGGAATAATCCATCAGCTGGTTGCAAGCGTTGAACACCAGTTCCTTGCCGTAGCGATCCAGCAGTTCGACAAAGCGCTTTACCCCAAGGCGGGCCGAGGCGATCTGCGCCTCGATGTCATCAACCAACTGGCGCGCCGCACGGGAATTATTGTGGATGAAATTCCACATCGTGTCGTTGCGCTTGCCCTTGCGGTAAAGCTTGGTGCCGGCAAACAACATCCCTTCGGCATAGACGTCATGCACATCAATGATCAGCCCCGGCGTGGCCGCGCCAATGTCGATATGATGCGCAGTGTTGCCGGAATAACCGACCAATTCGCCCTCGTAGAATATCGGGATGACGATGGCCAGATCAGGCGTGTGCGACGCTCCGAAATAGGGGTGGTTGTGCACGACCACGTCGTCTTCGTACCACTCGCCATCATCAAGCGTTTCCTCAATGCCGTGCAGATAGCCGGGAATGGAGCCGATGTGCATCGGTGTCGATTCAGATTCGCACAACGTGTTGAAATTCTTATCAAAAAGACCCGCGCCCAAATCCTCGGATTCCCGAATAATGGACGAGAAAGACATGCGAAACAGCACATGCGCCATTTCTTCGGCGATGGTTTCGATGGCCCCCCGGATCACCTGAAGGGTGATCGGATCAATTGTTTTATTCTCTTTGGTCATTGAATTGTCCTCCTTCAGGATTTCGTCAGGCGCATGCTGCCATAGTCCAGAACCTCGGCGGTATATCCGGGCGGCAACAACGTGGTGGAGTTGTGCTGGATGATGATCGTGGGCCCGTCCACGGTGGTTCCGGCCCCGAGCTTGCCGCGATCAAGGCGCGGTGTGATGTGGCTTGTGCCATCGTCAAACACGGTTTCGCGCTCATACATAAAGGCGTTTTCCACATCATCGGGCTTGCCTTTGAACAGCGGATCCAGCGCGTGATGACGTACTTTTGCCGTGGCAATGACGCGCACGGTATAAAGTTCAACCAACGCATCATCAAAGGCGTATCCGTAATCCGCCTTGTGCTGTTTGTGGAACGCGTCGATCACCTCGGCCTTGTTTTCAAGGCTCAGTCCGCCCGTGGGCATCGGAATGCGCAGTTCAAAGCCCTGACCGTGATAGCGTATCTCGGCGATGACCTCATAGGCCTGTTCGGCGTTGGGAATATCATCGCTGTCCAACAACACCTTGCCCATCGCACTGAGATCAGCAGAAACTGCGTTGACCTTGTCGATCGCCGCCTGATCAGCACTGAAAAGGTTGGTGATAACAGAACGCGTGTGTTCGTATTGCAAATCCGTGCCCAGCAGCCCCATCGCCGCCGTGATACCCGGTGCAAGTGGCACCAGAACATCGCGGGCCGAAACAAGTTCTGCCAGCGCCGTGCCGTGGAAGGGGCCCGCGCCGCCAAAGGGCATCAGCGAGAAATCTCGCGGATCATAGCCCCGTGCGACCGAATTGGACCGGATCGTCAGGGACATGTTGTTGTTGACGATCTTGATGATGCCAAGGGCTGCATCCGTCACAGAGATACCAAGCGGGTCCGCGATCTTTTCCTTGATCGCCTTGTGGGACAATTCCGGATCGAGCGGCAGATCGCCGCCAAGGAACTTGTCCGCATCCATCCGGCCCAGCACCACCTGCGCATCGGTCACGGTCGGCTCTGTGCCGCCACGGTTGTAACAGGCCGGTCCGGGTTGCGACCCGGCGGACCGCGGTCCGACGTTAAATCCGCCCGCCGCATCAAGATAAGCGATGGAGCCGCCACCCGCACCAATGGTCTCCAGATCAATCATCGGCGCCATAACGGCATGGCCTGATACAATTGTGTCGCGTGGGTTCTTGATGCGAAATTGCCCGTTCGCAATGGTCGAGATGTCGGCGGATGTGCCGCCGATATCAACGGTCAGGATGTTTTCGGTGCCTGCCAGACGCGCCTCGGACAGTGCACCGATCACGCCCCCGGCGGGGCCGGACATCAGGATGCCAACCGGCTTTTTGGCGCAGCCGTCGATGGTGGAAATACCGCCATTCGACTGGATCACCCGCAGCTTGGCAGGGATACCCGCGTTTTTGACCTTGGCTTCGAGATTGCGCAGATAAAGCGAGGATTGCGGACCGACAAAAGCGTTCATCGCAACGGTCGAGAAACGTTCATATTCGCGGATGACGTTTGCAACTTCTGACGAGATGGACACATAGGCGTCCGGTATTTCCTCAAGCACGATGTCGCGGGCGCGCTTTTCATGGCTGTCATTCAGAAACGAAAACATAAATCCAATCGCGATGGATTTCACACCGCGCTTTTTGTAAATCGCACAGGCGGCGCGCACCTCTGCCTCGTTCATTGGAACCTCGACCTCGCCGGTGGGCGGGCGAATGCGTTCCGTCACCGCAATTCGGTTGCGGCGCTTGGACAGGGGATGGCTCTGCCATGGCACATCAAAGTGCAGCGAAAAGTTATGTGGGCGCTTGTGGCGACCAATATGCAGGATATCGCGGAACCCTTTTGAGGTGATGAATCCCACTTCGGCACCGTTGTGTTCGATGGTGATATTCGTAGCAACCGTGGTGCCGTGGCTGATCACTTCGATCTGTTTCTTGTCGATCTCGGCGATGTTGCAGATCTGTTCAATCCCTTCGACCACGGCGATGGACTGGTCCTGTGTGGTGCTGGGGACTTTGTGGAAAAACGTGCCTTTGTCACACTCCAGAACAAGGTCAGTGTTGGTTCCGCCTACATCTACGCCGATACGCGCCATGTTTCATCTCCCTTGGGGTTTATTGAAGTCATTCTGTTTGTCATTTTATTACACCGGGCAGCCAAAGCGCGATCTGCGGGAAGGCCAGCAGCAGCACGATCATCAGGATCAACGCCACCAGAAAGGGCAGGGTGCCTATTATCACGTCACTGATGGGCCCGTTTTTGCGCACACCCTGAATCACATAGAGGTTGATCCCGATCGGCGGCGTGATCAGCGCCGTTTCCAGCATCAGCATCATCAGGATGCCGAACCAGATCAGATCAAACCCCATGCCCGCAACAATTGGTGCAAGCAACGGGGTCGCGATCAGCAAAAGTGAGAAAGCCTCCATAAAGCAGCCGAGGATCATGAAGGCGATGACGATCACGATCATGGTCTGCATCGGTTCAAGCCCCAGACCGTTGACAAAGCTGCTCATCAACTCCGTCAGGCCAACAACGGCGAGCACGAAGTTCAAAAAGACAGCGGCAAAGACGATCAACATCACCATGGCAGTGGTCCGCATTGTGCCCTCAACGGCCTGCTGCAGCATGTTTATTGAGACTTTGCCGTTCCACGCGGCCAGCGCCAAGGAAGAGACAACACCCAGTGACGCGGCCTCCGTCGGGGTGGCGATCCCTGCGTAGATGGATCCGACAACGATCAGGAAAATACCAAGCGGCGGCAGTAAATCGGGCAAGGCCCTGATCCGCGCGCCCCAGTCACTGTGACCGCGTGTGCCGCCCCAGGATGGTTTGATAATGCAGGCGATCAGCACGGTCAGCATGAACAGGCCAGCGAGGATCGCCCCCGGTATGAAGCCCGCCATATAGAGTTGCGGCACCGAGGTATCGGTCAGCAGCGCATAGACGATCATGTTGATGGATGGCGGGATCAGGATACCCAAAGTGCCACCCGCCGCCAAAGTACCCATGAACAGGCGCGGGTTATAGCCGTCCTTTTCGATTTGGGGCATGGCAACCGTGCCCACCGTCGCCGCCGTCGCAATGGACGACCCAGAGGTTGCCGCAAACAGCGTACAGGCGCTGATGTTGGAGTGCATCAACCCGCCGGGCAGCCATGACAGCCAATGCGACAGGGCCGCATACATCTTTTTGGCTACATCTGCCCGCAACAGGATTTCGCCCATCAGGATGAACAGAGGCACTGCCGTGAGAATGAAATCGATGCTGTTGGTCCAGAAGATGTCACCAGCAGCAAGATAAAGCGGCATCGGCGAGTAGATATACGCCAGCGCCAGAGCCAGTATGCCAATCACCGCAGCGATTGGAACGCTAAGCGCGATCAGGCCGAATAAAATTCCCGAGGCTGTGCCCAGCATTGTGATTAGTCCCTTCTGGCTGTCGATGGATCGTCAAGAAGCCCGCTTGTTTCTTCCTTGATCTCTTCTTCCATCGAGGTTGCCCCACCGAGTGCATGCAATGTGTCGAACCGTCCGCGCACCAGTGCCGAGATCATGCCGTAAAGAACCACGAACAGCGTGAAACAAAACAAGCACCAACCCAGCACCCAAAGGCCTTGCGGGATGATAAGCGGGGTATGAAGCGGTGTGATGGAATGAGAGTTGTTTTCCCATGTGACCGACACCATCAGCAGGGCGCGCCATGTGACGATCACGACAAAGAAGGTCAAAAGGGACAGCCCCAGAATATCCAGAAGCGCGCGTCCAATGCGTGGAAACATCTGATAGCCTACGTCGATGCGCACGTTCGCTTTTTGCAAAAGCGCGAAAGGAAAGGCAAAGGCGGTGGATATGGCAAAGAGATAGCCGGAGATTTCATCTGACCCTGCCAGCGAAATCCCGAAAAACTTGCGACACAGCACATCAATGGAGACCATGAAGGCGGCGAACAACATCATCGACCCACCGATCCATACGGCGATGCGGGATGTGGTCGTCAGTCTTGCAAGCAAAGTGTTGTACATAGTGAACCCGTTGAAAATGCGGTGCGTCCTGTCGTACTAGGGCGCACCGCCAGTGAGTGGCGCGACATGTCCTTGCCGCGCCAACAGGGAGGTTCGTTTAGTTCGTGGGGGCACTCAGGCCCGCCGCAGCGCCTGCTGTCTCGTTCCATGCCGAGACACAATCGTTGCCGCAGCGATCAGACCACCGCTTGAGGACAAAGTCGCTGAGGATGGCTTGACGTGCCGCCTCGTCGTCCGGGCTGGGCGTGTTCAACGATGCGGCACCTGCTTCGCCCATCGTGCATTCAACCGTGCCGGTCAGACATCCAACGCCCATGGCCTGTTCGGATTCCGCAATGGCCCAGCCGGCGTCTTCCATCTCGTCAAACGCGGCCTGCATGACTGAGCGGCTTTCCTCGTCGAGGCCATCCCAAAGATCTGCATTCACCGCGGTAAAGGTGATCGAATAGCCAATCGGCAGGGTAAAGACATGGTTGATAACCTCATGCCATTTCGCCTTGAAGGCTGAAACCGGATCAGTGACCGCGCAATCGGCGACCCCCTTTTCAAGTGCAGGAACAACTTCGGCAAAGGGCAATGTGACGACAACGCCGCCTGCACCTTCGACAAAATCACCCAAGGTAGCAGAGTGGACCCGTATTTTACGTCCCTTCAGATCATCGATGCTGGCGATTGGCTCAACACAGTAAATCATGGACGCAGGCCAGGGATGCAGCGACACAATCGTGGCCCCGTATACATCGCGGAACGTCTGATCCATTGTCGGCTCATAGGCCGCCGCGATCTGACGCATCGTGGCAAAGTCAGGTGCGATGCTGGAAAGATCCGTGCCCTCAATCGCAGGGTTTTCGGATGCAACATAGCTGCCCAACCCATGCGCGACCTCGAAAACACCAAGCTTCAGCAGGCGCATCACTTCGGTGCCCTTAAGGCCCGCTTTGGTGATCGGGATGGCGTTGCCTGTGATCCTGCCGCCTGTCGCGGCAGGCAGCTTTTCGCTCCAGAACGGCTGTTCGACATTCTGCCATGACGACAGGTTGCCCCATGTGCCGACGACTTTGAAATCACGTTGAATCGTCTCTGCTTGGCCCGCGATTACGGACAATGCAGTTACCATGGCGCAAGACCCTAAAGTTCTGATAATTTTCATTTTAACCCCCAAATGATTTTTGAAAGGCCAACGCGCAGCCAATCCGCGCGTTGGCGCGTTATTACTTGCCGACGGTATTGAGGTATTCGACGCAGGTATCCACGGTTTCGACATCGCCGAATTTGGAGTCGATATCGAAGAGGTTCCATGCAACAGCACCGGGCACTCGATCCCCGATCGCCTCTTTCACCGCGATGGTGCGGAACCCGTCTGCGATGCCGTCACAGATGGTTTGGCGCACGCAGGCACAGGCCGTCACGCCGGTCACGAGGATCGTGTCCACACCATTTGCGCGCAGGATGCCGGCCAGTTCGGTGCCGTGGAAAGAGCTCGCGCGTTTTTTCAAAAGGGTATACTCGCCCTCAATTGGCGCGATGCGGCTGTCGATGGCCCAGAGATCCTCATTCGCCAGATCAACGACATCCACCGGAATTTTATCATGCCACAGGCCCATGTCCGTGAAAGGAGCATTGCGGTCAGTGATCTCATAGGCCGTGGTGACATGGATCACGGGATGACCATTGGCGCGGAAAGCCTTGAGCAGCTTCTGCATGCCGGGAATGATCTCGTTATCCATCTTTTCCTGATCGCAGGTGAAAGGGTTGCCCGGCCGCGTCCAGGCATTCGCCAGATCGACACTGACCAATGCGGGTTTTTTGCCAAAGCCCACGCGCCGGGCGAATCCACGCTCTTTATACAGCTTTGTTGCCTCGTCGAACGCCTGCTGCAGCATGCGATCCAGTTCTTTGACATCTACGTCTTCCATGTCCTGTCCTTTTGTGTTTCGGGCCCGAAAGGACCGATCTGTTGTTCAAATTCAGCGTGGCGCAACGATCGCCTGACGCCAGTGAACGCCCTGAGGGGTACAGAAACAATTGCTGTGTGAGCCACTATTATTGATCTTTTTACAATTATCGCTAAGGCTATATAAATCAGGGGGTTTTTAATGCGATTGGGGTATGGATTATGGCGGCACTGCCGAATTACAGGAATATTGAGGCGTTCAATGTTGTCGCGGTTGAGCTGAGTTTTCGCCGGGCTGCGGAACGTCTGGCGATGGATCAGAGCGCGCTGAGCCGAAGGATCCGCCAACTTGAAGATCTGCTGGGGTATCAATTGATCCGCCGCACAACGCGCGAAGTGTCCCTGACGGCCGCCGGCGAAGTTTTCCACGAGCGAACGCGGCTGATGAGCAGCGAGATTGAGACCGCTGTGCGCGCCGCAGGCATCGCAGCCGAAGGCAAGAGCGGCTCTCTGAGGATCGGGTATATGTCGTTCGCCGCAATGGAAGTGATGCCAAGCGTTGTGCGCGAATTCACCCACCGCTACCCCGATATAGACCTTGAACTGCAGTATATCCGTACGCAAGGTCAACGCATCGAACTGTCGCGCAACAGAATTGATGCGGGGTTTATGCTGGGTCCTTTCTCTCATCCGCAGTTCGAAAACAGAGTGCTGGTAAGCGAACCACCCGTCGCGATCTTATCGACGGACCACCGGCTGTCGACCCGGCCATCCGTGACCTTGGCCGAGATTGCACAATACCCGATGGTGTTGGGAAGCAGGGCGGAATGGGACTTCTTTCGGTTGTTTCTCGAAGATCTCTTTTCACGCGAAGGACATAAGATTCAAATCAGCTATGAGGCGTCAAATGCGCTTGGAATTCTGGGGCTTGTATCATCCGGCTTGGGTGTTTCTGTGTACTCCCAAGGTATTGCACGGTTCCAGCCCCGCACGATCATGACCAAACCCATCAGTGACTGTGATGCGAAGATCTCAACGTTGCTGGCATGGAACCGGGCCTATAAAACGCCCGCCCTGATGAATTTTATCGCAGTCGCAGAAGAGCTCTATCCCAACGCGTCATAACGCGTTAATCGCCGCTGGAATTGTTGGTGCCCAGCAAGTGGCAGACATTGTCTGACGACCATTCCGAAATCACAGCGTCACCGACTTTGAGCGGGTTATCAAAATATGCGCGGTCGTCCATATATACGATGAATTCATCGTCCTGCGTCGTATTCAAGCCGACTTTGACGAATGTCCCCTGATATTCGACGTTGATGACCTCACCTTGCAGGGTGTTCATGTCTTGCTCTGCCTTGGAAACGATGCGGATTTTGTCCCGGCGCACGGCAAAGCTGATCGGATCACCGATGGCCATGTCCCGTTTGACGGGCAGATCAAAGCGCGCGCCACCTTCGGCTTCGGCCACGACCTGCGACCCGTTTGTGGCCGCAATCGTGCCTGTCACCACGTTCTGGCCGCCCATGAAGCGGGCGATATAGGGGCTGTATGGCTGGTCATAAACGGCACGCGGATGGTCCGCCTGTTCGATGATGCCGTGATCCATCACGATGACTTTGTCCGCCAGCGCAATCGCCTCGGGTTGGGTGTGGGTGACGTGAATGAAGGTAATGCCCAGATCATCCTGCAGTCGCTTGAGTTCGACCCGCATCTTGAGCCGCAGGAATTCATCGAGTGCGGATAGCGGTTCGTCCAGAAGCAGGACCTGCGGGTTCGTGATCAAGGCCCTAGCCAAGGCGACGCGTTGCCGTTGCCCGCCCGAAAGCTCGAAGGGCATACGATCTGCGAGGTTCGCAAGCTCAACCCGTGCCAGCATTTCCATCGCCTGTTCCTGCCGCGCCGGTTTTGCCACGCCATGTATCTTGAGGCTGAACGCGACATTGTCTTTCAGGTTGAGATGCGGAAACAGGGCGTAATCCTGAAACATCAACGCCGTACCACGTTCGCCCGTGCGCATGGTTGTGACGTCATTTCCGCCAATCAGAATACGGCCCGAGGTCGGCGTTTCATGCCCCGCGATCATCCGCAAGAGCGTGGATTTTCCGCAGCCGGAAGGGCCGATCATACAGCAATAGCTGCCCCCTTCGATCACCTGATCGACAGTACCAACGGCCTGAAAATTCCCAAAGGACTTGGTAATCTTTTCCAGTACAATTTCGCCCGTTTTGCTCATTTTCTTGGGTTCCTTATTGTGCGTCGGGTGTCATTTGCCGCGTTTGCGTTGGGAAAAACCGATACCAGCAAATGCCGCCACGATGAGGCACAGGCTGAGGGCTGTTGTCAGCGTGCCAATCGCATAAAGGGCGGGCGTCGTGACGTTGGAGGTCAGCGTTGCAATATGGATCGGCAGCGTGTTCTTTGTTCCCACGGCCAAAAGCGAGCGTGGGAATTCGTCATAAGACAGCGTCAGCCCAAAGAGCGCGACAGCGATGAGTCCGGGGTACAGGATGGGAAGGGTCACGTAGCGCAGGACGCCGACGGATGTGGCGCCTGCATCGCGTGCGGCCTCTTCCCATGAGCTGTCAAACCGGTTGAGCACCGCAAACATGATCAATAAGCCAAAGGGCAGGGTCCAGCTCAGGTGCGCGCCAAGACCCGAGATCATCCAGTGCGGGCGAATACCGATGGTTTGAAACATCTGACCGATGCCGAGGCTCACCAGAATGCCGGGCATGACCAGCGAGATAATGGCGAGGTAAAACACCGGACCGGAGCCGAAGAAACGGCGTCTGAACGCCAGTCCGGCAAAGAAGGATACAACCACCGTGATCAACATCGCAACTGCGCCCAAAGTCATTGAGCGTTTGAACGATCCTGCAAGATCGCCGTATCGGGTTGAGGTAAACAGATCGTTGAACCAATGGGTCGAAGCCCCGCGCATCGGAAAGGTCATACCGCCCGTTTCCCCCTGAAAGGACAAGACAAAGATCGCGATCATGGGCCCGTAGAGAAACAGGATGAAGGTAACGAAGAAAGCCGTCAGCAGGTAAAAAGCCAGACCGCGCCGGGATTTGTTGTTCTGTGCCATTGGTTTGCCCCTATTTCGCCAGCTCGGCGCGCACATCGACCACACGCAGGATGACCGACACCATAAAAACCACCACCGCGATCAACAGCACCGCCATGGCAGCCGCTTGCGGATAGAACAGCTGATCAATGTTGTTCTTCATCGCGGAGACGACAGACGTGCTTTGCCCGCCGCTCATCACGCGGACGATAAAGAAATCACCCATCACTAGCGTCACGACAAAAATCGTGCCAAGCGCGATGCCGGTGCGGGTCAAGGGGATGATCACGTTCCACAGGATCTGCAGCTGGCTCGCACCTGCATCCTCCGCGGCTTCAATGACATTCGGGTTGATCTTTACCATCGCGTTAAAGATCGGGACGATCATGAACAACGTGAACAGGTTCACATAGGTCAGGATCACGGCAAAATCGGAGAACAACAGAAATTCGAGGGGTTGGTTGATCACTCCTGTCGACATCAGCGCGGTGTTGAAAATCCCCTCTCGGCCCAGAAACGGGATCCATGAAATCATGCGAATGACTGTCGAGGTCCAGAAGGGGATCGTGCACAACAAGAACAGCGCGATCTGTATCTTCAGGTTTTTGACATAAAAAACAAGGTAGTAGGAAACGGTGAAACCGATCACCAGCGCGATGGCCCATGTGATGGCCGCATAGCGGATCGTGTTGAAGAATATCTTCCATGTGACCCAGGAGGAAAACACCTTGGTGTAGTTTTCCAATGTGAAGTCGGGAAAATACTCCAGACCGTCAAAAGTCCAAAAGCTGAGCGATACGACAGTGGCGAGCGGAATGCCCACAAAGGCGATCAAAATCGTCGCCATTGGCAGGATTTGCAGCCATGAAATCAATGTCTTGTTCATGAACGGTCAACCACTCATTATTGCTGATCTGGGCTGGGCGCTGCTGACACAGTGCCCGGCCGTTAGTGAAAAAGGGCGTGTCAGGAAGCGACGAATTCGTTCCAGCGCTCGACCAGATACTGGCCTTCATCCATCAGCGTGTTCCAGGCTGTGATGCCGCCGACACGCTGCTCGAAAGAGCCGCCGTCACGCGCGCGTCCGGGCTGTTCCATAACGCCACCAAAGGGGTCCTTGATCTCAACGGCGGCGGGTTTTCCTTCGTACCAATAATCCCACTCTTCAGCGCTCAGCGCCGCCTTTGTGGTTTCAGGCACCGTGCCGTAATAGCCTTGCCGTGCAACAAATGCGCCATATTCGCCCGAGAGCATCCAGTTCATATATTCATAGGCGGCGTCGCGTTTCAGACCGTCGAGGTGGCTCATCATGCCCAACCCATTGCCCCAGCCGCGATAGCCTTCGCTGAGCCCGCGATATTCGCAGTCGATACCGCGCGAGCGCACAGCGGTAACGGCGGGCGACCACATGGATTGAATGACGACCTCGCCCCCGGCCATGAAGTTCACCGATTCATCAAAGGAGGACCAGAATGCGCGGAAATGGCCGGCTTTCTTGAGGTCAATCAGGATGGCGATGGTCTTGTCGATTTCTTCCGGCGTCATGTTGCCTTTGTCGCCGTATGTGATGTCGCCGCGCGCTTCGATGGCCATGGCCGCATCCATGATGCCAATTTGCGGCACGTTGATCAGCGCGGTTTTGCCTGAAAACTCAGGGTTCAGCAGTTCCGCCCAGCTGTTGAGTTCGCGGCCGATCAGGTCGGGCCGGATGCCCAGCGTATCCGCATTGTAGATCGTTGGAATGATCGACGCCTGATCCGTTGCGCCACTGGCGAAACCGCCCTCGCCATTCACATACTGGACCTCAAAGGGCAGGGTGCCCTGTGTCGACATGGGCGAGCCATCGAAATTGGTGCCATCGCGAAAAATGGGTATGATTTTTTCCCAGTTCTCAATGCGGCTGACGTCAATCGGCTGCATGTTGCCGCGCCGCCAAACCCGCTGAGTGGCCCAGAATTCCAGATCGGCAATGTCCAGCGTATCAGGCTGGTTAACAACGCGCGCCATAATCCCATCGGTCCAGGCGTTTTGCATCTCTACCTTGAAGCCCAAATCCGCAGAAGCCTTTGCGACCATATCCGGGAATGCGGAATAGGCAGGTCCGAGGTGCAACAACGTAACATCCTTGATGCCCTGCGCCCAGATCATCGGCGCGCCCAGAACACCGGAAGCTCCAGCCAGCGCCGTGCTGGTCCCGAGCTGTTTCAGGGCAGATCGGCGTGAAATCTTCGTTGGTTTATTTGTTTTTTGCATTTGTCTCTCCGCTGTGGTGATCGCCAAAGGTAAATTCCGGCAGATATCCTTGGTGGCATTTTGGATGTGTTTTTAGTTGTAAAATGTATGTTCGCCGACAAGGTGCACGCTTCGTGCAACGAACGCGCTTGTTGGTCTTCACTCTAGAGGCAGACGCCCGCAAAGATTGAGCGTAAGATTCTCATTAATTAATGCAAAATTTGCAATAATGCGGATGCTTAAAAAATAAGCGCTGTCAACCGGTCCAAACCGACGGTCATAAACGTTAGCCGCTGTTGCAGGTTTTCAAAAACTGACGGCTGCGCTTGGTATTTGTTTCAAGCGAAATGAATTTTGGTGACAGGCGCAAAAGGATAGGGTGCCGCCGTTCCTGCACGCGCCGTGGCATCGAATACTGGGGGCGTGCCGCTTTTGGTTTTTTCGGGAAGCGGTCGCCATCGGATACCGGAACCCACGTGACGGCACTTTCGTTTTCGACGTTGCGGGTGTAAGGGCAGGCGCATGACTGATCCTCGTTTTTCCTACCTGCAGACACCCTGCTTGCTCGTCGATGAGGCGCGCATGCAGCGAAATATTCACCGTTTGTCCGATCATGCCGTGACATTGGGCGTATCACTGCGACCGCATCTGAAAACGACGAAAAGTGTCGAGGCGGCACGCTATGTTCTGGCCGATGGAAACGGGCCTGCCACAGTGTCGACCCTCGCCGAGGCCGAAGTTTTTGCCGCCGCCGGGATCAGGGATATTCTCTATGGCGTTGGTATCTGTGCGTCCAAGCTTGACCGCATTATCGCGCTGCACCGCGCAGGCTGCCGTGTGACGGTGCTGTTGGATTGTGCCGCACAGGCCGAGGCTGTTGCATCTGCCTCACGCGCGGCGGGCATCGTGATTCCGGCACTTATCGAGATTGACAGCGATGGGCATCGCAGTGGCTTGTCACCCAATGATCCGGCACTCGTTGAGGTCGGGCGCATTCTGGTAAATGGCGGCGCAGAACTCACCGGTGTTTTGTGCCACGCAGGAGGCAGCTATGGTTCCGTCGGTCGAGACGCCCATGTAAAATGCGCCGAGCAAGAGCGTCTCGCGGTCGTTCAGGCCGCAGATGCGCTGCGCGCCGCAGGATTGCCCTGCCCGGTCGTGAGTGTCGGTTCAACGCCCACGGCGCATGCGGCAAAAGACCTGACCGGAGTGACCGAGCTGCGCGCAGGCGTTTACGTGTTCTTTGATCTGGTCATGGCCGGTATTGGCGCATGCAGCGTGGATGACATCGCGCTCAGCGTTCTGACCACCGTCATCGGTCACCAAAAAGAGCGGGAATGGACGATCTGCGATGCAGGCTGGATGGCAATGTCGCGCGACCGGGGCACGGCAGCGCAGCGCGTCGATCAGGGCTATGGGATTGTATGCGACAGTGCAGGCGTGCCGATCCCCGGATTGATCATGGTGCAAGCCAATCAGGAACATGGCGTCATCGCGCGCCATCCGGATTTCAAGGGCGCGATACCGACCTTGCCGGTCGACACGCAACTGCGCATCCTGCCTAACCATGCCTGCGCGACGGCGGCACAGCACAGCGGGTATCACGTTGTGCCCAAAGAGGCGGGCGCCCCCTTGATGAAGTGGTCGCGGTTTGGCGGCTGGTAGGCCGCTTGGGTCAGCCTCGCACGGGCAGCCCGGCACAGGTGGCCGCATAGATCGCGCCGCTTAGTCGGCCGTTTTCAGCAGCATCGGGAACCAGTCTTCGCGCAGGCGCTGCCCCTCTTTCATGTCATGACCGGGAAACGGGGGCGATGTTGGCCCCGGACGCTCGACAAAACGTGCGTCATCGCCCAGCAAGCGCAAGGAAAACGCCCGGCGGCGGGTGCCGCTTTCATTGCCGCGCGCGCCATGCAACGTCTTGTAGTTGAACGCCACGGCGTCGCCCGGTTCCATCTCATATTCGCGGATGTCCATCCCTTCGGCGTCCGGGTCTGGCACCTGCATGTAGTCATCATCATTGGGATAAAAGCTGGTCTCTGCCAGCCAACGCGTGGGCAACACAGGTTTTTCCCACAGATGCGAGCCTGCCACACAGCGCAGGGATGCATCGCGCACAGGATCAAGCGGCGACCAGAAGCTGACAGTTTGCTGCCCTTCCACAAAATAATAGGGGCTGTCCTGATGCCACGGCGTGGGTTTGGATGTACCCGGTTCCTTGACCAGCACATGGTCGTGAAACATCTGAACGCTCTTTGATCCCATCAGCTCAGCGGCAACCGCAGCAGCTGGTGATGCCTTTATGGCTTCGGCAAATTCGGGAATGCGGGTCCAGTTGCAATAATCGTCAAAGAAACGACCGCCTTCTCCTTCCTTGAGGTTTTCGGCCGCGTAGGGTCCAGGGTCCGCCATATTGCGCGCCACGCCCGCGCGAAGCTGGTCCACCTGATCCTTGAACAAGCCTTTGACAAGGACAACACCGTCGCGGGCATAGGCGTCGATGTGGTCTTGAGTGAGGAGGGGATGTGTCATCGGTTTCGTCCTTGGTAAATGGATGGTCGTGCGCGGGCTATTCGGCCATCTGGCGATCGACCTGTTGTTCTTCGTTGATCATCGCCTGCAACTGGCGGCGGAAGCGAAGCTGTCCGCCATCAATGGGCAGGTCGATATGCGGCGAGGTCTTGTTGGCCATGCCTTTTTGCACCTCGTTCAATACGGCGCGGTCTTCTTCGAAGGCGTGCTGCACATCCTCGCTCATCATCTTGGACAGGGCCTCATCATCGGGTCGGATGTTGCGCAGCTGGAACCAGTAGTACCGCGTGCGGCCCTCATCGGTGGGTGTCATGAAGTTATAGCTGTCCATGATGAACGTATTTTCATGCAGCGGCCCATCCGGACCACCGGTGCCAGCCGGTGTAAACACCGCCTTGATCAACGCATGCGACGGGTAGCGGACCTCGTAGTGCTGCAAACGGTCGCAATTTCCCTCGAACTCGACGACCTTCTTGTAGAACGGGGCAGGTTCGTGATCCATCATCCAGCGATGCACGATTACACCCTCGTCCGTCTTGGTGATACGCAGGGGCGTGTCCTTGGTGGCTGCCGCGGCAAAGCTGCTTTGATGCACCCATGCCACATGGGTCGGGTCCAGCAGGTTGTCGCACATCAGCAGATAGTTGCAGTCCAACTCCATCGCCGCACCCCGGTTTATGCCCCATGCCGGATTGTCGTAATTCTCGATCTCGAAAATGTCGGCAGGATCGGCCAGCGCGGGATTGCCCATCCAGATCCACACCAGCCCGTATTTTTCTTGCAGCGGATAAGCATGCACCTTGGCGTTGGAGGGAATGCCGCCAGAGCCGGGCGCCCAGACACATTGGCCCACGCAATTGAAGGTCAGGCCGTGATAGCCGCATTCAACCGTGTCCCCTTTGATGCGCCCTTTGGACAAAGGCAGCTTGCGGTGCGGGCAGGCGTCTTCTAGCCCGACCAATTCCCCCGCTTCAGAACGGAAAACGCAGATTTTTTCACCAAGCACCGTAATCTGTTGCAATTCGCGCGTGATCTCATGATCCCACGCGGCGACATACCAAGCATTTTTCAAAAACATCTGCATGTTCCTTTTTTCAGCGGCCCACGATACCGGGCAGGTTCAAGCCATTCTCGCGCGCGCAGTCAAGGGCGTCTTCATAGCCTGCATCGGCGTGACGCATCACCCCTGTCGCAGGGTCATTCCACAGGACATTCGCAATGCGGCGGTCTGCATCCTCGGACCCGTCACAGCAAATGACCATGCCCGAGTGCTGCGAAAAGCCCATGCCGACACCGCCGCCATGGTGCAGCGACACCCATGTCGCACCGCCTGCCACGTTCAGCATCGCATTCAAGAGCGGCCAGTCCGACACCGCGTCCGAGCCGTCCTTCATCGCCTCCGTTTCGCGGTTGGGCGAGGCCACAGAACCACTGTCCAGATGATCACGTCCGATGACGACCGGAGCGCTCAGTTCGCCAGTGCGCACCATTTCGTTGAACGCAAGACCCAGCTTGTCACGCAGGCCCAGTCCCACCCAGCAAATGCGCGCGGGCAGGCCCTGAAACGCAATCCGTTCGCGGGCCATGTCCAGCCAGTTGTGCAGATGCGGGTCGTCGATCAACTCTTTGACCTTGGCATCTGTCTTGTAGATGTCCTCGGGGTCGCCCGACAGCGCGCACCAGCGGAACGGGCCGATGCCCCGGCAGAACAGCGGGCGGATATAGGCGGGCACGAAGCCGGGGAAGGCAAAGGCGTTTTCCAGCCCTTCCTCTTGTGCGACCTGTCGGATGTTGTTGCCGTAATCCAGCGTGGGCACGCCTTGGTTCCAGAAATCGACCATCGCGGCGACTTGGGTTTTCATGCTGGCGCGCGCGGCTGCCTCAACCGCCTTGGGGTCGCTTTCCTGCTTTTCGCGCCACTGCGCGACGCTCCAGCCTTGTGGCAGATAGCCGTGAATGGGGTCGTGGGCAGAGGTCTGGTCGGTGACCATATCGGGCTTCACGCCGCGCTTGACCAATTCGGGGAACACATCAGCGGCATTGCCGATCAGGGCGACGGATTTGGCCTCACCTGCAGCGGTCCAGCGCTCGATCATCGCCAGCGCTTCGTCCAGATCATGGGTTTTTTCATCGACATAGCGGGTGCGCAGACGGAAATCGGCGCGGGTCTCGTCGCATTCCACCGCAAGACAGCAGGCCCCGGCCATCACCGCCGCCAGCGGTTGTGCACCACCCATGCCGCCCAGACCGCCAGTCAGGATCCAGCGGCCTTTGAGGGTGCCGTCATAATGCTGGCGACCCGCTTCCATGAAGGTCTCGTAGGTGCCCTGCACGATTCCCTGCGTGCCGATGTAAATCCACGACCCGGCGGTCATCTGGCCATACATCGCAAGGCCCTTTTTATCGAGCTCGTTGAAATGTTCCCACGTGGCCCAATGCGGTACGAGGTTTGAATTGGCGATCAGCACGCGCGGCGCATCCTTATGCGTGTTGAAGACGCCCACCGGTTTGCCCGACTGCACCAGCAGCGTTTGCGTCTCCTCTAGGTCCTTCAGCGCGGCGACAATCGCGTCGAAATCCTCCCACGTGCGCGCAGCACGGCCGATGCCGCCGTAAACCACCAACTCATGCGGGTTCTCGGCCACATCCGGGTGCAGGTTGTTCATGAGCATGCGCATGGGCGCCTCGGTGAGCCAGCTTTTGGCCGTGATTTCCGACCCGGTGGGGGGGTAAACGTCGCGCAGGTTATGACGGGCGTTGGTCATGGTTTTCTCCTTCAGTGCGCCAGCAGGTGGCCGGCGATGATATTGCGTTGAATTTCAGAGGACCCTTCGTAGATGCGCATGATGCGCAAATCGCGGGTCAGTCGTTCGATCGGGAAATCACGGGTATAGCCATAGCCCCCGTGGATTTGCAGTGCCGCGTCGGCCACACGATCCGCAGCCTCGCTGGCCTTCAGCTTGGCCATCGCCGCCGCTTCGCTGAAACGCGCGCCCGTATCGCGCTGCCGGGCAGCCTCAAGCGCCATGAGCCGCGCGCCGTATAGATCGAGCGCCATATCGGCGAGCATCCAGCGGATACCCTGTTTGGCGCTGAGTGCCTCGCCGCCGATGACGCGATCACTGGCGTAGGCTTTGGCTGCATTAAGGGCCGCTTGCGCCATGCCGATACATTGCGCGGCAACTTCGACGCGTCCATTGTCCAGCACTTTCATCGCGGTGCGAAAACCTGACCCTTTCTCGCCCAGCAGGGCCTCCGCCGGCAGGTGGCAATCCAGCGTCAGCGAAAACACATGCCCGCCCTTGAGGCCCATGGTTTTTTCCGCAGGTCCGGCGGTAAATCCGGGCGTGTGCTTGGGCAGGATGAAGGCGGATATCCCGCGATGCCGCGCCGCCGGATCGGTGACCGCAAAGACGATGAGGATATCCGCGACACCCCCGTTCGAGATGAAACATTTGGACCCCCTCAGGTGCCATCCATCCCCCTCTCGGGTTGCGCGGGTTTTCATATATGCCGGATCGCTGCCCGCTGAGGGCTCGGTCAGGGCAAAGGCACCCAGTGCTTCGCCTGTGGCCACTTTGGGCAGCCAATGGGCTTTTTGCGCCTCGGTGCCGCCGATCAGAATGGAATCGCTGGCCAGAAAATGCGCGGTCAGCGCCGAGGCCGTCGATCCGCATCCACCGGCCACGATTTCAACGGCGCGCAGCAGGGCAGGGGCGGAAATATCCGAGCCGCCGAAGGCTTCGGGCAGGTTCGCGCCCATCATACCCGCCTCTGCCAGCACCTTGAGTTGCGCGTGGACGAAATTCGACGTCTCGTCCGTTTGCGTTGCAAGGGGCGCGATCTTGTCCGCCACGATCCGTTCAAGCAGATCGCAAAACAGGGTTTCGTCGTCGTTCAACATATGCCAGATGGAGGTCATAGAACCACTCCCTTGTCGCGAAGCAGGGCCAGCCGCGCCGCGTCCACATCGCAGAAATCCGACAGGATGCGCGTCGCATCCGCGCTCAAACCCGGTGCGGGGGTCTGTGCCATCGGTTTTTCACCGTCAAACCACACGGGCTGCCCGACCAATGGGCGCGCGCCGTGCTGAACGAGGGTGCGCGCCTTTGCATGTGCGCTTGTGCTTGCCTCGGCGATGCTCCAGATCGGGGCAGAGGGCAGTTGCGCCTCTGCCAATGCGATCATGGCATCTTCTGTCGTTTGTTTTGCGCTCCACGCCTCAATGCAGGCTTTGAGCGCGGGTTCATGCCGGGTGCGCAGACTATCCGTGCCAAAGCGTGCATCCTGTGGCAAATCGGGCTGCCCGATCAGGTCCGCCAGCCGGGCGAATTGGGCCGGGGTCAGCACCGCGATCACCACCTGACCGTCCCGTGTGGCAAAGCATCCGAAAGGGGTCGATAGCGGGTGCCGGTTGCCGACCCGCTCCGGCGTTTGGCCTGCATAAAAATGCAGCGCGTGGCTGGTGGTCAAAAGGGAATAAAGCGCGTCATACATTGCGATGTCCAGCACGGCACCTTGTCCTGTGCGCCCGCGATTGACGAGTGCGGCAAGGATCGCCCAGCTGCCAAACAGACCGCCCATCAGATCAGCGACCGATTCACCGGTTTTGAGCGGCGCGCCGCCCTCTTCTCCGGTGGCGGCCATCAGGCCGGACATGGCCTGCACGACCAGATCATAGGCGGGCAGGTCCTTGAACGGTCCGGTCTGCCCAAAACCCGACACACGTGCATAGATCAACCCGGCGTTTTGCGCACGCAAGGTGTCAGGACCAAGCCCGATCTTATCAGCCACGCCGGGACGGAAGTTTTCGACAACCACATCGCAGCCTGTGGCGATCTGCTGCGCAAGCGCCAGCCCTTCGGGGTCTTTCAGGTTCAGCGCGATGCTTTTCTTGCCGCGATTGTTCAGCGAAAACAGCGCGCTGTCACCGTCGAGGAATGGTCCGATGTGACGATAATCATCCCCGCGTGGCGGCTCCAGTTTGATCACCTCCGCCCCCAGATCGGCCAGCAACGCCGTGCAATAGGGTCCCGCAAGGACGCGGGTGAGATCCAGAACCTTGATCCCGTCCAATGGCTTCATGTCCGCAGTTCCGGTGCGAGGTCAGCAAGACGGTTCAACATCTGCGCCAGATGAGGGCGCAGCCGCCCAGCACGTGCGTCGTCATAGGTCCAGGGCGCGGCTTCGGTCTCCAGATAGGCCGATTGCGCAATTTCCATCTGGATCGCATGCCAGCCTTGCGCGGGTCGTCCGTAATGGCGGGTTGTCCAGCCGCCTTTGAAACGGGCGTTCAAAACGCTTGTGTACTCTGGTGCGGCGGCGGCGAGGTCCCAAACACATTGTTCGATCCGGGGCGCACAGGTCGCGCCCGAATTGGTGCCGATGTTGAGGTCCGGCAACACACCATTAAACAGGAACGGGATATGCGAGCGGATCGAGTGGCAGTCGTATAGGACCGCCACACCGTGCAGGGCCTGCACGCGGGCCATCTCAGCCGCCAGTGCCGCGTGATAGGGCGCGTGAAAATCGCGTCGACGGGTGTCGATGTCTGCCTCGCCGGGCGGCGTATCCCAGATATCGCGCCCGTCAAAATCTGTAAGCGGGATCAGGGTGGTGGTGTTCTGACCGGGGTAGAGGCTTTCGCCCTCGGGATCACGATTGGCGTCGATCACATAGCGATGGAAATTGGCCGTCACCGTCGTCGCATCCGCCAACAGACCATCATAGAGCCGGTCAATATGCCAATCTGTGTCCGCCAGCAGGCGGCCATTGTCGTTCAGTTTTGCGGCAATGCCATCGGGCACATACGTACCCGTATGGGGAAAGCCCAGCACGATGGGGCTGCTGCCCTGATGAACGCTGACGGGGGTCATGCGGCCTCTCCCTTGACGAAGGCAGGCAGACCCACGCAAGACGCCAGCGTGCCGTTTGCAACCAAGGCGCTGGCGGCTTCGATGGAGGGCGCCATATAGCGGTCTTCGACGATTGTCGGTACATGCGCGCGCAAAACGGCCATCGCGGCCTTGAGCGGGGCGCTGGTTTCCAGAGGGGCGCGAAATTCGATGCCCTGCACGCCGCACATCGCCTCAACGCCCAGGATCACATTCAGGTTCGCGTTCATCCGCAACAGGCGCCGGGCGGCATGGGCTGCCATGCTGACGTGGTCTTCCTGATTGGCGGAGGTCGGAGTGCTGTCGGTCGTGCAGGGATTGGCGAGGTGCTTGTTTTCGCTCATCAGCGCGGCGGTGGTGACTTCGGCAATCATCAGGCCTGAGTTGAGGCCCGGATCAGGCGTCAGAAAGGGCGGCAGGTCAAAGGACAGCGTCGGGTCGACCATAAGTGCGACGCGCCGCTGCGCAATCGCGCCCAGTTCCGACACGGCCACGGCGATCTGATCGGCGGCAAAGCCCACCGGTTCGGCGTGGAAGTTCCCGCCCGAGACGATCAGCTCATCCTCCACCAGCACCAGCGGGTTGTCGGTGACGGCGTTGGCCTCGATTTCGAGCGTTCTGCCTGCAAAATGCAGAATATCCATCGCGGCACCCGTCACCTGCGGCTGGCAGCGGATGCAATAGGGGTCCTGAACCCGCGTGTCGCCCTCCACGTGGCTTTCGCGGATTTGCGAGCCTGCCATCAGCGCCCGTTGCGCGCGCGCCACGGCGATCTGACCGGCGTGCCCGCGCAGGGTGTGGATCGCGTCCTGTAGGGGCGCGGTGGAGCCCATGATAGCATCTGTGGACAAGGCACAGGTCAGCACGCAGGTCGCCGCATTGCGCCACGCGCCCCACAGGCCCACCAGTGCGCAAGCGGTTGAAAACTGCGTGCCGTTGATCAGCGCCAGACCCTCTTTTGCGCCCAGCACGATGGGGGTGATGCCCGCGTGGCGCAGGGCATCACCGGCGGCCATGCGTGTGCCTTCGAAAACGGCCTCACCCTCACCGATCATGGCTGCGGCCATATGCGCCAGCGGAGCCAGATCGCCCGATGCACCGACCGACCCTTGGCTGGGGATCACAGGGGTGACGCCGCGCGCGAGCATGTTCTCGATACTCTCAACGGTCGTCATTGCAACGCCGGATGCGCCGCGGCCCAAAGACAGCAGTTTCAGCACCATCATCAGCCGGGTGGTCGCCGCGTCCAGCGGCTCACCCACGCCGCAGCAGTGTGACAGGATCAGGTTGCGCTGGAGCGTTGCGACATCCTTGGGTGCGATCTTGACGCTGGCCAGTTTGCCAAAGCCTGTATTCACGCCATAGACCGCGTCATCACCGGCAGCAGCCTTTGCCACAAGCGCCTGCGCCGCTTTGATCCCGGCATGGGCCGAGGGGCACAGCGTGACAGCACGGTTGTTCGCCCAGATGTCTTGCAATTGCGCGAGCGTTGCCGCACCCGGTGTCAGCGTGAGTGTCATATCGCCCCCTTGAAGATGCGGTGATGCAGCGGGTTGAACCCGATGCGATAGGCCAATTCGCTCGGATGCTGTGCGTTCCAGACGCACAGATCAGCGCGTGCACCTGCCATGATCCGGCCGCGGTCCTTTTCGCCCAAGGCCGCGGCAGCATGGGCCGTCATGCCCAGCAAGGCTTCCAGCGGAGTCACGCGAAACAGGGTGCAGGCCATGTTCATCGCCAAAAGCGGCGATGTCAGCGGGGATGATCCGGGGTTGCAATCCGTGGCCAGAGCCATGCGCACAGCGTGTTTGCGGAAAGACGCGATCGGCGGGACCTTCGTTTCGCGCAGCGTATAGAATGCGCCGGGCAGCACGACCGCAACCGTGCCGGATTTCGCAAGTGCCTGCGCGTCGGCATCCGTGGCATATTCCACGTGATCAGCGCTCAGCGCGCCATAGTGCGCCGCCAGTTGCGTGCCACCGATGTTTGACAATTGCTCAGCATGGAGTTTGATCGGCAGGCCAAGCTCCACCGCCACGTCAAAAACGCGCCTGATTTGTGCTGTGTCAAAGGCGATGCCCTCGCAGAAACCGTCAACCGCATCGACCAGCCCCTCGCCGTGTGCGGCACGCAGGGTGGGTAGGCAGATGTCGTCGATATAGGCATCCGGGTTGCCCTTGAATTCCGGCGGGACAGCATGCGCGCCGAGAAAGCTGGTGCGCACATCTACCGGGCGGGCGCTCGCGATTTGGCGGGCGACGCGCAGCATCTTGAGTTCCGTGTCACGGTCCAGCCCGTAGCCGGATTTTACCTCGATCAGCGTGACACCTTCCGCGATCAGCGCATCCACACGGGTCAGCGCATCTGCCAGCAGCGCCGCCTCGGATGCGCTACGCGTGGCCGTCACGGTCGATACGATCCCCCCGCCTGCGCGCGCCACTTCTTCGTAGCTCGCACCGTTCAGGCGCAGCTCGAATTCGGTCGCGCGATTGCCGCCGAAAACCACATGCGTATGGCAGTCGATCAGCGCCGGAGTTACCAGCCGCCCGCCCAGATCATGCGTTGTTTCGCTGCGGTAAACATCGGGCACATCGGCACTTGGCCCCACCCACGTGATCTGGTCACCATCGGTGGCGATGGCACCTTCCTCGATCAGACCGTAGTCCTGATCGTCCCGCAGGGTCACAATTCTGGCGTTGGTGAAAAGCATCCGTCGACTCACTTGCAAGTTGGCGTTCTTGGTGTTTTATGTGCATACATAATATTATGTCAAGCGGAGTGAACCATGCAAAGGATTTGGGCTGAAAAGGCGCTGTTACCCTCTGGCTGGGCGTCAAATGTGCAGGTTGATATTGATGCGCAGGGCCGCATCGGTGCGGTCCAGCCCGACGCACCCGAGACCGGCAGCCGCGTTGCGATGTTGCTTCCAGCCCCCGTCAATGTGCACAGCCATGCGTTCCAACGCGCAATGGCGGGCCTGACCGAGCGGCGCGGCCCCGACCCAAGCGACAGCTTTTGGACATGGCGCCAGTTGATGTTCCGCTTTCTCGACCGTCTGACACCGGACCATATCGAAGCGATCACGGCATTTGTGCAGATGGAGATGCTGGAGGCCGGATATGGCGCGTCGGTTGAATTTCACTATCTGCATCACCAGCCGGGCGGCGCCATTTATGACAGTATCGCGGAAACTTCCGAACGCGTGGTGGCTGCAGCGGATCGCACGGGTATGGGGCTGTGCCTGTTGCCCGTGCATTATCAATTCGGCGGCTGTGACCAGCGTGACCTGACCACGGGGCAGATACGGTTCGGCAACACGTTTGATCGGTTCCAGAGGCTGTATGCGGCGGCCTCGACCAGCATCAGGCATGCTTCGGCAGACTGCAGCATCGGCGTCGCGCCCCATTCCCTGCGTGCGGTTGGCATTGCCGATCTGCAAGCCTATGGCACGGCATTTCCGGACGGTCCGATCCACATGCATCTGGCTGAACAGCGCGCCGAAGTCACGGAGGTCGAAGCGCATTGGGGCGCGCGGCCCGTGGTTTGGGCGTTGGACAATATGGACCTTGATGCGCGCTGGTGCCTGATCCACTGCACCCAGATGACCCCTGACGAGACGATCAGCCTTGCGCGTTCAGGTGCGGTTGCGGGTCTTTGCCCGATCACCGAAAGCAGTCTGGGCGACGGGATTTTCGATGCGGTGCGCTGGGTCGATCATGGTGGGGCCTTTGCGATCGGGTCTGACAGCAACATCCGCATTTCACTGAGCGAAGAGATGAGGACGCTGGATTACTCCCAACGGCTGCGTGATGGCACGCGCGCAGCGCTGGCATCGCCCGGGAAATCAACAGGGCGGCGGATTTTTGATGACATCCTGCAGGGTGGCGCGCAGGCGGCGCAGCGCGCGTCAGGGCGCATCGAGGCCGGATGCTGGGCGGATATGCTCTCGCTCGATACAACCTCGGAACACCTGTGGGGCAGGGACGGCGACACGGCGCTGGATGCATGGATTTTCGCGGGGGATGACCGTTTGGTGACGGACGTCTGGTCTGCCGGGCGGCATATGGTGAAAAACGCGCAGCACGTGGAACGCGCGAAGATCGTCGCAGATTACAAACGAACAATCGACGCGTTGCGGGATGCGTTGTAACCGCCCCTGATTGCGGGTTCGCGAAGGCTGCGGACCCCGGTACGGGCCGGTTTTGGGCGGCATTTCTGATGCGTGTTTCTTGACAGCACAGAACGACAACCGCATCACAGGCGCAGGTGAAGTACAAGCGGGCGGGTGGGTCATGGACAAAACGGCAAAGCGCATTCAGCACTGGCAATCCGTCCTTGCGCAAAAGTGGCACATCAACGCAGAGCTGACGCCGCTCGATGGTGAATATGACCTGAATTTCCGCGCGACAACTGAGGATGGCGCGGGCTATATCGTCAAGGTCATGCGGGTGGGCTGCGACAGATGGCTTGTCGATATGCAGGTGAAAGCCTTTGAACACATCACCGCACGCCAGCCGCAATTGCCCTGCCCCATGGTTATTCCCGCGACGGACGCGGCGTCTTTGCTGACGATCAGGGATGAGAATGGTCAGGAACGCCTTGTGTGGTTGCTCGGGCAGTTGCCGGGGCGATGTTATGCCCATATCGCCCCTAAAAGCGAGGCGCTGATCCATGAGTTGGGGCAGGTGCTCGCCGGTTCGGCAATGGCCTTGGCGGATTTTCACCACGAAGGGCTGGCGCGCGATTTCAAATGGGATTTGATGCGTGCGGCGTGGATCGGGGACGAGATAACCTGCATCACCGACCCCGCCCGGCGCGAGATGATCAAGGACATCCACGCGCAGTTTGCCGCCCTGATGCCCGCGTTGAACGCGCTGCCGAAACACGCCATCCACAATGATGCAAACGACTACAACATCCTTGTCACAGGTGCGCTGTCTGCGCCGCGCCGGGTCTCGGGCCTGATTGATCTGGGCGATATGTGCGCGGCCCCCCGGATCTGCGATCTTGCCATTGCGGCGGCCTATATCGTGCTTGATCATGCCCGCCCGGAAGCGGCCCTTGCCGCGCTCGTTGCCGGGTATCATGCGGTTTATCCGTTGACGACGGGCGAGCTTGACATGCTCTGGCCGTTGCTGCGCATGCGCCTTGCGGTGAGTGTCGTGAATTCCACGCTCATGGCGGCGGATAATCCCGATGACCCTTACGTGACGATCTCGCAAGCACCGGCCTGGCGGTTTCTGGAGGGCAACACCCTGCACGCCGGTCTGCTCGCCGCCCGCCTGCGTGCAGCCTGTGGTTTGCCCGTGGTCAAAGGGGCCGAGCGGGTTCAGGCTTGGCTGGAACAGGAACGCGGAAATTTCGCGCCTTTGATGGGCTGTGATATTTCAGACGCCCCGCTGGGCGCGCTCTCTGTTGAGCAGTCAACCTGGCCCCAGAACCCGTTTCACATGCCTTTGGAAGAAGCCGCCAGAGTGGGCGCGGAGTTCGAAGATCAGGGCCGCATCTGGCTGGGCTATTACCATGAGCCGCGCCTGATCTATGCAGAACCCGCCTTTCGCAAAGGACCGTGGAAGGCCAGTGACCGGCGCACGGTCCATCTGGCCGTTGATGTGTTCACCTCAGCAGGCACGCCCATGTTTGCCCCGATGCGCGGCGAGGTGTTTGTTGCCGAATACCGCGCCGGACATTTGGATTACGGCGGTGTCATTATCCTGCGCCATGAAACGCCGCAGGACGATCCGTTTTACACGCTCTATGGTCATCTCGACCCGGAGTTTCTGGATCGGCTGCGCGTCGGTCAGGTGATCGAGCGGGGGCAAGAATTCTGCCGTCTGGGCGATGCGACGATGAACGGGGGCTGGGCCCCACATGTGCATTTTCAGCTTGCGCTGACGACTGAGGGCATCGAGGCCGATTGGCCCGGTGTCGGTGACCCTGACGAGATGTATCTGTGGCGTGCCATCTGCCCCAACCCTGCGGCATTGCTGAACCTTGAGGACGAGAAGGTGCGCTATGCTCCGACCTCAAAACACGACATACGGGAAGCGCGGCAGCAGAAGTTTGGCGGTAACCTGAGCCTTTCCTATGAGGATCCGGTGATGCTGGTGCGCGGCTGGAAACACTATCTGTTCGACGAATGGGGCCGCCCCTATCTGGATGCCTATAACAACGTGCCCCATGTGGGTCATGCCCATCCGCGCATTCAGACAGTGGCTGCCGATCAGCTGAAACGTATCAATTCAAACACCCGCTACCTGCACCCGGCTCAAACGGCGTTTGCGGACAAGATCCTGTCGAAACTGCCGGATCATCTGCAGGTCTGCTATTTCGTGAATTCGGGCACCGAAGCCAATGAATTGGCCCTGCGTCTGGCGCGTGCTCATACGGGTGCCAAGGGGATGGTCACGCCCGATCACGGCTATCATGGGAACACGACCGGGGCGGTCGATATCTCTGCTTACAAGTTCAATAAACCGGGTGGTGTCGGGCAATCCGACTGGGTGGAACTGGTGGAAATCGCGGATGATTACCGGGGTTCTTTTGGCCGCGATGATCCGATGCGCGCGCAGAAGTTCGCCGATCTGGTGGACCCGGCCATCGCATCCTTGCAGGACAAAGGGCAGGGGGTTGCGGGCTTTATCGCCGAAACCTTCCCGTCAGTCGGGGGGCAGATCATACCGCCCAAGGGTTACCTTGCTGCTGTCTATGCGAAAATTCGCGCCGCCGGCGGGGTGTGTATTGCGGATGAGGTGCAAACGGGTCTGGGGCGGCTGGGCGCGTATTACTTTGGGTTTGAGGTTCAGGAGGTGCTGCCCGATATCGTCGTGATGGGCAAACCCATCGGCAACGGGCATCCCCTCGGCGTGCTGGTCACAACGCGCGAGATCGCGGCGAGTTTCGACAACGGGATTGAGTTCTTTTCAACCTTCGGGGGCTCAACACTGTCATGCCGGATTGGCCATGAAGTGTTGCAGATCGTGGACGATGAAAACCTGCAGGATAACGCGCGCAAGATCGGTGGGCAGTTGATGGCGGGTCTCAAGACGCTGAAAGCGAAATACGATTGTGTGGGTGACGTGCGCGGTATGGGGCTGTTTCTGGGGGTGGAATTGATCCGCCCTGACGGCTCGGAAGCGCCGGAGATATGCGCCTATGTCAAAAACCGCATGCGCGATTATCGCATCCTGATCGGCAGCGAAGGGCCGAAAGACAATGTGCTCAAAATCCGCCCCCCGCTGACCATCGAAGCGGAGGATGCCGCGATGATCATAGAGGTGCTGGATCACATCCTTGGCGAAGTTGCCTGAGCTTGCCAGATCACTTGAAATGTTTGTTCAGGTGGTCGGAATAATCCTGATAGGCCCCGATACAGTGGCTGACCCAACCCGGATTGTAATAGGTGTCGAGATAGCGATCCCCGCTGTCGCATAACAACGTGACGATCGACCCTTCGCGCCCGGTTTTGATCATGTCCTGCGCGCGCTCCAGTGCCCCCCAGAGGTTCGTTCCAGAGGATGGCCCCGTCTTGCGCCCGATCAACTCTTCGAGCCACAGCATCGTCGCCACGCTCGCAGCATCCGGCACCGCGATCATTTGATCAATAACGCCGGGCTGAAAGGAGAGTTCGACCTTGGGCCGCCCGATCCCTTCGATGCGGCTGGATTTGTCCGACCGCAGATTGCGATCCCCTGTCATGTAGCTTTGATAAAACACGGAGTTTTCCGGATCCACGACCGTGAGTTCCGTATCATAGCCCTTATAGCGAATGTAACGGCCCAGAGTGGCCGATGTGCCGCCGGTGCCCGCACTCATCACCAGATGCGCGGGGATGGGATGGGGTTCCTGTTCCATCTGGGTGAAAACGCTTTCGGCAATGTTGTTGTTGCCCCGCCAATCGGTGGCACGCTCGGCATAGGTGAATTGATCCATGAAATAGCCACCGATTGACGCGGCGAGCGCAACCGAGGCCTCATGCATCTGCGGCGCGGCATCCACAAAGTGAACCTTGCCGCCATAAAACTCGATTTGCCGGATTTTGCTGCGGGCGGTGCTTTTGGGGAGTACGGCAATAAAGGGGACGCCAATCATCCGCGCGAAATAGGCCTCCGAAACGGCGGTGCTGCCAGAGGAGGCTTCGACAATAGTTGTGTCCGCGTTGATCTTGCCGTTGCACAACGCATATAAAAACAACGACCGCGCGAGGCGATGTTTGAGGCTGCCTGTGGGATGCGTGCTTTCGTCTTTCAGATAGATGTCCACACCGGTGAGGCGCGGCAAAGGGAGCTTGAAAAGATGCGTGTCAGCCGAGCGATGCGCATCGGCGTTGATCTGGCGAATGGCGTGGGCGACCCAAATGTCCATGAAACTCTCCTTGCGTTCGGCTGTCAGCCCGGTACCGTTTAAATGGATTTGAGCAAGAGCAACAGCGCGCCGGTTGAAGAAATCGACAGCATCAGGAAACGGCCCGTGGCTTTGGTCATGTACCCGCGTACCCGCTTTCCGGCGGCATAGCCGATGATCAGGCCGGGCAGGAGCATCAGCCCAAGAAACGCCAGCTGCGCGGAAAATGCCCCGGCAAAACTGAGGGCAACCAGCGATGAAATATAGGAAAAGGTGAAAACAAGCGCCATCGTGGGGCGTGTTTTCTCAATGCGTTCGTTCTGATAAAGCACCACCAGCGGCGCGCCGGGGATACCCGTGGCAGTGCCCATGACCCCAACCGCAACGCCACATACCGCAAGGTTGCGCGATGTCAGCGCGAGCGCTTTGGCAAAAACGGTCACTGCGACGGCCACCAGTATCAGCAGCGCAAACAACACGCCCAGCGTATCGGTCGGGACCAGCATGACGATCGCCGCCCCGATCGCGGTTCCGATCAGGATGGTGGGCAGCAGGAATGCCACTTCTCGCTGCACAACATTCGCGCGGCCATCGCCAAGCATCAGAAGGGATAAAAACAGATTGATGAACAACATCGGCCCGGGGACATATTCAAGGCTGACGAGCGCCAGCAAAGGGGCTGCGATCATGCCAAATCCCATGCCGGTTGACGTCTGTACCAGCGCCGCGAGGATCACCACGCCATTTGCGAGCACCAGCGACGAGATCGGCTGCGTGAATTCCATGTCGCCTGTTCCTGTGTTGCGCGCCTGTGCATCTTTGTCGAAACCGGGCGCATCGTGGTGCAATGCGGCACCTTAGGGCTTTGTCTGTGGGACTGGCAACGTCGTTTCTCCGGGGGTTTTGCGCAGGCGGGCGGGTTGCAGCACATTCGCATGATCAACCAATCCCGAACGGGGTGCCGTGATGCAGATATCCGGCGTCGGGCTTGCAGTTATGGAACTCAACTCACAGCTTTTGTTTTTGTGCTGCGGTGACTTTCGCAGAGATCAACCGCACGCCTTCGGGAATTTTATCCACCGGGATCGAAGAGTAGCCCAACCTGAAAAACCCCTTTGGCTGATTGTCTCCGCTGAAAAACGGCGCGCCGGGTTCTATGACGACACCGTCTTTCAGCAAGTCCGTGGCGAGGGTTTCGGTATCGATGCCGTCCGGCGTTTTGACCCAAAGACTTGTGCCCCCAAATTGTGCGGCGCCTGAAATCTCCAGATCAGTATTGCCAAGCGCATCGACCACAGCGGCGCGGCGTTTGGCAAAGGCGCGCCGCATGTCGCGGATCAACAGATCGTAATGACCTTGAGCCAGAAAATACGCGGCCGTTCTTTGCAGATGGCCGGGCGGGTGCCTCAGGATCATCGAGCGCAATTCGCGCGCTTCGGCAATTACGCGTTCGGGTCCGACGAGGTATCCCAACCGTAAACCGGGAAACAACGCTTTGGAAAAGCTGCCCGCGTAAAGCACACGCTGGTCTTTATCAATTGCTTTCAGCGCGGGGCTTGGCGGCTGGATAAAGCTCATCTCGAATTCATAGTCATCCTCGACAATGATGAAATCATGCTCCTGTGCTTGTTCAAGCAATCGTAGTCGACGTTCCCGTGTGAGCGTGGCACCGGTGGGCGCATGGTGGCTCGGGGTGACGAAAACCGCCTGCGTTCCAATCGGGATCTTGTTGGGCGGCAGCCCGTATTGATCAACATCAACTGTCGTGATGTCGGCGCCGCACCACTGCAACGCCTGCAACGTGTCTGGATAGCCGGGGTTTTCACACACGGCCTTCAGAGGTCTGCGCGTTAACAATTCAATCGCCAGCCAGATCGCATTTTGGGCCCCCACGGTGATAAGAACCTGATCTTGGTTGGCCGTAATGCCACGACGCGGCAGCATGCGGGACAGAATGTAGTCGACAAGTAACGGATCATCCGTGGCCCCGTTGCCCGCCATCAGGTCGAAATCGCGCTTTCCGATGGCCTGTCGCGCGCATTCCCGCCACGCGGTATGATTAAAAAGGGCTGTGTCCATTTCGCCGAACACAAACGGATAGGGCAGGGCGCGCCAGTCTTTCGGCTTGACCACGCGTCTTCGCGCGGCGAGGTTTTCCGACAGGATATTCTTCCAGACCTCACTGTTTTCAATGGGTTCGTTGACATGCCCTTTGGGCAGGCGTGGGACCGCGTCCGTTTTGGCGACGAGGTAACCGCTGCGGCTTTGCGTTTCCAGATACCCCTGAACCACCAGCTCCTGATAGGCGAGCGTCACCGTCATGCGGGCCACGCCGAGGTGTTCTGCGAGTTTGCGCGAAGAGGGCATGAGTGAGCCGGGCAAGGCCTGCGTGGAAAGGATCGACTCGATCACTTTCTCGCGGATCTGCGTTTGAAACGGACGCCGGGAGGTACGATCGAGGAAAAAGACGTCGGGCGCGATGCGAACTTTAGCCATCGCCCAATTCTTGAGCTTTACTGGTCTAAGTCAATAGAAAAACTGGCCCTAACGATTGGTTAACGATTCCTTCTATCCGTCGCTCAGCCGAGAGGGAGGTGGAATGCTCCTCCTGCGGCAGAGCGCACAGGCGCACAATATTTGGGAGGACGATATGTCTTATTTCACACGTTTCATGGCGTCAACGGCGATTGCGCTGAGCGCCACGTTCATAAGCGTCGGCATGGCCGATGCAAAGAATTTCAAGATCGCAGTTGGGGACAGCGGTGGCAGCAGCCAAGAGGCGACCGGCGTTGCCTTCGTGCAAGCTCTGGAAGAGCTTTCGGGTGGGGCACACACGGCCACGCTGTTTCTGAATGGCCAGCTTGGCTCCGAGCAGGACACGGTCAACGAAGCGGCCATCGGCACGCTGGACATGTCCATTCTGGCAATCAACAACGTCACACCGTTCTCGCCGACAGTCGGTGTGTTCTCACTGCCCTACGTCATTCTGAGCCTCGAGGACGCGGAAAAGCTGACCCAAGGCCCAATCGGTCAGGAACTGACGGAAAACACAATCGAAGATGCAGGTGTGCGGATTATCGCATGGACCTATACAGGCTTTCGCCGCCTGACGAACTCCAAAAAGCCGGTGACATCCGTGGCGGACCTGCAAGGTCTCGTGATCCGCGTGCCCAAAAACGAAATCATGATCGACACCTATAAAGCCTGGGGCATCAGCCCGACCCCGATGGCGTGGTCGGAAACCTTTGCGGGTCTGCAAACCGGCGTTGTCGACGGTCAGGACAACCCCTACACGACCATCAACGCGATGAAGTTCTATGAAGTGCAAAAGTACGTCACAAACATTCGTTACATCTTTTCCATCGAGCCGCTGATCATCTCTGAGCAGGTGTTCCAAGAGCTGTCCGCCGAAGATCAGCAGACCGTTCTGGACGCCGGCAAAGCCGCGACAGCTGCCTCCGCACAATTTCTGCGCGACAAGGAAGCCGAGATCAAACAAATCCTGCTCGACGAAGGTATGGAAATCTCTGATCCGGAAAACAACGAGGAAGAGTTCATCAAGCTGGCAACCGAAGCCGTCTGGCCAAAGTTCTATGACAGCATCGGCGGTATCGAAAAGATGAACGCTGTGCTGGCTGAAATCGGTCGCGCGCCCGTGTCTGAATAATCGCAACTCAAAACGTCGGAAGGCATCTAGGGGTGCCTTCCACAACTGAAAGCGGGGGGTCATGACAAAATTCTGGTACATCATCGACAACATAGAGAGCTACATCTGTCGCACGTTGCTCGCGGTATTTGTGTGCCTCTTGTTTTTGCAGGTCATCGTTCGGACCCTGTTTGATTTCTCGTTCTCATGGGTCGAAGAGCTTTCGATTTACATGTTCGTGTGGTTTGTCTTTTTCGGCGCAAGCTATGCCGCCAAAAAGGGTGCGCACAACCGGGTCACCTTTCAGTTCAAGTTTCTGCCAAATGGCGCGATCAAATATATAGAGGCCTTTGCCGATCTCTTCTGGGTCTTCTTCAACGTCTATTTTGTCTATCTTTCCATAGACTTCATCTTCAACAAGATGAACCGGTTCCAGTCTTCCCAGACCATGGGGTTCCACCTCAGCTGGGTCTACATCGTTCTGCCCATCGCCTTCACCCTGATGACGTTCCGCGTCCTTCAGGTGAATTACAAAAAGATCGTTCTGGGGGAAGACCTGCGCGATCCTGACGCCATCGATCTCGAAGAAATTCGCGCCGAAACCACAACGCCCAAGCAGGAGAAGAAGTAATGGAATCGCAAATCATCCTTATCCTTTTTGGCGGCTTCCTGCTTTTGATGGCCATCGGTGCGCCAATTACGGTTGCGCTTGGTGTGTCCACGCTGATCTCGTTCCTCTATCTGGATGAGAACCCGATCAAATTCGTTCAGATCGCCTTTACATCCGTCGGGTCATTCCCGCTCATGGCGCTGCCTGCGTTCATTCTGGCGGGTGCCTTGATGGAGGCCGCTGGATTGTCACGACGCCTCATCAATGTGGCGGAAAGTTTTGCCGGGCCTTTCACAGGCGGCATGTCTGCCGCGACGGTTTTCGCCTGTCTCTTCTTTGGTGCGATCTCAGGCTCAGGCCCCGCGACCACGGCGGCGGTCGGTATGTTGATGATCCCGGCCATGATCCAACGTGGATACGGGCGCAGCTATGCCTCTGCCATCACCGCGTCATCGGGCGGTCTGGGCATCGTGATCCCGCCGTCGATCCCGTTGATCATCTTTGGCATCGCAGCCCTTGGCATGCCCGCGCCACCCGCAGCAGTTGAACAGTTCGGCCAGTTCCAGACCGTATCCATTCCCAAACTCTTCATCGCAGGCTTCATGCCCGCCTTCCTGATCGCCGGCAGCTTGTTGCTGATGAATTATATCCTCGCCAGAAAGCATGGCTATAAAGGCTCATCTGAAGGCTGGTCGGCGCGTTTGATCTGGTGCGAAATGTACCGTGGTTTCTGGGCGCTGATGGCCCCTGTGGTAATCCTCGGCGGCATCTATTCCGGCTTCTTCACGCCGACAGAGGCTGCAATCGTGGCGATCTTTTATACACTTGCTGTGGGGACGTTCATCTACCGCGAACTCAGCTGGACCAAACTGTTCACCGCACTTGAGACGACCACATGGCTCACCGGGCGCGTCCTGCTGATCATGTTCACCGCGACCGTTTTCGGGCGTCTGCTGGTTGAAAACCAGATCCCGGCGGTCATTGCAGATGGAATGCTCTCGGTCACAAGCAATATCTACATCATCTGGGCGCTGGTGATCCTCTTCCTGCTCTTTGTTGGCATGTTCATGGAGACGTTGGCCACCATTCTGATCCTCGTGCCTGTCATGTTGCCAGTCGCCTATAGTGTCGGGATCGACCCGATCCACTTTGGTGTGGTGATGGTGTGCTGCCTTGGCATCGGGTTCCAGACCCCGCCACTGGGCGAGAACCTGTTCATCGCCTCGGGTATCTCTAACATCTCGATCGAAAAGATATCCGTGGCGGCCCTGCCGTTTGCCTTCATCAACACGATTGCGATTTTCATCATCGCCTACGTCCCTGAAATCACGCTCTGGCTCCCTCGGGTCCTCGGTTATTGATCGCTGATCAGAAAAGAGTTCATCATGAAATCCAAGATAACCCATATCCTGTGCGCCACGGATCTGTCCAAACACTCGGCCTACACGCTGTGTCACGCGGCCAGCCTCGCGGCCGCCACCGGTGCCAAACTGCACATGGTGCACGCGGTCCTGCCGATGAGCGACGACGTCAAGATCACTTTGCAGATGTTCATGCAGACCACAGATTCCGCGGAAACGGCAATGAAAGCGCGCCATGATCACGCAAGGGCCGTCATGGCGGAACGGCAAAAGTCGTTCTGGGCGCATGTGGACGAAGAAGACCGCGATATACAAAGGCAGGTCGAGTCAATCGAGCTGGTCGATGGATACCCTGCCGAGGTGATCCTGCGCCGGGCCGCCGAGCTTGCGTGTGACCTGATCGTTGTCGGGGCCCATGAGCACGGGTTTTCCCAGACCTTCCTTGGCACCGTCGCGAAACGTGTGCTGCGCCGTTCCACCATTCCGACACTGGTCGTGCCCTATCGGGACGACGAGTCGAATTCCTGATCCTCACAAACACTGGAGACGAAAATGTCCAAGACCCTGACCGCCCAAGACCTGTCCGATACATTCGATGCGTTCAACCGCCATGATGTCGATGGCGTCATGACCCACTTCGCCGATGATTGCGTCTTCTACACCGTTGGTGGCGACGCGGTTTATGGCGGCAAAGTCGAAGGTGCCGAGGCCATCGCCGCCGCGTTTTCCGCCGTCTGGGCCGGCATGAAAGACGCCCATTGGGACCACCACAGCCATTTTGTGCACGGGGACCGCGCGGTGTCCGAATGGACTTTTTCGGGCACGGGCGCTGATGGCATGCGCGTTGAGGCGCAAGGCGCTGATCTGTTCACGCTGCGCGACGGTAAGATCGTCGTAAAACAGGCCCTGCGCAAATCCCGCCCGCCTTTCAAAGCGTAATTTTCGTCTCGTTGATGGAGCAGTAAAATGCCACACAGACCAAAGCACTGGCCCAAGGCCAGCTATGACCCGCGCTATGATCCCATTGTGGACGCGGGCCCGGGTCACAACCGGGATCATGCGCCAACCTACTGGATTGGCACAGCAGGCACACCACCTGAAGATGATGGACCGATATCGGGTGACATCGATGTGGATGTTGTCGTTGTCGGGTCTGGTTATACAGGGCTGTCTACGGCGATCCATCTCGCAAAAGAGCATGGGATCAAGGCGCATATCCTTGAGGCCAACACAGTGGCCTGGGGCTGTTCCACCCGCAACGGTGGGCAAGCGCAGATCTCGTCTGGCCGTCTCAAGCGGTCGGAATGGATCAAGCGTTGGGGTGTTGATGTGGCCAAAGGCATGCATGCCGAGGTCTGCGAAGCCTTTGAGCTGTTCAATGATCTGATCGGGTCTGACGACATTGACTGTGATCCGCAAACCGGTGGCCATTTCTATATGGCACACCGCGAAAAGGTCATGGCCAAGCTGGAAAAGGAATGCGGTGTTCTGAACGACGTGTTCGGCTATGGCGCACGCATGGTGTCACGCGATGAGTTGCACGAGAACTACGTGCGCGATCAGGAAGCACATGGTGCCCTGTGGGAGCCTGACGGCACCTCGATCCATGCCGCCAAACTGGCGTTCAGCTATGTGCGACTGGCGCGCAAACTTGGTGCCAAGATACACACCGCCAGCCCCGTGATGGGCTGGAAGACCGTGAACGGGGTGCACCACCTCACCACGCCGGGTGGTATCGTGCGCGCGCGCGCCGTGGCCTTGGCGACGGCGGGATATACGCCACCGGGTCTGAATGAAAAAACCAAGCATCGCCTGATGCCGATCCTGTCAAACTCCATCGTGACGCGTCCGCTGACCGACGAAGAGAAGGCGGAATGCGGGTTTCAAGTAAAATCACCCCTGACGGATACGCGCACCCTGCGGCATTACTACCGGTATCTGCCGGATGGCCGGGTCCAGATCGGAAGCCGCAGCGCCATCACGGGTCTTGATGCGGAGAACCCCAAACACCTGGCTCTTTTGCAAAAAGGCCTCTATCGTAAGTTTCCGGTGCTTGAGGGCATCGATTTGGATTACTCTTGGTGGGGATGGGTGGATGTCAGCCATGACATGATGCCCCGGATATTCCAGCCCGATCCCAAGCAGACGATCTTTTATGCGATGGGCTATGGCGGCAATGGCGTGATGTACTCTGCACAGGCCGGCAAACGCCTGGCGCAGATGGTGGCGGGCAAGGGCAAGGATCTCAAGCTCCCGATCTTTACGTCGCAACTGCCAAGCCACGGCATTCTCACCCCTTTCCGCAGGTTGGGGCAACGGGTGGCCTATCCCTACTACTACGCCCGCGACGAAATTCTCTGACTTCTCTGATACAAGGATTATTGACATGAAAATGACGACAGAAGAGGCCTTTGTTAAGGTCTTGCAGATGCACGGCATCGACAACGCCTTCGGGATCATCGGCTCCGCCATGATGCCGATCTCGGATCTCTTCCCGGCAGCGGGTATCAAGTTCTGGGACTGTGCCCATGAAACATCCGGCGGCATGATTGCGGACGGCTACACCCGCGCGTCCGGCAAAATGTCCATGGCCATCGCACAGAACGGCCCCGGCATAACCAATTTCGTGACGCCGATCAAAACGGCATATTGGAACCACACGCCGATGTTGCTGGTGACGCCACAGGCGGCCAACAAGACCATCGGTCAGGGCGGTTTTCAGGAAATCGAACAGATGAAATTGTTCGAAGACATGGTCTGCTATCAGGAAGAGGTGCGCGACCCGTCCCGCATGGCTGAAGTGCTGAACCGTGTGATTGAAAAAGCATGGCGCGGTTGTGCCCCTGCACAGATCAACATACCCCGCGATTACTGGACGCAGGTGATCGACATCGAGCTGCCCCAGATCATCCGTCTGGAACGCCCACAAGGCGGCACCCAAGCGGTCAAGGAAGCGGCAAAACTGCTCTCAGAAGCCGAATTCCCCGTGATCCTGAACGGTGCAGGCGTGATCCTGTCCGGTGGCATCGACGCCTCTGCCAAACTGGCCGAAGCGCTGGATGCGCCGGTGGCCTGTGGCTACCAGCACAACGACGCCTTCCCCGGCTCGCATCCTCTGGCAGTTGGTCCTTTGGGCTACAATGGCTCCAAGGCGGCGATGGAACTGATCCAGAAGGCGGACGTCGTTCTGGCGTTGGGTAACCGTCTGAACCCGTTCAGCACGTTGCCTGGCTACGGCATCAACTACTGGCCACAAGACGCCAAGATCATTCAGGTCGACATCAACTCCGACCGGATCGGGCTGACCAAGAAGGTCGACGTGGCCATTCAGGGCGACGCCAAAGCTGTGGCTGAACAGTTGCTCGCACAGCTCAGCGATGGTGCTGGCGACACGGGCCGCAAAGAGCGTACCGATCTGATTGCCATGACAAAATCCCGCTGGGCGCAGGAACTGTCATCAATGGATCACGAGGACGATGCGGACGAAGGCGTCACATGGAACGAGCGGGCACGCGACCGCCAGCCCGACCGCATGTCACCCCGTCAGGCATGGCGCGCGATCATGTCCGCGATGCCATCAGATGCCATTGTGTCCTCGGACATCGGCAACAACTGTGCGATCGGTAACGCCTATCCGTCCTTCGACAAGGGCCGCAAATATCTGGCACCGGGCCTCTTTGGTCCCTGTGGCTATGGCTTGCCGGCGATTCTCGGTGCGAAAATTGGGTGCCCGGACGTGCCGGTGGTCGGTTTTGCCGGTGACGGCGCATTCGGCATCTCGATGAACGAGATGACGGCTTGCGGTCGGGGCGATTGGCCTGCGATCACCATGGTGATCTTTCGCAACTACCAATGGGGTGCGGAAAAGCGCAACACCACCTTGTGGTTCGAAGATAACTTCGTCGGCACTGAGTTGAACGAAGGCGTCAACTACGCAGAGATCGCCAAAGGCTGTGGCGTCAAAGGCGTGCAAGCCATCGGCATGGAGCAACTGACAGACGTTCTGAACACTGCAATCAAAGAGCAGATGAAAGACAATGTCACCACCTTCATCGAAGTTGTTCTGAACCAGGAATTGGGCGAACCTTTCCGTCGCGACGCGATGAAAAAGCCGGTTTCGGTTGCGGGGATCACTGCATCCGATATGCAGCAGCAACAGATCGGCTAACTGCCAGAAATCGAAGGGGGCGCGCAGACTGCGGCCCCTTCGCCTCTATTCAAAACGCCGCGCAAGCCGGCAAGCGCGCGACCAAGGAGATTTGTCCGATGGCTACCCCATTGACTGCCCAAACCAGTGTTTTTGGTCGTGTTCAGACGTTTTTATCCGACAATGGGCCGGGTTTTGCGGTCTCGGTCGTTGTTGCGGCAGCCGCGCAATTCCTGTCCGAACATTATGGTGCCCCGGCGATGCTGATGGCGCTGCTATTGGGCATCGCATTCCATTTTCTTGCCGAAGAAGGGCGCTGTGTCACGGGTATCGGGTTTACATCCAAAACCGTGCTGCGCATTGGTGTCGCGCTGTTGGGCGCGCGCATCAGCGTGGAACTTCTGATCGGTCTGGGCCCCAAGCTGATCGGGCTGGTGGTCGCCGGGGTGATCCTGACGATCCTCTTTGGTCTGTTGGGTGCGCGGCTGCTTGGACGCGGCTGGCGCTTTGCTTTGCTGACAGGCGGGGCCGTCGCGATCTGCGGGGCCTCGGCCGCCATGGCCATCGCGGCCGTTCTGCCCAAGAACGAACATTCCGAACGCAACCTCATTTTCACCGTCCTCAGTGTCACGATCCTGTCCACCGTCGCCATGATCGCCTATCCGATTATCACCTCCGCGCTGGCGCTTGATGACATCGCAGCGGGCGTCTTCCTCGGCGGGACGATCCACGATGTAGCGCAGGTGGTCGGGGCCGGATTCTCTGTCAGCAACGAAACCGGCGAGACGGCGACCCTCGTGAAACTGATCCGCGTCACCATGCTGGCCCCGGTCGTGCTGGTCTTTGCGCTGGTGATCCGCGCCTTTGCCGAAGATGCTGACGCCGGGGACAAGCGCCCGCCGCTGATGCCGTTTTTCGTGGTCATGTTTCTGGTGCTGGCGGCGATCAACTCCTTTGGTTTGATCCCGGCCTTTGCCCAGTCCTTTCTGGCGGATCTGTCGAAATGGGCGCTGCTGGTGTCGATTGCAGCGGTCGGCATGAAAACGTCGCTCAAGACGATATTTGATGTGGGCGGTCAGGCGATCGTTCTGATCGTAGCCCAGACCATCTTTATTGCGGGCTTCATCCTTTACGGCATCACCCATTTCGCCAGCTAACCTGATAGGACCGAACACATGCGTGTCATTGATTTCAAAGACGATGCCCCCCTTACCAAACGCCGCCTTGCTGACCTGCCCGACCGGGTGGTCGAGGGCGATCCGCACCACGAAACCCAGATGCGGTTCAAAAGCCCGGACGGGACGATGCTGGCGGGCACATGGACCAGCACGCCCGGCAAATGGATCGCTTTTGCGGACCGCGACGAATTCTGTGTTCTGCTGAGCGGGCACATCAAGCTGATCTCGGATGATGGCACCGAACAGGAGTTTCGCGCCGGGGACAGCTTTGTCATTCCCAACGGGTTTCGCGGTTTCTGGCACGTGCTTGAAACCACAACCAAGCATTTTGTGATCCGGGACTACAGCGCGGATTAACGCCGCGTCGACCCGCAGGTCTCGCATTTTTCGGAGCATCGACATGACACCGCTACAGCAAATTATGGACAACGCTGTCCGCCTGAACCGCAAGATCGTTCTGAGCGAAGGGGAAGACCCGCGCGTGATTGAAGCGGCCATACGAGCGCGGCAACAGCAGATCGCGCGGATCGTTCTGGTCGGGGATAGCGACAGGATTGTCTCCGCTCTCACGCAAGCGGGTGCCGACGATCTGGATGGTATCGAAATCCAGGACCCTGCAAATAGTGCGCATCTGGCCGAGATGACAAATACCTATTACACGCTGAGACAACACAAAGGGGTGACACCAGAGATTGCGGCGCAAACTGTGCAGAACCCGCATGTGTTTGCCGCTTTGATGGTTCGGCTTGGGCATGCCGATGGGACGCTCGGCGGTGCTGTGACCGCCACCGCTGAAATCGTGCGTACGGCAATTCAGGTGATCGGCACCGCGCCGGATGCCAAGATGGTGTCGAGTTTCTTTCTGATGTTGCTGAACCAGGACCACCATCCGAAACAGGGTGTGCTGGTCTTTTCTGATGCGGGTTTGGTGATTGAGCCGAATGCTTCGGAAATGGCCCAGATTGCTGCAGCGTCAGCAGTGTCATTTTCCAAACTTATGGGTGAAACCGCAAAAGTCGCAATGCTGTCGTTCTCAACCAAGGGAAGTGCGGGCGGTGAGAAAGTGTCCAAAGTCGTCGAAGCGACCGCTTTGCTGCGCGACATGGCGCCTGATTTGATCGTGGACGGGGAATTGCAATTCGATGCAGCCTTTGTTCCCGAGGTCGCCGCCGCCAAGGCGCCGGGGTCTGCGGTCGAAGGGGAGGCGAATGTCTTCATCTTCCCAAATCTGGATGCTGGTAACATCGCCTATAAGGTTGCCCAACGGATTGGGCGCGCGCGGGCGGTCGGACCTGTCTTGCAGGGCCTTGCGCAACCAGCCAACGATTTGTCGCGGGGCTGCACGGCGGATGACATCTTTGACATGACTGCCGTGACAGCGGTGCAATCCGGGCGTTGACGTCTCCTTTATAGTGGCCCCCGATTAGGGTCGGCGCTTAGCGTCCGCAATCCCCCCAAGTGTGCTTTGGGGAGGGTTCGTAAAGCCGGCTTGTTGCGCAAGATTTCCATGACGGCGTTTTTTGCGGGTTTGAGGGTTTCTAGGGTTTTGGCGGATCGGGCCATGATGCGCAGGCCGGAGTAGACGGTGAGGATCAGTTGCGCCTGTTGGTCGCGCGCATTCTGGGCCATGTCCGGGCGTGCCTGTGACAGGGCATGGACGATGGCGCGGCGCATCTTGTCATAGCCTGTGCGCACGAGGGTTGCCGTTTGCGCGTCCAGCGCGGCGCGATCCGCGGAGGCGTTGCACAGGAAACAGCCGCGGCTGTCGGCGTGATCGCCCAGGGCCGTGAGCGGCGCGCTGAGAAACGCATCGATCCGCGCCAGCGGGGCCGTGTCAGGCGCGCGCAGGATGCGCACCGCCCCCTCCACCACCCGGGCGTCGTAATGCGCAAGCGCCTTGAGATACATCGACTGCTTGTTGCCAAACGCCGCATAAAGGCTCGCCTTGCCCAGCCCCGTGGCCTTTGTGATGTCGCTCAGCCCCGTCGCCTCATAGCCGTGTTCCCAGAACAGATGCATGATTTTCGACAGGGTCTCATCGGGGTCAAATTCCCTCGGGCGTCCGGGTTGCTGCATGTGTCATTGTCCTCGCGAAGCTGTGAATGGATAGTTATTGACCGATCAGTCCGTAATCTGTAGGTGTTGGCCATCGGCACTGACGCCGCACAGCTTTACCTAAATAAAGACCATTCGGTCAAGAAAGGAAACACACCATGACACATGTAACAGACACCCCCGCCGCCGCCGTGAACCTCGCCGATCTGGGCGACACCGTGGCGAATGCGGGCACCCATGCGATCCGCTTTTCCAGCGCGATTGTGCTGGGCTGGATCGGGGCGATGAAATTCACCGCCTATGAAGCGGGCGCCATCGAGGGTCTGGTCGCCTCCAGCCCGCTGACCAGCTGGCTCTATTCGGTGTTTTCGCTGCAGGGGGCGTCGAACCTGATCGGATCCGCCGAGATCGCGATTGCCCTGCTGCTGGTGGTGGGCGCGAAGTTTCCCAAGGTGGCGCTGCTGGGGGCCCTGGGCGCGCTGGCGACCTTCTTTGTGACGGCCAGCTTCCTGTTCACCGCGCCGGTGAGCGAGCCGAGCCTTGGCGGCTTTCCCGCGCTGTCGGTCGTGCCGGGCCAGTTCTTGCTGAAAGACATCGTCCTGCTGGCCGCTGCGCTGTTTTTGTCCGGTGACGCCCTGCGCCGCATCGCCCGCAACTGACCCGCCACAGCCCCCGTCAATGCGGCGGGGGCACAGACCCGGAGACACCCCATGCCCCCTGAAATCACACTCTACACCAAGGGCTATTGCCCCCATTGCAAAGCCGCCCGCGCCCTGCTGGCCGCAAAAGGCGTGCGCTTCGTGAACCACGACATCGACATCACCCCCGCGCGGCGCCGCGAAATGATCGCCCGCGCCGGCGGGCGCACCACCGTGCCGCAAATCTTCATCGCAGATTTCCACGTCGGCGGAAACAGCGACCTCACAGCCCTCAACACATCAGGCACCCTCGATGCTCTGCTCAAAAACAAACAAACAGCGTGAAGTCGACACTTGTCACAAAGGACCAAAACAATGAGCGAATACGACGTAGATGTTGCAATCCTCGGCGCTGGCACGGCCGGAATGGCTGCTTACCGCGAGGCCGCAAGGCAAACCGACAGGATCGCCCTGATTGACGGAGGTCCTTTGGGAACAACCTGCGCTAGGGTCGGGTGCATGCCCTCCAAACTGCTGATTGCGGCGGCAGATGCCGCGCATGAAGCGCGCCATACCGCGAAATTCGGCGTTCATGCAGGCGATGTAACAGTCGACGGCGTGGCCGTGATGCACCGGCTGCGCACAGAACGCGACCGCTTCGTGGGCTTCGTCAAGGAAGCCGTGGATGAATTCAAGGACGATCACCTGATCCGCCAGAATGCGCGGTTTGTTGATGATCACACCTTGGAACTGGCCGATGGCACCCGGCTGAGCGCCCGCACGGTGATCATTGCGACAGGCTCTCGCCCCGCAGTGCCGTCCCCTTTCGAGGTCGCAGGGGATCGGTTGATCATCAACGATGATGTGTTTGACTGGCAGGATTTGCCCCGCTCGGTTGCCGTCTTTGGCGCAGGTGTGATCGGGCTGGAACTGGGTCAGGCGCTGTCGCGTCTGGGCGTGCGGGTGCATCTCTTCGGGATGGGCAATGCCGTCGGCCCGCTGAGCGATCCGGATCTGGTGGCCTATGCCCGTGACACATTCGGGGCCGAGTTCGCCGCGCATTTTGATGCTGAGACGAAAATCACGCGCGACGGTGACGCGGTCGTGGTGCAGTGGCGCAACCGCAATGATGCCAGTGACACAGGTGAAGAGCGGTTCGATTTCCTGCTGGCCGCAACGGGGCGTCGGCCCAACCTTGACCGGATCGGGTTGGAAAACACCTCGCTGGTGCTGAATGCGCGCGGCACGCCAGATATTGACCCGCAGTCCATGCAGGCACGAACCAAGAGCGACACGGGTGCACCGATCTTTGTGACCGGCGATGCCGCTGTTGATCTGCCGCTGTTGCACGAAGCTGCGGATGAAGGCCGGATCGCAGGCGAGAATGCCGCCCGGTATCCCGAAGTTTATCGCCGTGTGCGTCGCACGGGCCTCGGCGTGGTGTTTTCTGATCCACAGATCGCGATTGCCGGTCGCGGCCACAAGGCGTTGTCAGAGGCGGGTATCGATTTCGCCTATGGTGAGGTTTCCTTTGAGGATCAGGGCCGCGCGCGTGTCATTGGCAAGGACAAGGGTTTGCTGCGTGTCTACGGGGATCGCGAAACCGGGCTGTTGCTCGGGGCCGAGATCATAGGCCCGGCGGCGGAGCATCTGGGTCATCTTCTGGCCTGGACCATCGAGAGCAAACTGACCGTTGCTGAGGTTTTGCAGCGCCCGTTCTATCACCCCGTGATCGAAGAGGGCCTGCGCACCGCGCTGCGTAACCTCGCCGCCACATTGGATTTTGGTCCCAATCCGCCGTTGCGCTGCATCGATTGCGGGCCGGGCGGCTGATAGAAACATCTGAACATGACTGTCCTTCTCACCCCATTTTTGCTGATGCTTGCATTTTGTGTCGGCTATGCAATCCGGCGCGGCAGTATCTGTGCGGTTGCCGCAACGCAGTCGCTGATTGTTGAACGCCGCAGCAGACGCTTTCGCGCCTTTGGCGTGGCGGCGGCAGGGGCGGGGGCTGTGATTATCCCGCTGCACTGGCTGTTTCCGGCCAGTGCGACGCTCTCCGCCGGATATCCTGTCACGTTGCAGGTGCTCTTGGCGGGCGTTGCTTTCGGGTTGGGCGCGCGGATCAACCGGGCCTGCGCCCTTGGCACGCTGGCGCATCTGACGGGCGGCAACCTTGTCTATGGGCTGACGATAGTTGGGATGGTCGCAGGCGCGACTGCGATTGCGTCCGTCGGTAGTGCCAGCGAAAGCGACGCGGTCCTGCGTGTTTCCCCCCTCGAAATACCGACCGTTGGGGCGGTTTCGATCTGGGGCGTGCTGGTTGTGGTCCTGATCGTGGCGCTTTATCGACGCGCGCCACGTTGGTTGCGCAATCTGCGCGATCCGGCACCGTCGCGGATGGGGCCTTATCGCGCGATGCTGGTGGTCGGTGTTTGTGGTGGCCTGCTTTATGCATTGGCAGGCAGTTGGACGTATATGAGCGTCCTGTCACACCGTGCCGAACGTCTCGTTGACCCGACCCTCAATTTCGATGGTTTGCCCGTGGTAATGTGTGCGATGACCGTCGCGATCGGCGGGCTGATGGCCGCGTGGCGATACAGTGACTTTGATCTGCGCTTTCCGCCCCTGATGGCCAGTGCGCGGTGTCTGGTCGGAGGGGCCATCATGGGGGCATCGGCAGCAGTCATCCCCGGAGGCAACGGCACAATGCTGATCCACGGCCTGCCGTCACTGGCCCCCCACGCCATCGCGGCATACGCTGCGATGACCCTGACGTTATGTCTGTCGTTTCTGATCTGGCGTGAGACATAAGTGGCAGGGGTGGAAAGGGTGATCCCGCAGGCGCGCCCCACCTCGAAAGGGTAGTTTCCAGCGGCGCTATTGAAGTGCCGGAAAGTAATCCGCGGGCGACATGCGAATATCGTGCAGATTGTCGGCATTGCGCGTCAAAACCACGATTTCTGGCCCGGTCGCCTCGAAAGATCGCACAGGCTCAGATGTCGCCTGCCGGATCGCCATTTGGGCTTGCAACATTGGGTCGTCAAAGGACGCAGCCAGCACGCTGCCATTCATCAGGCCGCGTTTGATCGTGTGGTTGACATAGGTTGCCATGAGAATGGGTTTGTCCGCATCGGATCGGGTTGCCAGCAAACCAATCGCAGCCTCTATGGCGGGTGCGCTCGCGATCAGATAGCTGGCATCGGGATGGCGCTCCAGCGCAAGTTCGCTCAGCGCAAGCTGTTGGCGCAGGCCGGTATCCGCGCCCAGCACGTCCACTATGGTGACAGCGCTGTCGGCAAGCCCGTCGCGCAGTCCGGCTTCCAGTGGTCCCGTCCAGCCAGCCTCGGGGGGGCCGGTGACAAGAACCGCAGTCTGGGCGGACGAGCCCGCCGGGTGCAGCGCGCTGAGGTGACGGCCCAAAACATAACCCATGTCGCGCCAGTCCACACCGACATGACCGGCCAGCGCATCGCTGTGCACTTCGTTGACCAGCCCAAAGACAGGGACCGTCTGTGCCGCCTGTTCAATGGCATTTGTCAGCTCGACATGATCGGATGCCACCGCACCGATGATAATCGCGTTGACCCCGCGTTTGACGCAGGCGTCAAGCTGGTCGATCTGTACGGCAGGGTCGCCGTACCCACCTGCCTCAAAGAACAGAAGGTCTGCGTTGTTGCGCTGTGCTTCCTGCTCAAGACCAAAACCGACACTGAGCCAGTACTCATCCTTGAAATGGGGAACCAATACGCAAAACAATTGGCGCATTTCAGCTTTTGGCGACGTCGGGAGGACCGACAGGCCAACCCCGAGCGCAAAGCTGAAAGCGGCGATTGTGCCGGTCAGGGCAGCCCCGTAGTGTCTGAACATGCGACGAACGAGCTTTGACACGCGACTGATCCAAATCCTGAGCGCTCTTGCGGCCTTGTCCATTATGGTGGGCCTGGCTGCGATTGGCGTCAACCGCTATCTGGTGCGCACACAGGACGCCCTTATTCAAAACAACCTGCCCGCGATAGAACTGGCAAGCCGAATTGGCGCGTCCACCGAAGTGGTTGGATCGCTTGCTGCGGCCTTTGTTCAGGCCGACACCAGCGCAGACCTGGAGCAGATCGCCACCGCCCTGCAGAGGACGGTCCTTGATATCGAAAACGGAGCGCAAGCGCTGGCTGAACTGAGCGGGCCTGCGGCCGAGGTCATGCAGGGGGTGAACGCAAATGACATCGTCGTCCGGATGACGGCCAACGGGCACGATGAATTGCGGCTTGAGGATCAAATCCAACGCATGGTGAGTGCAGTTGCACAGGATGGTGCGCGCCTTGATGCCCTCATCGAAGCCGAGACCGACCTTGCCCGCTTGCGGGTGACCGCAGGTATCGCAGATCTCTACGCAACCCCTGACATCGACCCGCGCCCGGCGCTGGATGCATTGGCAGATCGCTACTTCTTTGCCTTTGAACGGCTGACGGAACTGGCGCGGATGGTGGACGCTTTGCGATTGCAGTTTCAGCAAGTGCCAAGGCTGACACTGTTGGAAGATGTGCAAATGGCGCATGATCAACTTGAAACGGGCCTCACCCTCGCACTGCGCCGCGTCGCCTTTCTGCCGTCACCGCGCGCGGCGCAGGAAGCCGGCATGCTGCTGGAACAGCAAAAAAGGGCGCTGCAAACAGGTGGCTTGATCGATCTGTCGCAAGAAAAGATCAGGCTGCGGACGTCGATCACGCAAGACAGCGCGTTGCTGCAGCGCACCATCACAGAGCTTTCCCAAAGGGCACGGCAAGCGCGTGATGCGGTTCAGGCGGCGGGGCTTGCGCAGATTGCACAGGCGCGGCAGCGCGCTTCGCTGATGCTTTTCGGGCTGCTGTTGCTCGTTGCCAGCGCGATCATTGCAGGGGTGTTTTTGTGGCTATACGCCCGCAGGCAACTGATTGCGCGGCTTGGTAATGTTTCACGTCGGATCGTTGCGGTGGCGGGGGCGGATTACGGTGCACCGGTTGCGATCAGCGGCCACGACGAAATCGGACGCCTTGAGAAGGCCCTGAACATCCTGCGCCGCCGCGCGATTGATGCCGCAAAGTTGCGCGATAGTCTGGAGGACGCCGTCATCGCGCGCACCGGCGATGTAGTCAGCGAAATGCAAGCCTCGGATGCAGCGCGCGCCGCAGCCGAAGCGGCAAACCGCAGCAAGACCGAGTTTCTGGCCCGGATGAGCCATGAAATCCGCACACCCTTGAACGGCATCATCGGAATGCTCGATCTGTTGGAAGCAGATACGCAGGATGCGGACCGCAAGGCGCGCACCGCCACTGCGCTTAAATCAGCGCGCGAATTGCTGGATATCACCAACGACATTCTCGCCTTCTCCAGCAATGAAGATATTGCAAACAGGGGCACTCCGGTGCATTTCGATCTGCGTGAACTGGTTGGGCAATTGGGTCATCAATTGCAGTCCCTTGCGGCGAAAAAGGGGTTGGAAGCGGGCGTGGACCTGTCGGACCCGGCACCGCTGGTTGTGTTGGGGGATGTGGTGAAGATCCGACAGATCGTCGGGAATCTGATGTCTAACGCGGTAAAGTATACCAAGCGCGGGACGGTCACGCTCATTGTGGATCATGCCATGGATGCGCATTCGGGGCAGCTCGTGCTCAGCTTTACGGTGGCGGATACCGGTGTTGGCATGACCCGCGAGGCGATTGAGCATGCCTTTGATGCCTATATGCGTGCCGATGCGGCCAAACGCGCCGGGATCGAAGGATTGGGCCTCGGCCTTGCCATTTCGCGCACGCTTACCCAAGCGCTCGGCGGCGCGCTCAGCATCGAAAGCGAGATTGGCCTTGGCAGCCGCTTTACCCTGACCGTGCCAGTGATGCGCGGGGATCCAGCACGTATTGCAAAAGATGAGACGCCATCAAGCGACCTGCTTTTGCGACGCGATGTGCTGGTCATTGATGACCATGGGGTCAATCTGATGGTCGCGCGTGGCTATCTGGAACGGCTGGGATGTCGCGTGACCGAAGCCGACAGCGGCACCGCCGGGTTGCAGGCCTGCAGTGCAGGGCGCTTTGATCTGGTCCTGATCGACCTTGATCTGCCTGACATGAGCGGCGCAGATGTGGCTGCCGCGCTTGCGCAACAGGAAAACACGCCCTTGCTGGTGGCACTCACCGCGCATTTGATCGAGGATACGCCCGAAAACCGGGCGATGCTGGGCGTTGCGCGCATCTTGTCCAAACCAATCTCGCCCCGTGCGCTGGCCGAGGTGCTGGCCGTCAGCACGTTGGATGGAACACCCCCTGATTTCGAGGGTGTTTTGGAAAGCCTGCGCAGCGATGTTTCTGACCTCGGGGCGCAGACCACCGGGCAGATCGTGGCAGAGTTTCTGGATGACTTGCCACGCGCTGTTTGCGTGATCCTCGACGCGGCTTCGGAGGATCAGCGCAAACACGCACACAGGCTCAAAGGGGCTGCCGCGAATTTTCACCTCGAAGCATTTTGCGCCGTTTTGGCCCGTATCGAAGCCGCAGAAAGTGGCGCAGACGACGATCTGCGCACCCTGTTGAACAAGACAGCACAGGATGCGAAATCCATGCTGGACAAGGCCGCCCGAGAGGCGGGGCTTCAGACCGATTTCGGATCAACAAAATGATACCCCCGTCCGTGCTCGGTCAGGATCCATTCCGGGTGGGCGGGGTCGTGTTCCAGCTTCTTGCGCAGGCGTCCGACGACCACATCGATCATCCGGTCGTTTGAGCGCATTGCTTTGCGACCCATCATTTCGGCAAGCCGCGTCCGGCTGAGCGTCTGACCGGGATGATCGGCAAGCGCGCTCATGACGTCGAATTCCTGCTTGGTCAGCGTCTCGGTCCGGGCCGCAGACACCAGCCGGCGCCGGATGCGGTCGAAACACCAGGGGCCGAATTCCTCCACCTGATCCGAACTTTGCGGCGCTTGTCCGATATCGGCAATACGGGCCATAAGGTTCTTGACCCGTGCGGCCAGTTCGCGCTTGTCAAAGGGCTTGGTCACATAGTCATCCGCGCCCATTTCGAGACCGACGATCTTGTCCACCTGATCGTCGCGCGCCGTCAGCAGAATGATCCCTACCCGCGATTTACTGCGTTGCTCGCGGGTGATGGTCAGCCCGTCTTTGCCCTCCAGATTGATGTCGATCAGCAAAAGTTCGGCGGGATCAGCACTGAGGATTTCGTCCATTTCCGTGGCGTTTTCGGCCTGACTGACGCGGTATCCCTGCTCTTTCAAATAGGCCGCCAGTCGCATTCGTGTTGTGCGGTCGTCTTCTACGATGAGGATGTGTTGGGGCATGGCGCAACTGTTACATTTCTTTACATCTTCGAACAACCCGGTTTGCGCCGGATCAACACCTGTGGGTGTGCATTGTAATAGTGTGGTGCCAAATCAACCTGTCACAGGAGGCACGCATGTCAATTACGCAACCAACCCGACGCAGCTTTTTACAAGGCGGTGCAGCTGCATTCGGCGCAACAAGTCTGATGGGCACAACGGCGCTCGCGGCACTTGATCCGAACTCTTTTGACGGGCGCGTGTTTCACGCAACGCACTACGGCCCGTTTGAGGGAGTTGTGCGCGACGGCAAGCTGGTCGGCCTCAACACCATCATGGACATTGACGCCCGCCCGACCGAGATGCTGACCACGGGGGTGATGGACCGGACCTATGACAAGTCGCGCATCAACTATCCGATGGTGCGCAAATCCTATCTCGACGGCTGGGAAACCGGCGACATCAAGCCCGAATTGCGCGGCAAGGAAGAATACGTGCGCGTCGATTGGGACACCGCATGGAGCTTGACGGCCAAGGCGCTGCTGGACACGGCCACAAACCACGGCAACGAGGCGATCTTCAGCTCCTCCTATGGTGGGTGGTCCAACGCGGGCACCTTCCGCCCCAACGTGCTGCAGGGCCGGTTGATGAACCTGATCGGGGGCTGCACCGTGACCGCTGGCGACTGGTCGGCGGGGGCCTCGCAGGTCGCGCTGCCCCATATCATCGGCGACATGGAAGTCTATTCGACCCAATCTGCCTGGGAGACCATCCGCGATCACTGCGAGGTCTTTGTGCTGGTGGGGTGTGACCCGATCAAGAACAACCGGGTGGAGTACCGCGTGGCAGACCATGGCATGTATGCGCATTGGGAAACCATCCGCGATTCTGGCGTGAAGTTCATCTCGATCAACCCGCAGAAAACCGCCTCTGACGCCTATCTGGATGCCGAATGGGTCCAGATCGTGCCCAACACCGATGTGGCGCTGTTTTGTGCCATGGCCAACCACGTGCTGGCCGAGGGAATTGAGGAGCGCGCCTATATGGAGAAATACACGGTCGGGTCTGACAAGTGGATCGCCTACCTGAAAGGCGAGACCGATGGCGTCGAGAAAACACCGGAATGGGCCGCTGGCATCACTGGCATTGACGCCGCGAAAATCCGCGAGATGGCGGAGCTTTTTGCCAAATCCAACACCAATATCGCCGGGGCATGGGCGCTGCAACGGGCGCAACACGGTGAGATGACCCATTGGGCGATCATCAACTTTGCCGCGCTGACCGGCAAGATCGGCAAGCCCGGTTGTGGTGTGGGCTTCAGCTGGCACTATGGCAATGGCGGCATGCCCGCTTCGGGCAAATCCAACCCGGCGGGCCTGTCGCAGGGGCGGAATTTTGTCAAGACCGTCTGCCCGGCGAGCCGCATCACCGACATGCTGGAAAACCCGGGCAAGGAAGTGTTCTACAACGGCAACACCCACACCTACCCAGATGTGAAAGTCGTCTTCAACGCGGGCAACAACTTCATGAGCCACCAGCAGGATACCAACCGGCTGATCCGTGCGCTGCACAAGGTGGAAACCGTGGTCAGCGTGGATGTCTGGTGGACCGCTGCAACACGCTGGTGTGACATCGTTCTGCCTGCGGCCTCGACGCTGGAACAGGATGATATCTCCTCCGGCGGGACCTATTCCAACGACAAGGTCTACGCGATGAAAAAGATGATCGAGCCCGTGGGTGAAAGCCTGCCGGACTACGAGATCTTTGAAGGGCTGGCCGATACGCTGGGTCTGTGGGCGCAGTTCACCGATGGCGAAGACAAGATGTACCACGTCAAAGCTGCTTATGAGAAATCCAGCGCAGCGGCGCACACGCCGTTCGACGCGTTCTGGGAAAAGGGCTTTGCCCGTCAGGAGGTGCCGGAAGAGGCGCGCAAATGGACCCGTCACGGGGAATTCTTCAACGATCCCGAAGGCGCGCCACTGCACACATCCTCAGGCAAGATCGAGATGTTCTGCGAGGATTTTGCCAAGCTCGATATCGACGACATGCCGGGCATGCCGATCTGGATGGAAAAGCACGAATACCTCGGCAACGCCAAAGAGGGCCAGTTGCACGTCGTGTCGCCACACCCGTGGTTCCGCCTGCACAGCCAGATGGACCAGTCGGAAAACCTGCGCGCGCTTTACAAGGTGCAGGGGCGTGAACCGGTGCGGATCAACACGGAAGATGCCGCCGCGCGCGGGATCGAGGATGGCGATCTGGTCGAGCTTTACAACGACCGGGGCACGGTGATTGCGGGCGCTGTTGTCAGCGACGAGATCATGCCCGGCGTCGTATCGATCTACGAGGGCGCGTGGCCGCAGCTGGACAGCAAGGGGCGGTGCAACTCGGGTCTGGTGAATTTCCTGACCTCGACACAGCGCTCGTCCGGCGTGGCGCAGGCAACGACTGCGAATACCACCCTGTGTTCAATGCGCAAATGCGAGGATCCGGAGGGGCCGAACCTGGCCTATGAGAAACCCGCGATCCTTGAGGACTACGACTATGCCGCGATTGATTATGACAAGATCGGTGTTGATCGCCTCTATGAGCTGACCGAAAAGCTCTATGCGGATATGGGCCCGGGCGAGAAGATCTACTTCGAGCGCTGCACGGTCTGCCACGCCCCGCGCGAAGTGACCCACTTCACCCAGCAGCAGTGGAAAGGCATCACCCCATCCATGTTCCCGCGCGCAGGTCTGGACGAAGCCGAGGCGGCCTTGGTGACAGAATACCTCATGCAAAACGCCTCGGACGCACCAAAGTGAACGCATGTGCAAAACAAGACTGGAGGCTGGTTTGTCCAGCCCCCGCCAAAGGCGCGTCGATCCTGACGCGCTGCCATAGGCGCAAGCAACACAGGGCCAGCAGTTTAAACAGACTTGTGGGACGGCCGACAGAATAATTTGAAAGGAAGAAAAAGATGAGCAACGATCTACCCGGCGCGGCAGGAAATCTCGCCGCCGCCCACCCGGAGATCTGGGACGCCTATGCCAGTCTGGGTGCCGCCACCGCCAGTGCCGGCGGGCTGAGCGCGCGCGAACGGCGCTTGGTCAAACTGGCCCTTGCCATCGGTGCGGGGTCCGAAGGTGCGGTGCATTCGCATGCGCGCCGGGGTCTCGCAGAGGACATTGGCCAGCAGGACCTGCATCAGGTTGCTCTTTTGGCCATCGGGCCTTTGGGCTTGCCGCGCGCGGTTGCGGCGGGCACGTGGATTTCGGACGTCACCGAAGCCTGAACCATGCCTTGAACCGGGCGCTGCGATGCGCAGCCCGGTTCAAGGTCAGGTTGGCCACGCCCGATGCGACAGAGGGGCTACCGTTAGGGCCGACCCCTTTAGCGTTCCGCGCGTTTGCGGCGGGGTGCTGCGGTGTCTGACTGTCCTTCGCGGTGAAAGATATAGATGCCCGAGCCAAGGATGATTGCCACGCCGATCCACGTCAGCGTGTCCGGGAAATCGCCAAACACAAGAAACCCGAGGGCCGTGGCGGTTACGATTTCCAGATACTGAAACGGCGCCAGGGCGGTTGCGTCTGCGGATCGGTATGCTTCGGCGATCAGCACAAAGGATGTGGCCGCAACCACGCCAGCGCAGAGGATCAGCAGCCATGTCGCGGTGTCACTGGCGGCAGGTACGAACGCCGTCATGCCCGTCGCGCCCAGACCGGCAGACAGTAGGATCAGGCCAAGCCCGGCATAGATCGTCGTGCCACATTGAACGGTCAGGCCGGAACGGGTCACGGTTGCTTTCTTGAGCACGATCATGTTGAGCGCATAGGCAGAGGCGGAGATCAGCGGCAGCAAGGTTGCCCAGCCATAGACGTCAAAACCGGGACGGATCACGATCATCGCGCCAATCAACCCGACACCGACGGCGGCAAGGCGGCGCGGCCCGGCGGTTTCCCCCAGAAGGAACGCGGCAAGAATGGTCAGGATCAGCGGCTCCACAAAGAAGATCGCAAGTGCCGTCGTGATTGGCATCACCGCAAAAGCGCTGATCAGGCTGGTCAGCGACACGATCAGCAGCACCCCCGACAGCGCCACAACAGGCGAGAACATCGCCCCGCGCAGACGGTGCCGCAGAAGATAGGCGACCGGCACCAGAAACAGCGCCTGCGCCAGAATACGGCAGAGCGTGACACCGACCGGGTTCAGTGTCTCACTGATCAGTTTCGCAAATGTATCCCCCACGGGAAGCAGCAGCATTGCCACGATCATGCAGATCATCCCGGTATTGGGTTTGGCAGGTGCGGCAATGTGGAGACCGGGCAGGGACGGGTTCTGGAACATCTTGGGACCTCAACAATCACTTCGGGACCGCTCCACTGCGGGAGCCGTCGAAATCCGGGCGTTCAGGATATTTGCGGAAAGGGCAGAAAGCACACGACGCCATCGCGGGCACTGCCATTGACGCGGAGTTAGGCCGCCGCCCGGTTTGGGTCAACATGGGCAATGTGAAAGCCGCTATGCAAAATGCGAATGGCTCACATCCGGACACGTCCGCTGTTGCGTCAGGGCGGTTTATCCGGGGCAAGCAGGTTTCACCGCCATGTTTTTTGTGGGTCAGTGGTGGCGGATATATGCGGGCGTCACGTGACTATCCGCGAGTAACTCATAATGAATCTGAAGAATATGAATTATACTAATAATTGAGATGCTGGTAGGTAGCAGCAACGAAAACTTGGGGGCCGCCATGTCTTTACACGATCATCACTGCGTCAACGCACTGAACGCGACCGCGCGCGAGCGTATCCTGATCATGGATGGCGCCATGGGCACGATGATCCAGGGGCTCGGTCTTGGGGAGGATGATTATACCGGTCATGGAACCGGCACGCCCTGCGCGCATGCGACGGACCTTCCGCAAAAGGGCAACAACGACCTGCTGACCCTGACACAGCCGCAGGCGATCGAACAAATCCACTATGATTTCGCCATCGCAGGCGCGGATATCGTCGAAACCAATACGTTTTCCTCAACCGCGATTGCACAGGCTGATTACGGTCTTGAGGCTGCCGTCCATGATCTGAACGTGGAGGCGGCGCGCGTTGCGCGGCGCGCGCTGGACCGGGCCACGGCGCAGGATGGCAAGCCGCGCTATGTGGCGGGGGCCGTTGGCCCAACGAACCGTACCGCGTCTTTGTCCCCGGATGTGAGTGATCCGGGGTACCGCGCGGTGACCTTTGATGGTTTGCGCCTTGCTTACCGCGACCAGATCCGGGGGCTGATCATCGGGGGCGCGGATTTGATCCTGATTGAAACCATTTTTGATACGCTCAACGCAAAGGCGGCCATTTTTGCGGCGATCGAGGCGTGTCAGGCGCAGGGCATCCGCTTGCCGATTATGATCTCCGGCACGATCACTGATGCTTCGGGGCGCACGCTTTCGGGGCAAACGCCGACGGCGTTCTGGCATTCGGTAGCGCATGCCCGACCGTTTTCCGTGGGGCTGAACTGTGCACTTGGGGCGGGCGCGATGCGACCGCATATGGCGGAGCTTGCGGGCGTGGTTGACACGCTGACCTGCGCCTATCCCAATGCGGGGTTGCCCAACGCCTTCGGGCAATATGACGAGGGCCCCGAAGAGACCGCCGAGCAACTGGCCGGTTTCGCCCAAGAGGGGTTGTTGAATGTGGTCGGCGGTTGCTGCGGCACCACGCCCGAGCATATCCGCGCAATTGCGGAAGCGGTCGCCCCCTTTGCGCCGCGCCAGTTGGAAAAGGAGCAAGCGGCATGACCCGGTATTTACGCCTGTCCGGGCTTGAGCCCTTTGTCCTCACGCCCGACATCCCCTTCGTGAACGTGGGTGAGCGGACCAACGTCACCGGCTCTGCCAAGTTTCGCAAGCTGATCACCAATCGCGACTATGCCGCGGCCCTTGATGTGGCACGCGATCAGGTGGAAAACGGCGCGCAGATCATCGATGTCAACATGGATGAGGGGCTGATCGATTCCAAACAGGCGATGATCGAGTTTCTCAACCTCATCGCGTCCGAGCCCGACATCGCGCGCGTGCCCGTCATGATCGACAGCTCCAAATGGGAGGTGATCGAGGCGGGCCTGCAGTGTGTGCAGGGTAAATCCGTGGTCAATTCCATCTCAATGAAAGAGGGCGAGGAGGAATTTCGCCATCACGCCCGGCTTTGTCTGGCCTATGGCGCCGCTGTTGTCGTCATGGCCTTTGACGAAGAGGGGCAGGCCGATACCGCCGCCCGCAAAACCGAGATTTGCGCCCGCGCCTACCGTATCCTCGTGGAGGAGGTCGGTTTTCCGCCCGAAGATATCATTTTTGATCCCAACATCTTTGCCGTCGCCACTGGCATCGAAGAGCATAACAACTATGGTGTCGACTTTATCGAGGCGACCCGTTGGATCCGCCAGAACCTGCCCCATGCGCATGTGTCGGGCGGGGTGTCCAACCTGTCGTTTTCGTTTCGCGGCAATGAGACCGTGCGCGAGGCGATGCATGCGGTTTTCCTCTATCACGCCATTCAGGCGGGCATGGATATGGGCATCGTCAATGCGGGCCAGCTGGCCGTCTACGACCAGATTGATCCCGACCTGCGCGCGGCCTGCGAAGACGTGGTTCTCAACCGGCGCGACGATGCCACCGAGCGGATGCTTGATATGGCCGAACGCTTCAGGGGCGGTGCGCGCGAGGCAAAGGTGCGCGTTCTGGCGTGGCGCGCGTGGTCCATTGAAAAGCGGCTGGAACATGCGCTGGTCAACGGCATCACGGAATTCATCGACGCCGATACCGAAGAGGCGCGATTGCAGGCCGCGCGTCCGCTGCATGTGATCGAAGGGCCACTGATGGCGGGGATGAACGTGGTCGGCGATCTGTTTGGGGCGGGCAAGATGTTCCTGCCGCAGGTGGTGAAATCCGCCCGTGTGATGAAACAGGCGGTGGCCGTTCTATTGCCCTTTATGGAAGAGGAAAAACGCCTGAATGGCGGGGACGGGCACGAGGCGGCGGGCAAGGTCTTGATGGCGACGGTCAGAGGCGATGTGCATGATATTGGCAAGAATATCGTGGGTGTCGTGCTGGCCTGCAACAATTACGAGATCATTGATCTGGGTGTGATGGTCCCGCCGCAGAAAATCCTTGAAGTTGCCAAGGCGGAAAACGTGGATATCATCGGCCTGTCTGGTCTGATCACGCCGAGCCTTGATGAGATGGTACATATGGCCAGCGAGCTGGAGCGGGAGGGCTATGACATCCCGCTGTTGATCGGCGGAGCGACCACATCCAAGGTGCACACAGCCGTCAAGATTGCCCCGCGCTACACCAAAAATCAGGCGATCCACGTGCTGGACGCCAGCCGGGCTGTGGGTGTGGTCAGCAAACTGCTCAATCCCGAGAGCCGCGATGGCTATATCGAGGGCATTCGCGACGAATATGTGAGCGTGATCGAGCGCCATGAACGCTCCGAACGTGCCAAGGAACGTGTGCCGCTGGCCGCCGCGCGGGCCAATGCCATGAAGATTGATTTCAGCGATTACACCGTGCCCGCGCCGACCTTCACCGGCACCCGTGTGATTGAGGACTGGGACCTCGCAGAGATTGCGAAATACATCGACTGGACGCCGTTTTTCCGCACTTGGGAGCTGAAAGGCGTTTACCCGAAAATCCTTGAGGACGAACGGCAGGGAGAGGCCGCGCGCGCGCTCTTTGCCGATGCACAGGCGATGCTGAAACAGATCATTGATGAGAAATGGTTCGGCCCCCGCGCTGTCGCCGGGTTCTGGCCGGCCAATGCGCGTGGTGACGACATTCACCTCTTCACCGGCGAGGACCGGGACGCGCAGTTGGCCACGCTGCACTCCCTGCGCCAGCAGCACGCCAAACGCCCGGGGCGGCCCAATATGGCCCTGTCCGACTTTGTCGCACCTGTTGGTACACCAGATTATGTCGGTGGTTTTGTCGTCACCGCAGGCCCGGAGGAGGCCGTCCTGGCCAAAAAGTTCGAGGAGGCAAACGACAGCTATTCGTCGATCCTTGTCAAAGCGCTGGCCGACCGGTTTGCCGAGGCCATGGCAGAGATGCTGCACCAGCGGGTGCGCCGCGAACTCTGGCCCTATGCGCCCGACGAAGGGTTTGCCCCGAATGAACTGGTGGGTGAGCCCTATCGCGGCATCCGCCCCGCGCCCGGCTACCCGGCCCAGCCCGATCACACGGAAAAACTGACCCTGTTTTCCCTGCTGGAGGCCGAAGCCAATACCGGGGTCGAACTGACGGAAAGCATGGCCATGTGGCCCGGTTCTTCGGTATCAGGGCTCTATATCGGCCATCCTGACGCCTATTATTTTGGCGTGGCCAAGGTGGAACGCGATCAGGTGGCGGATTATGCCGTACGCAAAGGCATGGATCTAGAGGAGGCGGAAAGATGGCTTGCACCCATCCTGAACTACACGCCGACCCCGGTCGCTGCTGTTGCCGCTGAATGATCTGGGCTGATGTCCTAACCGTTTGATTTACAACGGTTAAAACATGAGCCTGCGCTGTTTGCGGCCCCTTGAAAGTGTCTTTTCTAGGAAAATATGCGTCTGTCGCGCGGGCCGGAAATGTCACCCGATGCAATAACGAGCCGATTGTTTGACACGAAGGGTTCACCCGAAACGTGGCGTGTTCTGACAAGGGCAAAAGGCGCGCCATCGTCCGAGCGCATCGCCTGAATACAAGTCGTCAAATCCGGCGGACAAATGGCCGCATCTTTCTGTACCCGGACAGCGGATTGCATCGGGGTTTTGCCCTAGAAGTGCCCGCCTGTTGCAGCTAAGGCTTGCGCCATTCGGTGAGCGATTCAAGAACCATACGGAGATTTTATGCCACCCCGTCCCAACATTCGACATGTCGTCTTTTTCAGCGCCAAGGATAAGGTCGATCTGCCCCGTATCATCGACGGGTTATCGCTCTTGGCGGATATCCCGCACTCAGAGGTTTTTGAGGTGCGCCAGAACACCCGCGACGATGCGCTGTCGAGCGAAGTCGACGTTGTCGTCTATGCAGAGTTCGCAAGCAATGAGGCGCTGTCAGCCTATAAGGCCCATCCGCTGTACCTCAAGGCTATCGACATCGTAAGGCCCTTGCGCGACCTGCGCATCGCGGCGGATTTTTAGACTTGGCAAGCCGTTCTGTCCCACGACAGGTCATCTTTGATAAAGGTCCCCTTTCAGGGGCCAGCGCGTTTGTTGACCCCCTTCATACGATCCGCGCTGACACACCCGCAGATGTGACCGCTGCATTCGCTGCGATGGAACAAGCAAAGGCGCAAGGGCATTGGCTGGCTGGATACGCGAGCTACGAATTGGGCTATGTGTTTTCGCATAAACTGAGCGATTTGATGCCAGTCGACAGAACGGTGCCGCTGCTGTGTTTCGGCGTCTTTGATGCGCCATCCCCGGCCGAATTCGACCAGCCTGTGAAGCCTGCGCGATTACAGGATTTGGACCCGGTTTGGGACGAAGCACAATACTCTGCCGCCTTTTGCGAAGTTCAGAAACTCATATCGGCTGGCGATATTTATCAGGCCAACCTCACTTTTCCGCTGACCGCCCGATATGCTGAACCGTCGATCGCGCTCTACCGTGATCTTTGTGCCAAACAACCTGTCCCTCATGGCGCTTTTGTGGATCTTGGGGGGCCGGTGCTCTTGTCCCGGTCACCAGAATTGTTTTTTGCCATCGACGAAAGCGGGCACTTTGAAACCAAGCCGATGAAGGGGACTGCCGCACGCGGTAAGACACCGCAAGAGGACACCGAAAAGGCGAGATGGCTTCAAAAGTCTGAGAAGAATCAAGCAGAAAACCTGATGATTGTGGACCTTTTGCGCAATGATGTCAGTAAACTGGCTGAAGTAGGCAGCGTCAAAGTCCCGGATCTGTTCAAAGTCGAAACCTATGCAACATTGCATCAGCTAACGTCGCGCGTCACGGCCCAGATAGTGCCGAAAACCACACTGTATGATATATTCGAGGCATTGTTTCCCTGCGGTTCAATCACGGGCGCGCCAAAGATCAGAGCGATGCAAATCATTCGGTCGCTCGAGAGCGAGGCGCGCGGCGCATATTGTGGCTCCATCGGCTGGATCGCTCCCAACGGGTCGATGGAGTTCAACGTCGCCATCAGGACAGTTGTCTGCAACGATGACGGCACTGCCACGCTCAACGTCGGCGGCGGGATCGTGCACGACAGCAAGAAAAGCGACGAATATGCAGAGGCGATCCTCAAGTCTCGTTACGCCGTATGATGCAGCAAGCGGAATGCCGGATTTAGCGCTGCATCACGCGCGCACTGGTCACAGAGCGTGACATCCCGGCAGGACAGCACGAGGCGATCATGAAACGCTTATCTCAGCAACACGTCTGAAGTGAGCGATGTTTGCTCACCTGATGATTGTACGGGGGATAACGCACCCGCGTTCAGGTCATCCGCTGCAAGGTTCCGTCACGTTTGACGAGGTGATGCCAGCCGACCGCCATGACGATGTGACCAAGCACAAGCAGGCCCAGGATCCAGCCCAGCTCCCCATGCCATTCCGCCATTGCGTCCATCCAGGCGATTTTCGTTTCACGCGGCGCAAATATCTCAATGCTGAGATAGCTGAACCCGCGCGTACTGCCCGCCGCCGCAATCAGACGGAGCGTCGGCACAATCACCATCAGAGCATAGATCGCCAGATGACCTGCGAGAGCCGCGCGCCCGATCAGTCCCGCGTGCGGCGCAGGACGTCGCCTCAGGTTGATCAATCCCCATGCGCCGCGCAGCAGCACCAGCAAAAACAGGGTGGTTCCGAGCGGTGCGTGATAGGCCCAGAAAAACTCGCGCAGCGGATCTTCACGGGGCAGGGCCCATCGCAGCGCTGCCGTTACAAACTGCATTGCAAAGAGGAGGGCCATACCCCAGTGTAGAGTGCGAGAGATCAGGCTGTATCGTTCAGGTGTATCGTAAAATCTTGACATGGGTGAGCCTCTTACTTCAGAAAATCGTTTGCTTTGCTATGATACCAGATGGATTTAGGGCAGTTACCCTTGATCTGTTTGTAGGTCTGCGGCGCAGCGAAAACCAATATGGCGATGGCCGCGTTCGGGCGCGTTCGAAAACCCGTCTCGATGGGTTGCGGTCAACGTGGCGGCGTTGGCATCGTAGATGTAATCCCCTCCTCTGGTAACGCGCTCACCTGCCAGAGTGTGATCCTCGCGGCCATCCTTTGGGTTATAGGGATAGGCCCGCAAAAGGCTTGAGGTCCATTCGGCCAGCGACCCACTCAGATCAAGCACGCCCAGTGGCGAAGCCCCGGCAGGACGACCGCCAACTGCGCCTGTGACACCGGTGCGCCCGGAGGTGAAAACGCGGGTTGGGTCGGGTGCTGTGTTTCCCCAAGGGTAGAGAAACGCATCCGAACCCCGCGCCGCCGCTTCCCACTCTGCTTCGGTGGGCAGCCGTGCTCCGCGCCAGTGGCAATAGGCGCGTGCGCCTGCCCAAGTTGTTTCCGCTACGGGATGGTCTGCATAGCCCTCGGTTGGCACAAATCTATCCGTGTCGTGACCAATCCGCGCCTGATCATCATCCAGTGCGATGAGGGGGTAAAGACCACTGTCGCCGCGTCCCTCAGTCAGAAGGGCAATCCCGCTCTGAGACAAGTGTTTGGCGGAGACGCCGCCTGCCTCAAACGCCACCAAGACCTGAATATCGAGCGCGTTCAGGTATTCCGCAAAGGCCGCGTTGGTTACTTCGGTACGATCCATGCGGAACCCTTCCAACGTCACGCTATGCGCGCGGCGTTCAATGGCTGGACCGTCATTACGACCCAGCGTGTAAGGGCCCCCTTGTATCGTCAGCATCGTCTCGGATGCCCGCACGGCGGATGGCGCATTCGCGGACGTAAAGGGTACTGCGCCGAGTGTTGAGTAATCAGGCGGTTGCTGATTTTGCGCTGCGTGAAGGGCACCCGCCCAAAACGTGATGACCGCACCGCCGGCCAGCATGCTCAGATAGCTTCTCGTTTTCTTCGTAAGCGCACCCGTCATGCTGCCCCCGTTTCACGTCAAAAACATTCAGCCGGTTCATTGGCTGCTCGACAAAACAAAGCTGGTGATCTATATATACGTTTACAACATCTATTGTCGATAACATATATGTGAGATACGATGTCCCGCCGGAAAATGGATGCATTCAAGACACCAGACCTCGTGGTGGCGGAAACGGGAAGCCATGTGCCAGAGCAACAGGCGTATCTCAATCTGATGCGCACATCCCAAGTGCTTGGGCAGGACGTCAGTGACTTGCTGGCCGGATTCGGATTGTCCGGCAGGCAATACAATGCGCTGCGGGCGATCCGACGGGACGGCGATGGCGGCGCGAGCGTTTCGCAGATCAGTCAACAGATGACCGATCCCCGGGCCGACGTCACCCGCCTGATGGATCGCTTGGTGCGCGATGGATGGGTCAGGCGTGAACATGACGAAACGGACCGACGCATTGTGCGCAGCCACTTGACCGAAAAAGGCAAGGAGTTGCTTGCTAGGATCGACCAGCCGTTGGTTGATCTGCACATTGGACAGCTGCAGCACCTGTCCAAAGACGAATTGGAGCAGTTGAGCGCGCTGCTGCAAAAAGCACGCGGCGAGGGCTAAGATGGGGGCTGACTGCCCTCACCAGTCTTGAGGCATTGGTGTTTCCAGAACCGTAAAACCCGAACCATTCGGGCGTATTATGGCACCCTCTCCTTCGGCCAATCGCACGTTGGCGACCGTCGCGATATTGGATGTGTGCGAAATGATGATGCGGTTTGCTCCGTCTTGCGGCGGCAGGCGCAACCTGTCCCGAAGGTATGCGATCCGGGCTGCCCGACCCTGTTCATCCGACAAAAGACCAAGGAGTTCCATCCGCTCCTCGACGCGGCCAAACGCAATCTCTGCCATATCGCGGCAGCGTGCAAAGGGACTGGCCAAGACCGCGCCGACCGGGATGGCGTGGCGTTTGAACGCGTCGCCGATCATGCGCGATTGTTCAATCCCCGCCCCCGACAAAAGCCGTTGCCGCGCGCGGGGCCAGTTGATGTTATCGACCCCCGACCATGTGGTCGCACCGTGGCGAAAATAGATGACGTGCCCGCCGCTCTGCAATGCAGAGAGCGTTTGCGGGGCCGCCCGCAGATACGTCGGCAGGGTGAAGATGGCAAAAGCCCCAAGCAGCAGATGCCGCCGGGAGATCAGTGATTTTGAGGGCATTTCATCCGTCTATTCCCCTTTTGTGGTGTGTGTTTTGTATTACCAACCGGGGTTGTACGGCCTCGACGAAACCATAGCGCCCCATGGGTCTGAGACCACCGGGCGTTACCTTATCATGAGTGCTCAGACGGATCGGCGCGCAAGGCCACGTCGCTTCATTCCAGTGGAGCCGCCGGGCGTAAGGTGCCTGCGCACTCACCAAATCCGATGCGGTAGCCGTCACCTTTTGAGGCCCCCCGCAGGGTCAGGGTATCGCCGTCTTCAAGGAATGTGCGCGTTTCGCCGGTGTCCAGCGTCAGCGGTTCCTTACCTGCCCAGCTAAGCTCCAGCAGACTGCCTCGATTTGCCTTTTCCGGTCCCGAGATCGTGCCGGAGCCCAATAGATCACCGACCCGCATCGGGCAGCCGCTGGTGGTATGATGGGTCAGTTGCTGGGCTGGCGAATAATACATGACGTTGTAATTCGTGCGCGACAGGATCGTCTCGGATTTACCTTCTGGCGCAAGGCCTATTTCGAGGTCGATATCATAGAGCATCGGGCCGGGCTCGGTGAGGTAGGGCAGCAGTTCCTTCTCGCGCGGCGGTGTCGAGGCACGGAACGGCTCAAGGGCGGCTTTGGTGACAATCCAAGGGCTGATCGTGGTCGCCGTCGCCTTGGCCTGAAACGGCCCGAGTGGTTGGTATTCCCACGCTTGAATGTCGCGCGCGGACCAGTCGTTCAGCAAGACGTAGCCAAAGATCATGTCATCGGCTTCCTGCACGCTCACGCGGCCTTTGGAGGGTTTGCCGACGATGGCGCCCAGCTCAAGTTCCAGATCAAACCGCTTTGACGCCTCGAACACCGGCATTTCGGCGTCAGGTGATTTTAACTGCCCGTTGGGCCGGGTGATGTCGGTGCCGCTGACCACAACGGATGATGCGCGGCCATTGTAGCCGATGGGGATGTGCAGCCAGTTTGGCGGCAGGGCATTGGCCGGGTCGCGAAACAAGCTGCCGACGTTGAAGGCGTGATGACGGCCTGCGTAAAAGTCGGTGAATTCTGTCACGGTGAACGGCATCTCAAGCGTGGCGTCGGCCATGGCAACCAGATGCGTTTCAAACGCGCTTTTCTGGGCGGCACCTTTGCTCAAGGCGGCGGTCAGGTGTTTGCGAAAGCTGTCCCAGACATCGGACCCCAGAGCCATGAAGTCATTCCATGTGCCGCGTGCAAAGATACCGCTTTCGGGCAGGTCAAGCTGACCGGTCTGTTCCAGCGCGCTCACATCCAGAATGTAATCCCCGATGGCGACGCCTGCGTGCAGATCACCGCCCGCGACGTGAAACGCGCCATAGGGCAGGTTGTTGAGGGGGAAGTCGGTTTCGGGCGAATTTGCGCTTTCGAGCCAGGATTGGATGCGCTGTGTCATGGGGGTTCCTTCAGGCTGCGTCTTGCTGATTTTCGGGGCGCGCGGCGTCAAAGGCCGGCAATTTGAGGGCCTGCTTTTCGATGTCGAGCAGGCGGGCAAAGGGCGTCAGGTCAACGCCCCAGCGGTGTGCATTGTAAAGCTGTGCAACAAGGCACAGGTCGCAGAGCTGCGGTGTGTTCGCAAAGCTGTATGTCGGAGCATCCGGCAGCAGCGCCTGATAGGCCTCAAGCCCCTCGCTGATCCAGTGGCGCATCCAAGCGGCGGCGGTATCACCGGTGAACCCGTGATGGGATTTCAGGCGGCTCAACACCTTGAAGTTGTTCACCGGGTGAATGTCTGACGCGATAATCTGCGCGGCCGCCAGCACCTTTGCGCGCTGCAACGGATCGCTTGGCAAAAGGGCGGGGTCGGGCGCGGTATGTTCGAGATAATCGAGGATTGCCAGCGATTGGGTTAAAACTGTGCCATCCTCCAGCACCAGCGTCGGCACAGCTTTGCTGGGGTTTTTCGTCACATAGTCGGGCGCGCGCTGCGCTCCGGCCACAAGGTCGACCGGGACTGTCCGATATGACAGCCCCTTGAGGTTCAGCGCCACCCGCACGCGGTAGGATGTGCTCGACCGCCAATAGGAATAGAGCGTCAGCATGGTGATCACTTTTTACCCGGTGTGCCGTCGAATTTCTTTTCGATGTCCGCCCAGCAGTTGATGTAGTCGTCCTGCAGCGGTGCTTCCTTGCCCGCGAATTGGGTGAGTTGCTGTGGGAAGCGGGTTTCGAACATGAAGGACATTGTGTTGTCCAGCTTGTCAGGGCCGAGGTTCGCATTGGACGCTTTCTCGAACGCCTCGCGGTCGGGGCCATGGGGCAGCATCATGTTGTGCAGGCTCACACCGCCGGGGACAAAACCCTGTGGTTTGGCGTCGTATTCGCCATAGATGTTGCCCATCATCTCGGACATGATATTCTTGTGATACCATGGCGGGCGGAAAGTATTTTCGGCCACCATCCAGCGTTCGCGGAAGAGCACAAAGTCGATATTCGCGGTGCCCGGCTGGCCTGACGGCGCGGTCAGCACAGTAAAGATCGACGGGTCGGGGTGGTCAAACAGGATCGCGCCAACCGGGCAATAATTGCGCAGGTCGTATTTGTAGGGCGCGTAGTTGCCGTGCCATGCCACCACGTCGAGCGGGCTTTGCCCGATCTTTGTCTCGTGGAATTGGCCGCACCACTTGACCGTGACGGTCGAGGGCACTTCGCGGTCCTCAAAGGCGGCAACCGGTGCCTTGAAATCACGCGGGTTGGCCATGCAGTTCGCACCAATAGGACCCCGGCCCGGCAGTTCAAATTTCTGGCCGTAGTTTTCACAGACAAAGCCGCGCGCAGGCCCGTCCAGCAATTCCACACGGTAGACCAGACCGCGCGGGATGATCGCGATTTCCTTGGGTTCAAGGTCGATGATCCCCAATTCGGTCGCGAAACGCAGGCGGCCTTCCTGTGGCACCACAAGCATCTCGCTGTCCGCAGAGAAGAAATAGGCGTCCTGCATGGATTGGGTCACCAGATAGACGTGGCTGGCCATGCCCACTTGCGTGTTCACGTCACCTGCCGTCGTCATGGTGCGCATCCCCGTCAGCCATGTGAGCGGCTCATCCGTATGCGGGATCGGGTCCCAGCGGTACTGACCCAGAGAGGTCACATCAGGGTGGATATCCGGAGCGGAGCGGAAATGCGGCAGGTCGATTTTTTCATAGCGGTGGCTGTGTTTGACCGACGGGCGGATGCGATAACACCACGTGCGTTCGGGACGCACATCGGTGAATGCCGTGCCGGAAAGCTGCTCGCCATATAGCCCATAGTTGCATTTTTGCGGGCTGTTCATGCCTTGGGGCAGGGCACCGGGCAGGGCTTCGGTCTCGAAATCATTGCCAAATCCGGGCATATAGCCGGGGTTTGTCAGTCCGCCGTTGGCCTGAACCAAACGGCTGATATCTGCGTCTTTCATGGCATGTCTCCTCACGTTTCAAGTGGTCGGCACCGATGCGAATAATGGTGCGTTCAATTCCGCTTTGACAGGTGGGTCAAATTCGTTTCACTTGCAACGATTATCATTTTGTGGGAAAATGAGTCAAGATCATTTCATATGCAACGAAATCGAAGGTGCCGGATTTACATGACCTCAAGTGATTTCAACCTGTCTGAGTTTCTGCCTTACAAACTGTCGGTGCTGTCATCGCGTATCTCCAAGATGCTCTCGAAGGTCTATGGCGCGGAATACGGTCTTTCGACGCCTGAATGGCGGGTTCTGGTCCATGTTGCGCGGCGCGAAAAGATGTCCGTTCGCGAAATTCACGACAGTGTCTATCTTGAAAAGCCGAGTGTCAGCCGCGCGGTAACCAAGCTGGAAAAGGCGGGGCTTCTGGCGAAATCCACTTGCGATGCCGACCACCGCCTTGTTGAGATCGAAGTGACCGCGGCGGGGCTGGATGTGTTCAACGGGATTGTTCCTGCGGCCCTGTCATTTGAAAACGCATTGATGAGCACATTTTCGGATGCGGAGCGGGATCAGCTGAATACCCTGATGGAGCGTTTGCATGATGTTCTCGATACACAACCGGGCGCGACACGCCGACCGCAGGTGGACGATGAAGTCTCAAAAACACTGCCGAACGGTGCAGGCTAGCCGCGCGTAAGTGCATTCAGAAACCCAAGACAGCACCGAGGAAATGAACATGATTGAACGAACCGGCAAAAGGTCTGTCATCACCGGCGCGATTTCGGCGGAAGAAACCATCGGCATTGCGTTGGCCTTGGAGAGCGCGTGGGCAGCGGCATGAAGGCGAGCAAGGTCGTTTCTCCGTCCGAGGCTGCGGCCCTGATCAAGGACGGTGATTGCGTCACGACCTCCGGTTTCGTTGGCATAGGTGTCCCGGATGAACTGCTGGCCGCTGTCGAAGATCGGTTTGTGCAAACAGGTCATCCGCGCGATCTGTCGTTGGTTTTTGCCGCAGGGCAGGGGGATGGCAAGGAACGCGGCCTGAACCGGTTGGGGCATGAGGGCCTGTTGAAACGTGTTATCGGCGGGCACTGGGGGCTGATCCCAAAGGTCGCGACGCTGGCCACGCAAGGCAAGATCGAAGGCTGGAACCTGCCGCAAGGTGTGATCAGCCAGCTTTACCGCGATATTGCGGCGGGCAAGCCGGGCATGTTGTCCAAAGTTGGCCTTGAGACCTTTGTCGATCCGCGCAACGGAGGCGGCGCGATCAACGAGATATCGACCGAGCCGCAGGTTGAACTGATGGAGATCGGCGGCGAGGAAGTCCTGTTCTACCCGTCACAGAAGCTGACGGTCGCCTTGCTGCGCGGCACGACGGCGGATGAGGTGGGCAATGTCACGATGGAGCGCGAGGCGCTGACCATCGACAATCTGGCGCAAGCCATGGCGGTGCATAATGCGGGCGGCGTGGTGATCGTGCAGGTCGAACGTGTGGCGCAGGCGGGGACATTGCCCGCCCGCGACGTCCATATCCCCGGTATTCTGGTGGATGCCGTCGTTATCGCGCGCCCGGAAAACCATCTGCAGACTTATCGCACCGCCTTCAGTCAGGCCTTCACCAACCGCATCAAACCGCCGCGTGGTGAAATGCCTGTCATGCCCCTTGATGCGCGCAAGGTGATCGCGCGGCGCTGTGCGTTTGAGTTGCCCGTGAACGGTGTGGTCAACCTTGGGATCGGGATGCCCGAAGGCGTGGCCTCCGTCGCCGCCGAAGAAGGGTTGCTGGAGCATCTGACGCTCACCGCCGAGCCGGGCGTGATCGGCGGGCAACCGGCTTCGGGACTTGATTTCGGTGCGGCGGTCAACACTGACGCGGTGATCCCGCAGAACAACCAGTTTGATTTCTATGATGGCGGGGGCCTTGACCTGGCCTGTCTGGGGCTTGCGCAGGCGGACGCTATTGGCAACGTCAATGTCTCCCGCTTTGGGCCGCGTCTTGCAGGTGCGGGTGGGTTCATCAACATCAGTCAGAATGCCCGCGCCTTAGTGTTTGCCGGCACGTTCAGCGCGCAGGGGCTGGATGTGCAGATCGACGCGGATGGGGTCGAGATCCGCCAAGAGGGCAGGGCGCGCAAATTCCTCGATCATGTCGAGCAGATTTCGTTTTCGGGCGTGCGCGCGGCGCGGCTGGGCCAGCCAGTTTTATATGTGACCGAGCGGTGCGTGTTCGAACTGACCGCTGGCGGATTGAAACTGATCGAAATCGCCCCCGGCATTGATCTGGAGCATGATATTTTGAGACTGATGGACGTGCCCCCGATTGTAGATGAAATCTGCCTCATGGACCCGCGCATTTTCCGCACACAAGAGATGGGCCTGCGCACCGACCTGTTGCACCTTGATCTGCCGGACCGCGTGGCGATCGAGAGCAAGCTCGGCCAGCTATTTCTCAACTTCGAGAAAATGCGCATCCGCACACAAGACGAAATCGATCTGGTCAGAACGGCGGTCGCCCGCACCTGTGAGGCCCATGGCAAGCGGGTTGATGTCATCGTGAACTATGATGGTTTTCGTATTGACGAAGCGCTCGAAAGCAACTGGGCCGACATGGTGAACCGCTTGACAGAACGCTATTACGCAAAGGTTTCGCGCTATTCCGGATCGGCCTTCATGCGGATGAAACTGGGAAAGGTCTTTCCCGACGCGCGCACGCATATCTTTGAGACCGGCCCGCAGGCGCAGGCGTTCCTCGGGGCTGAAGAGGCGCCATAAAGCGTCATGCGAAAAACCTGAAACACCTAGCGCCATCTGACATCAAGGATTTCAACGCGTTACGTGATACGTGATATTTCAGGTATTTCGTCAGACGCTCTAGGTGATCTGCGATGGTCCAAGTATCTTGTCAGACGCCATAACTCAGGATTGTGGCAGATCGCCCAGATCAAGGTTCACGGCGAATTGAGTGCCAATGGCATCTGCTGCTGCGCTCAGCTGCGCAAGATGCGCCTGCGCGACATCATCCACGCTGCGCCTTTCGGCGAGCCAGACCAAACTCAGCGCCCCCACGACCTGATCGCTGGCGCGGATGGCAACGCTGATCGCGCTGGGAATTCCGCCATAGTCCACCGCGCGCCCCCAATAGCCATGTTCCCGGCTGGCAAAGCTGCGCGCGCGGATATCTTTGAGTTTATCCGGCAGTTGCGCGGCGGCATCGCGGTCTTTGCCTTTCAGGCTCGCGCTCAGTTTGTCGGAGAATTCCATCAGTTCCCCGGGCCCCAAGGCGGCCAGAAAAGCACAGCCCAAAGCCGAGCGGAAAGGCGAAGGGCGGTAGCCGATACAATCGGGAAAGATACCATGCCGGCCATAGTGTCGGGTCGTATCGACAATCTCGACCCGCCCGTTTCCGATCGCGGCGGCAAGATCCACCCCCAGCCCGGTTGCCTTGGATAATTCCATGATTTCTGCGCTTCCGGCCTCGACCAGCGCATCTATCGAATCAGGGTAGACGCTCAAGCGCGGGAACCGGGACCCAATACGATACCGACTGTCGCTGCGGCTCTGGGTCAGCCATCTTTGATTGACCAGCGTTGCGCAAATTCTCAGGATCGTGGCTTTGGGCAAACCCGTCTGATCCGCCAGAAAAACCAATGAACACACGCCATTACTCGACACAACTTCGAGTATTTTCATACTGCGTTCAACAGAGCGATTTAGTTTGACCACGCGTTCCACCTAGTGAAACGCATGTTCGACCTTAAAGGGATGTGTGTCTAGTTAATATTGTGGTGCGCCGTGGCCGGGCAGAAAGGCTTGCCGCAGACCGAGGAGGAGGGGACCTGTGCAGAATGTGCTTTCAAGATCCGTGACGGGATTGAGCCTGGCATTGTCCGGTTTGATCATCGTCGTCGTTTTCTACGTCTCTGTCTTTGGTGTCTTCAGCGAATCCTACCTTCGGGTCGGCATGTTGCTGGTCGGTGGCCTGCTGATCCTGCTCTTTCAGGTCGAGCGCAGCGGCAGCCCTGTGGGAAAACTGCTGGCGCTCATCACGGCGGCCTTTCTCGGCGTTGCGGTCTATCAGTACTTTCGCGCCGCTGCGGAAATTGAAACCGGTCTTTATTTTCTGACATCCACAGATATCTGGCTGGGCACTTTGGGTTTGATCGCCGTGATCGAACTGACCCGCCGTTCTGTCGGCATGGTCATGGCCTGTGTGGCGGGTTTTGTTCTGATTTATGGCGCATTCGGGCAGTTCGCGCCAGGCTTCATGCGCCATGCGGGGATGACGTCTGAGGAATTGATTCAGGTTCTGTGGTATTCTTTCGACGGTGTTTTCGGACGTCCGATGGCCACGGTCGTCTCGACCATTCTTATCTTCATCATCTTCGGGGCTATTCTGGAATTCCTGACCATTGATCAGGTGTTGGTGAAACTGGCGCTGGCCGCCACCGGGCGCGTGCGGTCCGGTCCTGCGGCTGCGGCAACGATTGCCAGCGGTCTGTTCGGCACGATTTCGGGCAGTGCGGTGGCCAATGTGGTCGGCACGGGGGTCATCACCATTCCGTTGATCAAGAAACGCGGTTTCAAACCGCATTTCGCAGGCGCGGTTGAGGCCGCAGCCTCTAGCGGGGGGCAGATCACACCCCCGATCATGGGCGCGGTTGCCTTTATCATGGCCGACGTGACAGGCCAGCCTTATCTGACGATTTGTGTGGCGGCTGCGGTTCCGGCGATCCTCTATTACGTTGGTTTGTTCATGGCGACGTCCAGTGCGGCGCGCGACATGGATCTTGATATCTCCGCACAGCCCAAGATGAATTTTGCATGGCGCGAGGTCGCGCAGATCATTGTGTTCATGCTGTCCCTGACGGCTATTGTCGTGGCCATGGTCGGGGGGGCTTCGCCCGCCTATGCGGGCTTTATCGGCGTGGCCTTCGCCATGGTCTTCGGCTTCGCGCTAAAGCCGAGCCTGCTGACGGACATCCCGTCCTGGATCAAGTTCATCCGCTCAGCGGGCATGATTTCCGCCCAGCTGGTGGTCATCGTGGGGGCCGTGGGGATCATCATCGGCATTTTGAACCTGACCGGTGTCGGCCTGCGGTTCGCGTCGCTTGTTGGCAGCTATGCCGACGGGCAACTGGCGGTATCCCTGCTGCTCATGGCCTTGGCCTGTCTGTTGCTCGGCATGGGGATGCCCACGGTGCCCGCCTATCTGATCATCGTGCTGGTCATGGGCCCTGCGCTGCAAAAGCTTGGCGTGCCAATCATTCACACGCATATGTTCGTGCTGTATTTCGGCGTGTTGTCGGCTGTGACCCCGCCTGTTGCACTGGCCGCCTTTGCCGCCGCACCAATTGCGAGGGCCGGGGCCATGCGCACCGCTGTTGAGGCCTCCCGGCTGGCCTTGCCCGGCTTTGTGATCCCTTTTGCCTTTATCTATCAGCCCGCAATGTTGCTCGGCACCGGCTATCCGCTGATGGAATCGGTGCAATCGATCCTGTTTGTCACACTTGCCGTGCTGCATATTTCGCGCGCCTGTTACCCGGCCAAAGGCAAGGCACGCTATGCGCCCATCGGGCTGGCCCTCGCTTTCGCGCTCTTGTTCTTAGGAGCTTATGTGTCATGGATTGCTGTGGCTGCGACCTTTGCGCTGTGGTCCGTCGTCAGGTTCGGCACCTTCATGACGCCCGAAAATACTTGATCCAGAGGAGGAACGACCCATGACACCCCCAAACCTGACCCGCCGCTCCCTGTTGGCAAGCACGGCAGGTGCGGCTGCACTTGCGGCCTTGCCGCGTGCCGCTTTTGCCAAGGAGTTGCTGCGCATGTCGACACTCGGACCGGGCACCAGCCCAAACCTTGTGATGACGACCTTTGCAAACATCGTGAACGGCGCGCTACCGGACTACGAGATCCAGTTGAACGCGACCGGTGCCGCGACCCGCCACGTGCTTGAAGTGGCCATGGGCCGCAGCGATTTCTGCATGTCCTCGCCGGTGATTCATGCGCTGATGCGCCGTCAGGCCGCGATGTATGAGAAAATCGAACAAGCCCCCGAACTGGTCAAGAACCTGCGCACGGTGCTGAACTTCCCAATGGGGGTTTATCACATTGCGGTTTATGGATCCTCCGGCATCACGTCCATGGATCAGATCGCTGGCAAACGCGTCTTTCTCGGCCCGCCCGGTGGTGCCGCATTCACGACCATGCAGCGTCTGTTCAAAGCGGTTGCTGGCCTCGAAGCGGGCACGGATTACGAAGCGGTCAGCCTTGGTTGGGACGCTGCAGCTGCGGCCTTTCAGGACGGCAACATCGATGTTTATTGCAACCCGACCAACGCGCCCAGCCCGGCCCTGACGCAGATCGCCGTCACCAATGAAATCCGCTTCCTCGGCATTCCCTCAGAGGCGCTCGAGACCGAAGGGGTGCAGGCCCTTGTAGGGCGTCCGGGTTTCAGCGCGGCGACACTGCCCGCGGGTGCTTACGGCGACAATCAGATGAACGAAGAGGATGTCACGACCCTTGGCGTGACTGTGGGCATCGTCACTAATCAGGACGCGGACGAGGAGATGATCTATCAGATGAGCAAGGCCTTCTACGCCGGGGTCAAAGAAGCGGGCGATGGGTCGCCGTGGTTGCGGGCGATCACCCCCGAAGGTGCCGTGCAGGACATCAACCTCGCCCTGCACCCCGGTGCCCTGCGCGCCCTGAGCGAGATGGGTGTGGCCATCCCGGACGCCGCCAAAGGCTAATCGGTCTGGCCGGCGCGCACACAGCCCCGGCCATTCCTGTTGTTTTCAATGATCTGCAGAACCCGGAAACTCTCATGACAAAAAACGTCCTCTTCATCATGTGTGATCAACTGCGGTGGGATTACCTGTCCTGCGCGGGGCATCCGGGCCTTGAAACACCCCATATCGACGCGCTGGCCAAACGCGGCGTGCGCTTTGACCGGGCCTATGTGCAATCGCCCATCTGCGGTCCATCGCGGATGTCCTTTTACACCGGGCGCTACGTCAGCTCGCATGGCTCAACATGGAACAGCATCCCGCTGAAGGTGGGTGAGATGACCTTGGGCGATCATTTGCGCCCGCTGGGTGTGCGCACGGCTCTTTGCGGCAAGACACATATGGCTGCCGATGCGGAAGGCATGAAGCGCCTTGGCCTAGCACCCGACAGCACCATCGGGGCGTTGGTGGCGGAATGTGGGTTTGAGCCCTATGAGCGCGACGACGGGCTGCACCCAAGCACGTCCTATGGCAAGCGCAACAAGAACTACGATGATTTCATGAAGGAGCGCGGCTGGGAGGATGAAAACCCGTGGGACAGCGTGGCCAACAGCGGTGAGGATCAGGATGGCAATATCCTCAGCGGCTGGTTCCTCGATAATTCCGATCTCAAGGCGCGCGCCGCCGATGAGGAAAGCGAAACCCCCTATATCACCCGCCGCGCGATGGATTTCATTGAAGAGGCTGGCGACACCCCATGGTGCCTGCATCTCAGCTATATCAAACCGCACTGGCCCTATATCGTGCCCGCGCCCTACCACGACATGTACCCGCCCGAAACACATTCCCCCGTGCTGCGCCATGACGGGGAAAAGGACGACCCGCACCCGGTGTTCGGCGCTTTCATGGAAGAGCGCGTCTCCAAAGCCTTCACCAACCAGACCACCCGCACCAAGGTTATCGGTGCCTACATGGGCCTGATCAAACAGATCGACGACCAGATGGGCGAATTGATGGCCTTTCTCGACGCCAAGGGCCTGAGGGATGACACGTTGATCGTCTTTACCTCGGATCACGGCGACTATCTGGGCGATCACTGGCTTGGCGAAAAAGAGCTGTTTCACGATCCATCGGCGCGCATACCGCTGATTGTCATGGACCCAAGCCCGGAGGCAGATGCCACGCGCGGGACGGTGTCAAATGCACTGGTGGAGGCGATCGACGTGGCCCCCACCATTCTCGATTATTTCGGCGGACAAGAGGTGCCGCATATCATCGAGGGCAAGTCCCTGCGCCCCTTGATGCACGGCAAACAGGAAGCTCTGCGCGATTTTGTGGTGTCTGAATATGATTATTCCATGCGTCAGGTCCGCCGTCGTCTTGGCGTCAGCGTCGCGGATGCCAAACTGACGATGCTGTTTGACGGGCGCTGGAAATACGTCTTTGCCGAAGGCTTTCGCCCGATGTTGTTCGATCTGGAAACCGACCCGAATGAATTTCACGATCTCGGCGGTGATCCCGCCTATGCGGCCGAATGTGACCGCCTTCAGGCGTTGTTCTTCCAGTGGACCCGCCGTATCAGCCAGCGCACCACAATGTCGGATGCCGAGATCGAAAGGCGCGGTGCAGACCTGAACGAGGCAAGGGCGGGCATCATCATCGGTTTCCCCACCGAAGCCGACCTTGAGGCCGCGCTTGAGGCGGATAAAAAGCCGCCGTCCTGATCCCCCTTTCAGGCAGTACAGCGCGGGCTTCCATTCCTCTTTCGTATATTCATTTTCCGCCCGGGAGGATACGCCCATCTATCGGACGGTATCAGTGAAAAAATGAAAAAGACGGGTGCAGCGGTCAGAGCGCCTGCTAGACTGCCAAATGAACGGGTCTGTGCCCCGATGCCAGAGCGTGGTGGACCGACGAAAAGAGACATGTCGCTGGTCAAGCGCCTGAAAGAAATCTCGAAGTGAGGAAAAACTGTGACCCAATACAAGACTGATTTCGAATGGACACGCCAGCAGTTCGATCTGCCCGAAGGGATGATCTATCTTAACGGCAACTCCCTCGGGCCGATGCCGCGCGCGTCGGTGCCAGCCATGACCAGTTTTCTCAACGATGAATGGCGCACCGAACTGATCAAGGGCTGGAACACCAAGGACTGGTTCATGCAGACCAATACGCTGGGCGATCGTATCGGGCGTCTGATTGGCGCACCTGCGGGCTCCACCGTGGTCAGCGATACATTGTCCATAAAGGTCTTTCAGGCGGTTGCAGCGGGTATGGCGATGGTGCCGGACCGCAAGGTGATCCTGTCGGACAACGGAAATTTCCCGACGGACCTTTATATGGTCGAGGGGCTGATCAAGCTGAAGGATGCAGGTTACGAGTTGCGCACGCCCGATCCCGAAGATGTCATGGACCATATCATCGAAGACGTCGGCGTGGTGATGCTCACCGAAGTCGACTACCGCACAGGCCGGCGCCACGACATGAAAGCGATCATCGACAAAGCGCATGCGCTGGGCGCGGTGGTCGTCTGGGATCTGGCGCATTCTGCCGGTGCGGTGCCTGTCGATGTGGGTGGCTGTGACGTGGATTTCGCGGTGGGCTGCACGTATAAGTATCTTAACGGTGGGCCCGGCGCGCCTGCGTTCATCCATGTGGCGCCCCGTCTGCTCGACACGGTCGAGCCGTTCCTGTCGGGCTGGTATGGGCATGAGGCCCCCTTTGCCTTTGACACCGCATTCCGCCCCATGCCAGGCAAGATCGAACGGATGCGGATCGGCACGCCGTCGATTGCGTCTTTCGCGCTTTTGTCCGTGGCGCTCGATATTTGGGACAATGTGGATATGGACGAATTGCAGACGCGCTCAGCAGAACTCTGCGCGCTGTTCATCAGCGAGATTGAGGCGCGTTGCCCCGGCTTGGATCTCGTCACGCCGCGTGAACCAAGGAAACGCGGCAGCCATGTGTCGTTCGCGTTTGAGCACGGCTATGCCTGTATGCAGGCGCTGATAGCCGACAATGTGATTGGCGATTTTCGTGCTCCCAACGTCATGCGTTTCGGGATTACACCGCTGTTCGTGAACGAGGCTGACATCATGGGCGCTGTCGACAAACTGGAGAAAATCCTCAAGGAAGAGCGCTGGAAAAACGCGCAATTCCAGAAACGTTCGCTTGTGACATGACAGTAGCAAACGTGCTCATGATCATGTGCGAGTAACTCAGATAGGACTATCCGGGCTGTCCGGGTCATCAATCGATGCGCATGCTCAATCTTGTGGAACATGGTGCCGTTTTCAAGCGGGTCGAATATTTCTCCCGGCTATGTGCGCGCGCCGTGCTGGGCGGCAAAACCCACAGACCGCTCACAGCGGTTTGGGCTTTCCAAGCGCCCTCAAATCGGTGCCGTGGTCTTTGAATGTGGCTTTGAGGTTTGGAATAGGCTCGCGTCTGTGCATCCAAATTGGGAGGCGAAGTGCTGTCGCATTTCAAAGACTGTCTTGCTAACGAATAAAGCGCAGCGCCGGGACCGGGCCAACTCTGGCGAGGGCGCGGATGGCTACATCATGTCGGGCGAGCTGTTTAAGATTGCAACCTACTGGCCAGCGCCGAACTGGAGGACCCCGATCGCAACGATGCGACAAGCCATGCAATCGAATTGCTGGCTCAGACGGGTGACGACCGACCTGTGCTCACCACAATGGGACCGCTATTGTCCTCGTTCATACCATCCTGTTGTGGGCGGCATTTGAAGTCTGCGCAAAGATCGGTTTGCCGTGACAGGTGAGCCTTTTGCCAAAAACTGTCGGAACGATGCCGCGATTGGTCCTGTTAAATAGCTGAACGCAAAGGGCACGCACCGCCTGCTTACCGGGTGCCGTGCTGACACATTGCAACCAGTGGCGCAGCTCCAGGCCTGTCATCGCGTGGTCGCCGGTACGGGTGTGATTGCAACACATATGGGCGCTATGTCGTTATCGGAGCGCGGCGGCGATGGATGGCAGAAATGACGCTCATCGCGGCAAGCGCAGAGCTGCGCGGGTTGTCGGGCAGGGCCTTGCCCTCGATCCTGAAGCCGAAACTCCCGAATGCGCCGGATGCATGTATTTCGTGAATGTTGGCGGTTGCATCGGGATCTGCGATCAGAACCGCTTGTGTGTGATCAAAGCCCAATCCGGCAAGGGCCACAGCGGCAGCGACATTTGCGTTCTTGGGATACTGCGTTGCCGCCTGTCGTGCCGTGCCCCTGAAGTGGGCGGTGGCAAATGTCAAAGCGTCCAGATCGACGCGCTCTTGCGCGGCAGATCCGCGCCACCCGGCGGGCGGCTTGCGTCCGGTGTAAGTCACCTCGCTCAGCCCCCCGACACGCGCAGCTTGCAGACAATCCAAAGCGCCGATCGCACCGCTGGCCAAATGCAGCTGTGCCCCACCGGTCCGTGCTGCTTGCGTCAGGAGTTGTTCCAGATTTTCGTCGGCAAGTGCGCCCAGTGAGACGGTCACCAGATCAATGCCCCGTTTCAGAATGGCCGCCCCATGTTCGATCAATGCTGCATGTCCCGCGCAATCGACCATCAAATCAATATCATCGGGAAGGTCGCCCACGCTTGCGACACGAACGGACACTTTGTCATTCGCCCTGTCCATACGCGCCGGCCGCACAAGCGAAATAAGAGGTGCCCGCCCGTCAATGCTGAGTTGATCAATCACATAGCGGCCGATGGCCCCCTCACCGATAACACCAATCTTCATACAAGCCTCCTTGTTTGGTCTCTATATCGGAAACTCAAAGGGCTTTGATATAGTTTCATGGCATCGCCAAGTCAGGTCGCGCAGAATGCCCGCCCGCGATTTCGACGCCTTCTTCAAAGGTGATTAAGTGTCCTGGATCAATTTGGGTTGCTGCGTGCAATCGCTACAACAAGACCCAAAGCCTGTGCATGCAAAACGATGCGCGGTATCCGTACCGGCGGACTAACCCCAGTCGATGATGGTCTTGCGCTGGATGAGGCGGGCTTGCGCGGCGGCGTCTATCGCTGGATCGGTGATTTAGGCATTCAGGGTCCGTTCATTGCAGGCAACCACGAGCCGGTTGGGTTTGTGCGTCAGACGACATGGCAGTTGACGTGTGAGGGAGACAGGCATCGCACTTGCTGAAAGAGCGATGGCCCCATTCCCTGTTCCTTCGGAGCAGCTTGAGTATCGCACCGAGGCGATTTCGCAGTTTCTGTCCGAAATTCTGGGCGGCGTCACATTGATCGACCGGCTAGAGGACCATGTGATCCCGGTTGTCGACGCGTTGGCAGGGGGGCGCTGACACAGGAGCGCTGGACAAAGATTGCCGTTGCTGGCCTGGTTGTACCTGCCGTCTTGGCTTTACGGTGATCCCGGCTGTTGGTGACCTGCTGGTCACGGTCAATGCTTTCATGTTCTCGCTTCTGGCTTCGCTGGCGCTCTTTGCCTTTATCTAATTGCGCGGGGTGACGCCCGAAGCGATGATCCTTGTGGGCATCGCGATGCTCTTTAGCTTCAACGCGCTGCACCGGGGGAGTTGACCGCTCTGATCGGGCCGAATGCGTCGGGCAAATCCACCCTGTTTCGTGTCATCGCGGGCCTGCTGAAACCCAGCACTGGCATGGTCAACCTGAACGGCACCGATCTTTCGACGCTCGCCTCCCGCAACCGGCTCAGGCGGGTGTGTTTCATGCCGCAGTTCTTTGCCGCCAGTGCCGCGCTTACCGTGTTCGACGTCATGATGATGGCGCGCAAGAACCTCGCTGGCTGGCGCGTCAGTGCTGAGGATATGGGGGCTGTCGGGGCTGCCCTGCATGACGCGGGTATCGGGCATTTGTCCGAATCCTACATCTCCGAGCTGTCAGGCGGGCAGTCGCAGATGGTATCCGTGGCGCAGGCGCTGATCCGACAGGCAGATGTCTATCGGGGTCGATCTCACCCACATCCCCCTAGGCGTAGAGCGCTGCGATGCAGCGTAGGAGGTTGTTGACACGCTTATCTTTAAAGTGCAAAATTTTACACATGGTGGAATAAAATTCGGTTTCGCGACTTGGCTAAACCGGTTCCATGGGGGAATGAATGGCGCTCACGGCGGAAAAGATGGCGATGGAGGCGAGCCTTTCTGTGCGTGCTGCATGGCTGCATTACGTTGGTGGGCTCACACAGGCGATGGTCGCCAAGCGGCTTGGGGTGCCATCGGTCAAGGCGCATCGCCTGATCGCGCGCGCGGTGCAGGATGGTCTGGTCAAGGTCTCTATCGAAGGGGACATCGCGGAATGCATCGCCCTGGAAAGCGCAATTGCGGCGAAATACGGGTTGAAAACATGCGAAATTGCGCCTGACCTCGGAGAGCCGGGATTGCCTCTGCGCACGTTAAGTCAGGCGGGCGCGTCTTTTATCAAGCGTGAGATCGACAATGGTGATCATGCTTGTATCGGGATCGGTCATGGTCGCACCTTGGCTGCATCGGTCGACCAGATGGGCCGGTGCGATGGCAGCAAGGTCAAATTCGTGTCGCTGCTTGGCGGGTTGACCCGGAATTATTCGGCCACACCGCATGACGTGATGGCCCGTCTGACGGCCAAAACGGGGGCCGCGGCCTATGTAATGCCCGTTCCGTTCTTTGCCAATTCGGTTGAAGACCGTGAGGTACTGTTGAACCAGCGCGGTGTGTCCAAAGTATTCGAATTGGCGGCAAATTCCGAATTGAAGGTTGTTGGCATCGGCACAACTGAACCCAGCGCGTCGCTGGTCTCATCCGGCATGATAGAAGCGCCAGAGATCAAGGACGTCGTTGCCAAGGGTGGCGTTGGCGAATTGCTCGGGCAGTTCTTTGACGCGGAGGGGCGCACCATACGGACCGCGCTGACCGAGCGAACAATGTCTGCGGGGCTGAACGGTTCCGAGGGCAAAAAGATTGTCGCCATTGCAGGTGGCAAAGAGAAGGTCGGCGCAATCCGATCTGTATTGATGAACGGTTGCCTGAGCGGCCTCATCACTGATGAGCGCACGGCACGCGCGCTTTTGCAAGACTGATACGATTTTGAAACCCAGGGAGGAAATCTAATGTATGATAAAGAAAACAAGCTGATAGACAGCTTCACGGCTGGCAAGATGAGCCGGCGTTCACTGTTCAGGGGCCTTGGCGCGCTCGGCCTGTCCACATCTGCGGCGGCGATACTGGTCAATGCCTCGGCCACCCGTGCGCTGGCGCAGAACGGGTTTGATTGGAAAAAGCACGAAGGCACAACCGTGCGTCTGCTGCTCAACCAGCACCCCTATACCGATGCGATGATTGCCAACCTTGAGAACTTCAAGGAACTCACCGGCATGAATGTGGAATATGACGTCTTCCCCGAAGATGTGTATTTCGACAAGGTAACGGCCGCCCTGTCGTCAGGCTCCAGCGAATATGACGCGTTCATGACCGGTGCTTACATGACATGGACCTATGGTCCAGCGGGCTGGGTCGAGGATCTGAACGAATGGATCATGGACGACACCAAGACCAACCCGGATTACATGTGGGAAGACGTGCTTGAAGGCGTGCGCAAATCCTGCGCATGGAGCGGTGTTCCCGGTGCGCCTATCGGTTCTGATGATGCCAAGCAGTGGTGTATCCCACTGGCCTATGAGCAGAACAACCTGACCTATAACAAGCGGATTTTCGACGCCAACAACCTGTCCGTTCCCACCAATATCGACGAGTTGCTGGACACGGCATCGGCGGCAAAATCCGTCATGGAAGGCGGCTATGGCATCGGTGTGCGCGGCTCGCGCAGCTGGGCAACGATCCACCCCGGTTTCCTGTCGGGATACACCAACTTTGATCAGGTCGATCTGACCGTTGGCGATGATGGCATGTTGTCGGCTGCCATGAACACGGATGTGTCCAAGGAATACCACAGCAAATGGGTCAAGATGATCCAGGATTCCGGTGCGCCTGACTGGTCAACGCACACATGGTATCAGGTCGGCACGGATGTGGGGGCTGGTAAGTCTGCGATGATGTTTGACGCGGACATTCTCGGCTACTTCATGAACGGTGGCGAGAATGCAGAAGCGGGCAACCTTGCCTTCTCTGGCTTTGCGGCCAACCCTGACGCAGCCGCGCCGACGCCAAACATCTGGATCTGGTCGATGGCGATGTCGCGGGCCTCACAGAACAAGGATGCCACATGGTACTTCCTGCAGTGGGTCACGGGCCCTGAGCATGACCTGTTCGGCGCGCGTGAGATGGACCTCGTGAACCCTGCACGTTCTTCGGTATGGGCGGATGAAATGTTCCGTGATAAACTGTCGTCGAAATACTCGGGATATGTCGAAATGCATGATGCATCGGCACCGGGGGCATCGATCAAATTCACGCCGCAGCCGCTGTTCTTTGACCTCACAACCGAGTGGGCAGAGACGCTTCAGAAGATGGTCGCCAATGAGGTGCCTGTTGATGAAGGGCTGGATATGCTGGCCGAATCCGTCAACACCCAGCTTGGTGAGGCTGGCCTGCACTAAGTCAGCAGAGACGAAAGGGTCCGCCAGCCTTGTGCAGGCGGGCCCCCACTGTTTCACACGCACACTGTGAATTGCATGCTCTGAGAGCGCTCAGAGATACAGGAGACGATTGTTCATGTCAGACGCAACGATAGGCGCCCCCCCTCGCAGGCGATTTAAAGTCAGCAGACGGATGCTGCCCTATGTGCTCAGTCTGCCCGCCTTGCTGGTCTGCATTGGCATTCTGATCCCGTTTTTCACGGCCGTGTTGTATTCGCTGCAGCGCTATCGTCTGTCGCAACCCTGGGCGCGGGAATACAACTGGGGCCAGAACTATCTGAATTTCATGTCGGATGCGTCGTTCTGGAACACGCTGAAAGTGTCGCTCACCTACGCGTTCTGCGCGGTGGGGATCGAGTTGCTGTTGGGCTTGGGGATTGCCCTTCTGCTGCAAAAGCGGACGCGGTTCAACAATTTCGTTTCGATCATGCTGCTTATGCCGTTGATGACGGCCCCGGCGCTTGCGGCCCTGATGTGGAAGCTGATGACGAACCCGGGGTTTGGCATTCTTTCCTATTTTGCAGACTTTCTGGGCTTTACCGATTTCAACTGGGCGTCCGATCCGCAGACCGCAATGCTGACGGTCGTGATCGTCGATGTCTGGGTCTACACACCCTTTATCATGATCCTGCTGCTGGCCGGGCTGCGCTCCCTGCCGCAACAACCTTTTGAGGCCGCCGCATTGGACGGCGTGCCGCGATGGTTCGTGTTTTATCGCATCACCCTGCCCATGCTGACACCTTTCCTGCTGACCGCAGTATTGTTCCGCATGATTGAGAGCATTCAGCAGTTCGATATCATTTACGCGATGACCCAAGGGGGGCCGGGCGATGCGCTGACCGTGTTTCAGGTTGAAGCCTATCTGAATTTCTTCCAATCGACGAATGTGGGGCGTTCTGCAGCACTGATGATGATCCTTTGGGCGATCACCTATTTCTTGTCGAGCATCTTTATCAAAAACTGGCTGCGACTGCGTGAACGGCAGCGCGGCGACGCATAGGGGCAAGGCCATGAACACCACCTCTCCACTCGAAACTGTCCTGCGCGGCATCGCGATCACCCTTGTGATCCTGTTCTTCATGTTCCCGATTTTCTGGATCATCCTGATGTCGTTCCAGACCAATGCAACGATCCTTCAGGTGCCACCTTCGGTGTTCTTTGAACCGACATTGCAGAATTACCGGGGGCTGATTACCGGCCAGCTTGTGACGGATACCAGCTCCCTTGAAATCAAGTTCATGGGCAATCTGTTCAACTCGCTGTTTTTGTCAACGGCCTCTGTTGCGGTGGGTCTGATCCTTGGTGTGCCTGCGGCCTATGCCTTTGCGCGGCTGAAATTCCGCGGCTCCGAAGACATCGCCTTTACGCTTTTGTCCTTTCGCTTCGCGCCGCCGCTGCTCGTACTTTTGCCGCTCACGATTTATTTTCAGCAGTTGGGCTTAGCCAATACCTACGGCGGGCTGATCTGGGTCTATCAGTTGATCGTGCTGCCGCTCATCCTGTGGATCGTGCGGGGTTATTTTGAGGATATTCCAGCAGATATCGAATATGCCTACCGCATTGCAGGCCATCGCTGGTGGACGACGTTCCGCAAGATTGCGCTGCCTCTGGCGGGGCCAGGAATTGCGGCGGCGGCCCTGCTGGCGTTTATCTTTGCATGGAACAACTTTATCTTTGCGCTGGTGCTTGCCTCGGCGGACAAACAGCCGGTCACGGTTGGGGCGCTGGCCTTTATCACCGCCTCCGGCGTGCAATACGGGCAGATCGCGGCGGGGATCATCCTGTCGATTGCGCCGACTTTTGCGCTCGCGCTTTATGCACAACGCTACCTTGTCGAAGGCCTCAGCCTTGGCGCGGTGAAAGGATAAACCATGACTCTGGCGCTTGAGAATATTGTCAAAGCCTTCAAAAAGGACGTGGTTCTGGACGGGGTCAGCCTGTCGGTGGATCAGGGGGAGACACTGGTGTTGTTCGGCCCCTCCGGGGCGGGTAAAACCGTGCTGTTGCGTCTGATCGCTGGCGTGGTTGAGCCGGATGCAGGCACCATCACCATTCAGGGGCGTGACATGAACGGTGTCGAGCCAGAGGACCGGGGCATCGGCATGGCGTTCCAGAACTTTGCCCTGTTTCCGCATATGGATGCGACCGACAATATCGCAGCCCCCCTGACCGCGCGCAACATGAGTAAATCGGGGATCACCGACACAGTGGGCAAGATCGCCCGGATGCTCAAGATCGAACATGTGCTGCACCACAAGCCCAAGGAACTGTCCAACGGTCAAAAGCAGCGCACCGCCCTTGCCCGCGCCCTTGCGGGGGAGCCTGACATTCTGCTGCTTGATGACCCTTTGCGCAATGTGGATGCAAAGCTGCGGTTCGAGATGCGGTTGGAACTGCCGCGCCTGCTCAAGGAGCAGAACGCCACGGTGATCTACGTCACGCAGGACTACAAAGAGGCGATGGCGCTTGGAGATCGGATCGCGGTGATGAGTGCGCGCGGCATCGAACAGACCGGCACGCCGTCCGACATCTATCTCGCCCCGGCCAATATCGAGATTGCCCGCCTGTTTGGCGATCCGGTAATCAACCTGTTGGACGTCACACTCACACAAGGCGCAGGTGGTGTGCAATTTACCCTGTCCGGCGTTCCCGTGACCGTTGATGCCGGATATGCCGAAATGGTTGGGCGCGCGTGCACGGTTGGCATTCGCCCCGAAGCGATCCGCTTTGTCGCAGAAGGCACCGCAGGGGCGATCCCCCTTATAATCGAGACGGAAACACCGCTGAACGAGAAAACCGTGACCCTCGGACTGACCCAAAATGGTCGCGAAATCATGGTGTCGCGCCCGGCGGGCAGTCCGGGACCTGCGCAAGGGACGGGCTTTGTCACGATTGACGCGACCCACATCCATCTGTTTGACCGCGCCACAGGCAACCGGGTTGCACCGACACAGCCCGCAAATACACAAGGAGCCGCATGATGAGCGCGCTGTTGAAACTGACGGGCGTCGACAAGTTCTACGGTGCCATCGGCAAAAGTGTTCATGCGGTCCAGAACATCGACATGGACGTGATGAAAGGCGAGATTATCGCGCTTTTGGGCTCATCTGGCTGCGGTAAAACCTCGACCTTGCGGATGATCGCGGGCTTTGAGGAAACCAGCCGGGGGACGATCGAACTGGCGGGCCGCGAAATTCAGACGCTCCCGCCGGTTCGGCGCAATGTGGCGATGGCCTTTGAGGGGTATTCGCTTTACCCGACCGTGACCGTGGGTGAAAACATTGCCTTTGCGCTCAAGGCCGCGAAACTGCCCGCCAGCGAGGTAGAGGCCAAGGTCAAGGAAGTGACCGAGATGCTGGAGATTACCGACATTCTGCACCGGTATCCGACGTCGGTGTCTGGCGGGCAACAACAACGGGCCTCGCTGGCGCGCGCGCTGATCCGGGATGCGGATTTGCACCTTCTGGACGAACCCATGGGTCAGTTGGAACCGCAATTGCGCACACTGCTGCGCGGGCGGATCAAATACTATATCAAGGAACGTGGGCTGACGGCGATCCTCGTGACGCATGATCAGACCGAAGCCAACGCGCTCGCAGACCGGATCGCGGTGATGGAGGGCGGTGTGTTGCAGCAATTTGCCACCCCGCAGACCATCAAGGAAGCACCGGCCAATCTGTTCACCGGCACTTTTGTGGGCGAGCCGCCGATGAATGTTTTTGACGCGCAAGCCAGCGATCAGGAAGGGCAGTTGCACCTCGATCTGGGGCAGGGTCTGAATCTGAGTTATGCCGCTGATGCCTTTGCCCCCGAAGTGCGCGCGAGCCTTTTGGCGCGCAAGAACATCGTGCTGGGGGTGCGCCCTTATGCGGTGCACCGCGACACGGCGGGCGCGCAGGCAAAGGTCATCGCGAACCAGTGGCTGGGCGATCAGAGCCATATCGCCGCCAGTTTTGCAAACGGCACCATTGTTCTGGTCGAACACGACCGGGCGGATGTGGCGGTGGGGGATGCCATCCATGTGCGTCTCGCACCGGAGGATTTGCATGTCTTTGACAAGGACACGGGCGCCGCCCTCAGCCACGGGGCACATATGGCATGACGGCTCAGGCGCGTGATATTCTGATCGGGATTGATGCAGGCACATCGGTCATCAAATCGGTGGCATTCCTGCTGGACGGCACGCAGATCGCCGTCGCCTCGGTGCCCAACCGCTATACCACCCGCGCGGATGGGGCGGCGTTTCAGTGTCAGGATACGACATGGGCGGATTGCGCCCGGACCCTGCGCGATCTGGCCGACAAGGTGCCCGATCTTGCGGCGCGCACGGCGGCCCTTGCAGTGACGGGGCAGGGGGACGGCACGTGGCTTGTGGGCAAGGACAACCGGCCCGTCACGGATGCATGGCTTTGGCTTGATGCGCGCAGTGCTGCCACGGCGGCCAGCTTGCGCACGACTGAGCCGCCGGAGCGGTTCCAGAGCACCGGCACCGGGTTGAACGCCTGCCAGATGGGGGTGCAGCTGGCGCATATGGATGCGACGATGCCGGAGGTGCTGGACGCCGCCGAGGTGGCGCTGCACTGCAAGGACTGGATTTATCTCAACCTGACCGGCGTGCGGGCGACCGACCCGTCAGAAGCCAACTTCACCTTCGGCAGTTTTCGCACCCGCGCCTATAGCGGCGCGGTGATTGCCAGCCTTGGGCTGACCCATCGCCGTGGATTGCTGCCCGAAATCGTCGATGGTGCGCAGCAAACTCATGGCCTGTCCGCACAGGCCGCCGCGCAGACCGGGCTGTTGGAGGGCACGCCCGTGGCGCTGGCCTATGTGGATGTGGCCTGTACCGGGCTGGGCGCGGGGCTTTACACGCCGGATGCCGCGACGGGCTGCACCATCGTGGGATCAACGGGGATGCACATGCGCGCAACCCCGGCGGCAGATGTCACTCTGAGTGCGGAGCCTTCGGGCTATGTCATGGTCTTGCCTGTGCCGGGCCTTGTTGCGCAAATCCAGACGAATATGGCCTCAACGCTCAACATCGACTGGCTGCTTGGGCTGGGGGCGGATCTGATCCGCGAGATGGGCGGCGCTGTTGAACACGCCGATCTCGTTGCCCGGATCGAGGGGTGGCTGGCGCGTACAAACCCCGGCGAGGTGATTTATCACCCCTATATCTCGGAAGCGGGAGAGCGCGGACCCTTCACCGACACCAACGCGCGCGCTGCTTTCATGGGGCTTGGATCAAAGCATGGCTTTGCCGATCTGCTGCGGGCGGTCATCGAAGGGTTGGGCTATGCGGCGCGCGATTGCTATGACGCGATGGGCGGCGTCCCGACCGAGGTGCGCCTGACGGGCGGGGCCGCGCGCTCGGCCGCGCTGCGCAAGGTTTTTTCTTCTGCTCTGGGCGCAAATGTACGCACGACCGCGCGCGAGGAAGCCGGGGCGGCAGGGGCTGCGATGACGGCTGCTGTGGCGATCGGGGCCTATTCGGATATGAATGCCTGCATCGCCGATTGGGTGCAGCCTTTGCTCGGGCCTGCCGAAGCACCGGACGCGGACCTTGCTGCGCGCTACAGCGCTTTGTTTCCGTCCTACCGCACCATCCGCACAGATGCCGCCCCGGTCTGGGCGACGCTCGCCACTATCAAGGAGACACATCATGCCTAAGTCAGTCGCGATCATAGGCGATCTGTTCATGCTGCCGGAGAAATTTGCCGATGCGCTTGCAGCGGCCTGTGGCGACGCGGTTGACATCCGCACCCGCAAGGACAATTGGCCCGATGAACCGATGGAACATGGCTATTCGGTCAAGGGCATGGATGATCTCAAGGAGTATTTCGGCACGGCGGATGATGTGGTCGACTTCGTCGGGGATGCGGAAATTCTGGTGACCCATCTGGCGCCTGTATCGCGTAGTATGCTGGCGCGGATGCCGAACCTGAAACTGGTCGCGGTGTCGCGCGGCGGGCCGGTCAATGTGGATATGAAGGCGGCGGCGGATCACGGGGTCACGGTGGTCAACACACCGGGGCGCAATTCCAGTGCCGTGGCGGAATTTACCCTTGGGGCCATCCTGACCGAGACCCGCAAGATCCGCGAAGGCCACGAGGCGTTGCGCAATGGCATATGGCGCGGTGATCTCTACCGGGCCGATATCACGGGCCGCGAATTGAATGAGATGACCGTGGGCGTCATCGGCTATGGCAATATCGGCAGCAAAGTGGTCAAGCTGCTGCGCGCCTTTGGGACCAAGGTGCTGGTTTGCGACCCCTATGTGCAACTGACCCCTGAGGATGCGAAAGCGGGGGTGGAACATGTGACACTGGACCGCCTGTTGAGCGAGGCGGACGTGGTTACGCTGCATGCGCGCGTCACCGATGAGACAAAAGAAATGATGAACAAAGAGGCCTTCAAGAAAATGAAAAACGATGCGTTATTCGTGAACACGGCCCGTGGCCCGATGTGCCATTACGATGATCTTTACACCGCACTGGTGGAGGGTGAAATCGGCAGCGCCATGATGGAAACCTTTGGTGTCGAACCGGTGCCCAAAGACTGGCCGCTGCTGCAATTGCCCAATGTGACCCTTACCCCGCATATCGCCGGGGCATCGGTGCGCACCGTGACCTATGCGGCGGAACAGGCCGCCGAAGAAGTCCGTCGTTTCATCGCGGGTGAACCCGCGCGCAACCCGTGCTGATCTGATGGGACAGCGCGAGGATATCATCACAGCCTGCAAGAAGCTGGAAGCGGACGGGCTTAATCGGGGTGCATCGGGCAATGTGTCGATGCGCGACGGGGATCATATGCTGATCACGCCATCGGCTGTCGGCTATGACGTGATTGCGCCGGACATGATCGCCCGGATGCGTCTGGACGATGACAATGGCGGTTGGGAGGGGCCGAACAAACCTTCATCCGAGTGGCGTTTTCATCGCGACATTCTGCGCGGGCGCCCGGACATCAACGCGGTGGTGCATACCCATGCACCCTATGCGACCATTCTGGCCATCGCGCGCAAACCGATCCCGGCGGTGCATTACATGATTGCGGCTTTTGGTGGCCCCGACATTCGTGTCTGCGATTACGCCCGCTATGGCACGGCAGAATTGTCCGAGCATATTCTGGAGGCGATGGAGGGGCGCAATGGCTGTCTGATGGCCAACCATGGCATGGTGGTGGGGGCGTCTGACCTCACGCGCGCGCTTTGGCTGGCGGGTGAGCTGGAAGCGCTGGCGCATCAATATGTTCATACATTGGCGATTGGTGGGCCGGTGTTGCTCAGCGACGGCGAGATCGAAGAGACCGCCAAAGGGTTCGAAAGCTACGGCGTGCAGGCAAAGGACACCGCCCAATGAGCGAACCCTGCGACCTCTTCATCATCGGGGGCGGCATCAACGGGGCAGGGATCGCGCGCGATGCCGCCGGGCGCGGCCTCAAGGTTGTGCTGTGCGAAAAAGATGATCTGGCGCAGGGCACATCTTCGCGGTCGGGCAAGCTGGTCCATGGCGGGCTGCGCTATCTTGAGTATTACGAATTCCGGCTGGTGCGCGAGGCGCTGATCGAACGTGAAGTCTTGCTCAACGCCGCGTCGCATATCATCTGGCCAATGCGGTTCGTTCTGCCCCATTCGCCGGATGATCGGCCTGCCTGGCTGGTCCGTCTGGGGTTGTTTCTCTATGACAATCTGGGCGGGCGCAAAAAGCTGCCCGGCACTAGGGTGTTGGACTTGCGACGCGCTCCCGAAGGGGTGCCGCTCAAGGATGGGTATACCAAAGGGTTTGAATATTCCGACTGCTGGGTCGACGACAGCCGTCTTGTGATCCTGAATGCGGTGGACGCCGCTGAAAAAGGGGCCGAGGTTCTGACCCGCACGGCCTGCACATCGGCGCGGCGCAACGGGGATCGGTGGGACATCACCGTGCAGGGCCCAGAGGGCACACGCGCCTTTTCCGCCCGCGCACTGGTCAATGCGGCGGGCCCATGGGTGACGGATGTTGTTGGCCGTGTGACCGGCACCAACAGCAAGCGCAATGTGCGGCTGGTCAAGGGCTCCCATATCATCACGCCGAAATTCTGGGAGGGGCAGCAGGCTTATCTCGTCCAGAACCACGACAAACGCGTGATCTTCATCAACCCTTACGAGGGTGACAAGGCCCTGATCGGCACGACCGATATCGCTTATGATGGCGCGCCGGAAGCGGTCACAGCCGATCAGAGCGAGATTGATTACCTGCTGGCGGCGGTGAACCGCTATTTCAAACAGGAACTGACCCGTGACGATGTGGTCCAGAGCTTTTCAGGCGTGCGCCCGCTTTATGACGACGGCGCGGGCAACCCGTCAGCCGTGACGCGCGACTATGTGTTCGATCTTGAAACACAAGGCGGTGCGCCGCTGTTGAATGTCTTTGGTGGCAAGATTACGACCTTTCGCAAGCTGGCAGAACATGCGCTGCAAAAGCTCGACGGCTTTTTCCCGCAGATGGGCGCGGATTGGACGGCGAAAGCGCCGCTGCCCGGTGGCGATATTGCAGACGCGGATTTTGACCGCTTTGTTGCGGATATACAGCGCGAATACCCATGGCTGCCGGCGGATCTGGTGCTGCACTGGGGCAGGCTTTATGGCACGCGGATGCGGATGATCCTTGGGGATGCAACCGCGCTGGAGGATCTGGGGGTTCAATTCGGCCCACGCCTCTTTGAGGCAGAGGTGCGCTATCTTGCGACCCACGAATGGGCGATGTCCGCGCAGGATATCCTGTACCGCCGCACCAAGGAGAATTTGCAGATGAGTGCTGAGCAGATCGACGCCTTTACCGCGTGGGTTGCGCAAAATCTGGAGCGGCAAACATGACGATGCAGCCCGCTGATCTGGCAGAGCTTGCCAGCCTGTCCGCCCGGATCGGGGCCGATCCGATGCTGATACAGGCGGCGGGGGGCAATACATCCGTCAAGGATGGTGATGTGATGTGGATCAAGGCGTCGGGCACGCTTTTGGCCGATGCCGAGGCGCGAGATATCTTCGTGGCCTGTGATCTGCCAGCCATGCGGGCCAGTCTGGAAAAGGGCGAGGCCCGCGCTGATCAGCCGATGGAGTTTGCGCTGGCGCAGGACGGCTTGCGCCCCTCGATCGAAACATCGCTGCATGCGGTTTTTGAGCAGCGCATCGTGCTTCATGTGCATTGTGTCCATACGCTGGCGCATGCAATTCAGGCCGACCCGGTGGCTGCCATCGGTCAAAAACTGGTCGGGTTCAACTGGGGCGTCACACCTTATGCGAAACCGGGGGCCAACCTGGCGCGGCAGGTGCGCGATCTGGTCCGGCAAGGCTGCGATGTCATCGTTCTCGGCAATCACGGCGTGATCGTCGCGGCCGATACGGTTGGTGCCGCGGGTGATCTTTTGCTCGGCGTAGCTGAGGCGCTGCGCGTGGAGTCGCGGCCCCGGCGCGCGGCCCCGCCCGGCGATCTGCCTGAGGGCTGGGTGGCGGGCCCGGCCTCCCTATCTGCGGTGGCCTGCCATCCTGCGCTGTTGGGGATGGCCACGGGTGGCAGTCTGTATCCCGATCACGTGATTTTCTGCGGCGTGGGGGCCATGGCCTGTGACGCGCCGCCCATGGGCGACAGTCCGCCCTTTGTCCTGATACCGGGTAAGGGGGCTGCCATGCGTGCGGATGCAACGGTGGGTGCATGGGCCCTTGCGCAGTGTCTTGGGGATGTGCTGACGCGCGTGCCCGAAAGCGCCATTTTGAACTATCTGAGCATGGCGGAAAATGGCGAATTGCTTGATTGGGACGCCGAAAAATATCGGCAGGCGCTGAATGGCTGAGCTTTACCTCGGTATTGATCTGGGCACCTCCGGCGCGCGGGCCGTGGTGATTGATGCGGCGGGGCATCTTGTCAGCACGGGCAAATCTGCCCATGCCGATCACCCCGGTAGCCCGCGCGTCCCGTCCGTCTGGTGGGCGGCAACGGAACAGGCGGTCTTGGCGGCACTGGAGGATGTTGACGCGCGCGATGTACGTGCAATGGCGGTTGATGGCACCTCGGGCACGATACTGGCGATTGATGCCATCGGCGTGCCCTTGTCCGACGGTGTGATGTATAATGACGTCTGTACCGATGCGGAGCTGTTGGACCGTATCACCGCCGCCTCACCCGAAACAACCGCAGCGCGCGGGGCCACCAGTGGTCTGGCGCGGGCGGTGCAGCTGCTGATGCATAAGCCCGCACGTGTGGTGCATCAGGCCGACTGGATCGCCGGGCAGTTCAGCGGGCGCTGGATCAGCGACGAAAATAATGCGCTTAAAACCGGATATGATCCCGTCAGCGGCAGTTGGCCCGACTGGATCGCGGAGGTGATCGACCCGGCAGTGTTGCCGGAGGTCGTAGCACCGGGAACGGTAGTCGGGCAGGTGGGAGATAACCTCTTTGGCCTCAGCCCGGATTGCGCGGTGGTTGCGGGCACCACGGATGGCTGCGCGTCCTTTCTGGCCACGGGCGCGGCGCAGGCGGGGGATGGGGTAACGGCGCTTGGCAGTACGCTGACGATCAAGCTCTTGTCCGATCAGCCGGTATTCGCGCCGCAATTCGGTATCTACAGCCATAAAATATTGGGCCTTTGGCTCGCGGGTGGGGCGTCCAACACCGGGGGCAATGCGCTGTTGTCGGTCTTTTCCGCGCCTGAGATCGCGGCCCTTTCGACCCGGATCGACCCTGAGACCGACACCGGATTATTTTATTACCCGCTGGCCAAACCCGGTGAACGCTTTCCGATCAGTGACCCGGAACACGCACCGGTCATGGGGCCGCGCCCGGCAGCGGACAGCACGCATCTGCAGGCCATGTTCGAAGGTATCGCAGACATCGAAGCGCAGGCCTACGCGCGGCTGGCTGAGCTTGGTGCGCCCGACTTGCGCAGCGTTCGATCCGTGGGCGGCGGTTCTGCGAATGCAGCATGGACCCGGATCAGAGCGCGTCGCCTGTCCGTCGCAATGCCCGAACCGCTGTCCGGTGAGGCCGCGTTCGGCACAGCGCTTTTGGCACGGTCGGCCCTATGAAAACGGATTTGATGACCCTTGCCCCGCAGTATGACGCGTTTCTGATCGACCAGTTTGGCGTGCTGTTGGATGGCACAGGGGCGTATCAGGGGGCAGCGGCGGCCTTGTCCACCCTGACGGGGATGGGCAAGCAGGTGGTGCTTTTGTCAAACTCCGGCAAGCGTGCAGCCCCGAATTCGGCGCGCCTGACGCGGTTGGGGTTTGACCGGGATAGCTACATCACCGTGATGTCATCCGGGGAAGCCGCCTTTGCCGAAATCAAAGGCCGGATCGGGCAGGATATCGCCCCCGGTGCCGCCGTTTGGGTTCACGCGCGTGACGGGGATATGTCGGCGGTTGCAGGCCTTGACCTGACCCCGGTGGATGAGGCCGCAGCGGCGGATCTGCTGATCATCGCAGGCAGCCGCGCAGATGAATTTGACCGCGCGCATTACCGCAGATGGCTGGCCCCTGCGGCGCAGCGTGGCGTGCCCGCTTTTTGCACCAACCCGGATATCAAAATGCTCACGCCACAGGGGCAGCGGTTTGGGGCAGGGGTCATTGCGCAGCTTTACGAAGAACTGGGTGGCACGGTGGAGTGGGTTGGAAAGCCCTATCCGCTGATCTACCGCATGGGGCAGGCGGTTTTGGGGCCGTCAGAACGCATTTTATGCATTGGTGACAGCCCCGAACATGATATCGCAGGGGGGCGGGCCGCGGGCTTTGCGACGGCTTTGGTGCGCACCGGATTGCATGCCGGTCTGTCCGAGGATGCGCTGCTGGAGCATTGCCGCGCCACGGCGATGCCCGATTTCATAATACCGAGCTTTTGCTGGGAGGGGCCTCGATGGCATTGACGCTTTCGCTGAACACGAACCCGCTGGTCAACCGCTTTGCACAGCCGGACGACCTGATCGACACCGTCGCGCGGGATCTGCGTATCCGTGATCTGCAACTGACCCATGAATTCATCAACCCAAGCTGGCCAGCTCCGGTCGCCGCGCGGCTGACCAAGACGATGGGCGCAGCTTTGCGCCGCACCGGCGTGCGCGTCACCAGCGGCATGACGGGGCCTTATGGACGGCTCAACCACTTTGGCCATCCTGACCCTGATGTGCGGCGCTATTACGTCGAGTGGTTCAAGACCTTTGCCGATATCACAGCTGAATTGGGGGGCACCTCGGTTGGTACGCAATTCGCGATATTCACCTACAGCGACTACGACGACCCAAGTCGGCGCGCCGCCCTGATCGACACGGCGATCGAGTGCTGGGCGCAGGTTGCGGAACACGCCAAAAGCGCCGGGTTGGAGTTCATTTTTTGGGAACCGATGAGCATCGGGCGCGAATTCGGGGAAACCATCGCAGCAGCCCTGGCGTTGCAAGACCGGCTGGACGCTGCCGATATGGCCGTCCCGATGAAGATGATGGCCGATATTGACCACGGCGATGTGACCAGCCCTGATCCGGCGGACTATGACCCCTATGCCTGGGCGCGCGCGGTGCCAAAGGTCAGCCCGATCATCCACATCAAGCAAAGCCTGATGGACAAGGGCGGCCACCGCCCCTTTACCGCCGCGTTCAACGCGCAGGGCCGTATTCAGCCAGCACCCTTGCTGGCGGCCTTGGCTGAGGGCGGTGCGGTGGACAATGAAATCTGTCTTGAGCTGTCCTTCAAAGAGCGCGAACCGAATGACCGCGAAGTGATTGGTCAAATCGCGGAAAGTATCGCCTTCTGGGCACCGCACATTGATAGTGGTGTGCAGGATTTGAACATATGAACACCATACTGATGGTTAAAACGAGGTCGTCGCATGTCTGAACCGTCTTTTTGGATTGGCACCAGTTGGAAGATGAACAAGACGCTTGCCGAAGGGCTGGATTTTGCCCGCGCGCTCGCCGCAGCGGATGGTGCGCGTGATCCGCGCATCCAGCGGTTCGTCGTGCCGCCCTTTCCTTTCGTGCGCGACATCAAGGCTGCATTGGCCGATACCTCGGTCAAGGTCGGGGCGCAGAATATGCATTGGGAGGATGCAGGCGCGTGGACGGGCGAAGTTTCCGCACCGATGCTTTTGGATTGCGGCTTGGACCTTGTGGAACTGGGACACTCCGAGCGGCGCGCGCATTTTGGCGAAACGGATGAGACCGTGGGGCTGAAGGTGGCGGCGGCTGTGCGGCATGAGTTGATCCCCTTGATCTGCATCGGCGAAACGCTGGAGGAACGCGAGGCGGGGCGCGCCAAAGAGGTGCTGGCCGCGCAGGTCAGCGCCGCGCTGGCGCGGGTTACTGGCACCGCGCCGGTCTTGCTGGCCTATGAACCGGTCTGGGCGATTGGTGAACATGGCATCCCCGCGACATCAGAATATGCCGACGCGCGACAGGCCGAGATCATCGACGTTGCAGGCGAGATGCTGGGACGGCGGGTGCCCTGCCTATACGGCGGGTCGGTCAATCAGGACAATTGCGAGGAATTGATCCGCTGCCCGCACATTGACGGGCTGTTCATCGGGCGCGCGGCGTGGGACGCGACCGGCTATCTGAAAATTCTGGAAAAATCTGCGGCAACCTTGGACTTGGGAGAAACGACATGAAAATTGCAGTGGCAGGCGATAGCGCGGGCGAAGGTTTGGCGAAAACCCTCGCGGAGCACCTTGGCGCGCACCATGACGTGGTCGAGATGTCACGCACGCAGGACGGCCCGGATGCGTTTTATGCGGACCTGTCCAACCGGGTCGCTCATGCTGTGATCGCGGGCGAGGTTGAGCGTGCCATTCTGGTCTGCGGCACCGGGATCGGCGTTTGCCTGTCGGCCAACAAGGTGCCGGGTATCCGCGCGGCACAATGCCATGATACCTATTCAGCAGGCAAAGCGGCCACCTCCAACAATGCGCAGATCATCACGCTGGGTGCGCGCGTTGTCGGCGCGGAACTGGCCAAGGATATTGTGGATGCTTATCTCTCCAGCCATTTTGATCCCGAGGGGCACTCGGCTGGAAATGTGCAGGCGATTAACCGGTTGGACGCCGCCTATAACAAGGCGTGATCCAGCGCGTGCCTTGATCATTGACAATGCTTCGGCGCGTGTTGGCGGAATCCATGAAACCCGTGCCCGGTGCTGACCGTGGTCTAGAGCGTCTGACGAAATACCTGAAACATTGGGTCTCACGTAACGCGTTGAAATCTTTGATTTCAGGCAGCGTTACGTGATCGAGGTTTTTTGCATGACGCTTTAAGCCCGTCAAAACGTGATTTGCAGCTTTACGTCCGTTGGCCGCTGTTCCACGGCCCGGTCAAAGGCCGCAATACTGTCGGAAAACGCGAATGTCTCTGAAATCAGCGGTTTCAGATCAACCTTGCCCGATGCGATCAGATTGATGGCGCGGTCATAGACATTGGCGTAGCGGAAAACGGTTTCCAGCCGCACCTCCTTGGCCTGAAGGGAGACGATGTCCATCGGCACAGGCTCCACCGGCATGCCCACCAGAACAATGGCCCCGCCGGGGCAGACAAATTGCGGGGCTTGCAGGATGGCTTGCGCCGCACCTGAGCATTCAAATACAAGATCACAGCCCCAGCCGCCTGTTTCGGCTTCGATCCTTGCAACCGCGTTGTCATCGCCCAGGTTGATCGGAACAATGGCGTCATACTGGCCGATCAGGTCCAGTTTGGGCTGGGCAAAATCGGTGATGACCACCTTGGAACATCCGCCCGCCAATGCGGCCAAAGCGACCATCATGCCGATCGGGCCAGCGCCTTGCACCAGAGCCACATCGCCCGGTTTGATCTTCGCGCGAAACGCGGCCTGCATGCCGATGGCAAAGGGTTCGACCATCGCACCCTCTCCGAAGGTCACATTGTCCGGCAGGGCGTAGGTGAATTTGGCCGGATGGACGACTTCAGGCGTCAGGCAGCCGTGGATCGGGGGCGTCGCCCAAAACCGCACAGCTGGATCCACGTTGTAGATGCCCAATTTGGCAGCGCGGGAGTTCGGATCGGGAATACCCGGCTCCATACAGATCCGGTCGCCTTTTTGCAGGTGGGACACGGCGGTGCCGACCTCCACCACGGTGCCTGCGGCCTCATGGCCCAGCACCATCGGTTCCTTTACGACAAACGGGCCGATTTTCCCATGGGTGTAGTAATGCACATCACTGCCGCAGACACCCACCGTATGAACCGCAATTCTGACGTCATGTGGACCAAGGTCGGTGTCGAGGTCTATCTCGCGCAGGGCAAGCTTGCCCTTTTCTTCCAATACGAGGGCTTGGGGCATAATCGGCCTTTCACAGTTCCTTAGGGTGCACTGGTCACACAGGTTTCCGACTGTTGGTCGAAAATATGGCTGTTCTGTTTGTCCACGGTGACATGCAATGTTTCGCCGGGAACCCAATCGCGTCTCTCGCGTGAAATGACACAGGCTTCCTTGCCGCCGATCCTGCCATAAAGATGTGTCTCCGGGCCAGTGGGTTCAGCTACAGAAAGTATCATTTTCAAATCTGACTCCGTGTCCGACAGGCTGAGGTGCTCGGGCCGTACACCCAGCAGAATTGCCTGCCCGTCTTGCAAGGCCAGACCATCGCGCACAGCAACGCGGGCGCCGCCGATATCAAGCGCGGTTTCGCCACCAGCGGTTTTGACAATCCCCTCAAGGATATTCATGCCGGGCGACCCGATGAACTGCGCCACGAAGAGGTTCTTGGGATTGTCATATACATCAAGCGGGGAGCCTGATTGCTCGATCACCCCGTCGCGCATGATCACCACGGTGTCGGCCATGGTCATGGCTTCGATCTGATCATGGGTCACATAGACGGTGGTGGTTTTCAAACGCTGGTGAAGCTCTTTGATCTCAGTACGCATCTGCACGCGCAATTTGGCGTCAAGGTTGGACAAAGGCTCATCAAAGAGAAACACGTCAGGGTCGCGTACGATCGCGCGGCCCATGGCGACACGCTGGCGTTGCCCGCCCGAAAGCTCTTTGGGATAGCGGTCCAGATAGGGTTCCAGCGACAGGATACCAGCGGCCCAGGCGACCCTTTCGTCAATTTTGGCCTTGTCCATCTTTTTCAGATTCATGGAAAACGCCATGTTGTCGCGCACTTTCATATGCGCGTAGAGGGCGTAATTCTGGAACACCATGGCGATATTGCGGTCTTTGGGATGCACACCGTTCACGCGCCGCTCCGCGATTTTTACATCGCCTGAACTGATGCTTTCCAAGCCGGCAATCATGCGCAGAAGGGTGGATTTACCACACCCCGAAGGCCCCAGAAGGACGACGAATTTGCCGTCTTCGATATCCAGATTGATGCCGTGCAGGACCGCAACATTGCCATAGGTCTTTTTCAGGTCTGCGATTGTCACTGACGCCATATGTGTGCCCACTTGGTTACTTGCCAAAGCATTCCGTATCCGCTGCTGCCTTGACGTATTCAACTTACACGCCGCCGCCCGAGAAGGCGGCGGCGCTTTTCATGGTTGAGAGACTTAGCGAAGCTCTGCTTCGGCGACCTGTTGATCAACCAGTTTTGCGATCTGATCCATGCAGGCCTTGGCATTGCCGTCATAGTCCTGACCGGTGAGCAATTTGCCCAGTTCGGTCGGGATTTCATTGTTCGCAAGACCGGCCCAGATCGCCATGTCCGGCTCGGACGCCATGTAGTTGTTGATCGTCTCAAGAACCGTGCCGAGGTGGCGGGTGGTTCCTGACCCTTCAAGGTTCTGGCGCTCCAGAATGCGTGGATCGTTGTAAGACGATGTGCGCATCGGGGCAAAGCCACCCGCGAGCGTGCAGCGTGTCATGATGTCCTTGGAGCAGGCCCACTGCATAAACAACCATGCGGCGTCGATGTTGCTGGAATAACGCGACAGGGCGATCGAGGATCCACCCTGATGGCCCCAGTTTGGAATCTCACCAAAGCCAACCGCATCGCGACCGCGCAGGTTGGACGGGCCCTGAAGCGGGGTCGTCATCTCCCAAAGACCTTTCACAGCGGAATCGTCCGCGTTCCAGCCGGGGAAGAATTCGGCCCACGACTGGCAGAGCGCGATCTGACCCGAAGCACCCATCTGCCACTGGCCATCCCATGTCGCGGCGACGGAGTTCGCTGGCGCATTTGCCAACAGGTTCATGTACCACTCCAGCCCTTCGACGCCTGCGGCGTCATTGCCCGAGAACATCTTGTCCGCGTCGAATATCGACCCGCCATGGCCCCAGACCGCCTGTGACCAGTCACATTCCAGAGAATAGTGACCAGATTTTGCCTGCAGCCCGGTGCCGTAAATACCGTTTTCCTGCTCTGCCGCGGTGATCAGTTCCACAGCCTGTGTGAAATCTTCATAGGTTTTTGGAACGGCAATGCCGTGCTTTTCAAGGATGTCCTTGCGATACATCAGCGTAAAGATCGGAATGTCGAAGGGAAGGCCGATCCACTTGTCCTGATAAAGGCTTATGCCTTCGACCAATGGCTCCGAGAAGTCATCAAAGTCAAAGCCCGGCATGGCAAGGTCAGGCTTGTCCGCATAATACTCACGCGGATCAATCGTGTCGCGCGAGAAGGTCGCAGTCCATGCCTGATCAAGGTAATAAAGGTCATAGGTGCCAAGCTGGCCCTGAACGTCCTGTGTCGCCTTGGCCAGAACCTGCTCAAGTGGAACGATTTCGATTTCCACATTGATTCCGGTCAGCTCTGTGAACTCGGATTTCAGCTGGTTCAGAACAACGGTAGGCGGTGTTGATTCCGACGTGTAGCGGATGGTGGTGCCGGCGAAGGGCTTGCCCGCTTCACGCAGGAAATTTGCCACATCCTCCGGCGTCTCCCCGTGGGCATCGGCCATTGCCATGTTGCCAAACGAGCGGAAACCGCCGAGCGATCCCGCAGCGAAGGCCGACATGCCGACACCTGCCATGCCCATTTTGCGCAGAAAATCCCGTTTCGAGATGCGTTTATTCGTGAAGTCATTGGCGCTGTCTATGATGAAGCGCTGCTTGTCGTGGGTCCTGAAGCTCATTTGGATACCTCCCTGATATGATTTGAGCCGTATTTTGCCCTCGGATGAGGGTTAGAAAGATCAGTCCTTGATTGCCCCCATCGTCAGCCCGCGCACCAGATGGTTCTGAACGAGCAGGATGAAGATAAAGCCCGGTATGATGGCCGATGTCCCAAGCGCCGAAATATATCCCCATTCGCTTCCCGTGGATGTCACGAAGGTGGTGATTTTCACCGGGATCGTGCGGATCGAACTTGTAAGGAACAGGGCCAGAAGAAATTCGGTCCAAGAGAAAATGAAACAGAGCACCGCGGTGGCCGCCAGACCGCCTTTTGACATCGGTAGGATCACTTTCCAGAACACCTGCCAGCGCGTCGCACCGTCGATCATGGCGGCATGGTCGATATCGACCGGAATGTCGTCGATGAAGGATTTCATTAAAAGCACGGCGATGGGTATATTGATCAGCGTATGGGCGATGATCAGCCCCACATAGGTGTCACGCAGGCCCATGTCGTGAAAGATGAACACCAGCGGGATGATGATCGCGATGGGCGGCAGAAACCGCTGTGAGAGCACCCAGTTCAAAAGGCCTTGCGAGCCCCGGAAACTCATGCGGGACAGGCCGTAAGCGGCCAGCATCCCCATCCCTGCCGACAGAACGGTTGAGCCGACGGCGACGATGATCGACGACAGGATCGAACCGCGCCCGTCATAGGAATTGCCACCACTGGTGCCGAAATCCGACCGGGTGTTCTGGTTCACATCAATCGAGGATTCGCCCAGCAGGGTGACGCGGTAGTTTTCCATCGTCGGCACAAAATCAAACCAGATCACGCCGTCTTTGTCGAAAACCGCCGAAATCGGTTTGATCGAGGTCAGCGCGAACCAGAAGATCGGGAACAGAAAGACCAATACGATAGAAATGGCAGCAACGTAGCGCGCGATGATGAAGGGCCGTGACTGTTCCATCAAAAGCGTACCTTGAAGACTTTAATGAAGACATTGGCAACGATCAGCACCACCAAGAGCGTAAAGATCGCAACTGTGGAGGCGAATGGGAAATTCGCGCTCTTGAAATAGATCGTTCCGGTGTAGGCCGTCAGGGTTTCGGTGGCGGTGCCGGGTCCGCTGTCCGTCATCACCTTGACGTAGTCAAAGACGCGGAACAGGTCGATGCCCCGAATAAGGACGGCCAGTGCAATGATTTTGGACATCATGGGCAGGGTCAGCTTGAAGAACGCCTGCACATCCGTTGCCCCGTCAATCGCGGCGGCCTCAAAGGGGTCTTTGGGCAGGGCGCGCAAGCCTGCCAGCATGATCAGCACCATGAACGGCGTCCATTGCCAGACATCCACGATGATTACGGCCAACAGCGCCGTAGAGCCTGTCGCCAAAAGCGGTGCGTCTTTCGATATGATGCCGAGATCATAGAGCGCATGGCTGATCACACCGAACGAGCCGTCATACATCAACAGGAACATCATACCCGTCACGGCAGGGGGCACCACCAGCGGTAATGTCATTAAGGCGCGCAGAATGCTAAACCCCTTGCGATCCGTGTCCAGCAAGAGCGCAATCAGCATGCCGAGCGTCAGCTGCAAGATGATGGCCACGAATGTATAGGTCAGGGTCACCTGAAGCGCATCCCAAACCCGTTCATCTGCCCAGAGCCGCGACCAGTTCCACGCGGGGTCAAAGGTCTCAACCCGCGTCGCAGGGTTGCGTTTGTACATCGTCAGCCACAGCGAATAGAGGATCGGATAAAGCCCGAACACCAGCAGCAGCGAAATGCACGGGAACAGCCAGGGCAGTGGATGTTCAGACGTCAGCCACCGCGGCATGCGCAGACGGTTGTCTGATCTCTCATCGGCTGATGGTGTCACCGTGCTCACAATCAGCGGCCTCCCGGAAGGACCCAAGCGATGGCCATGGCAGTGTGGCTTTCGCGCAAACTCATCTGAATGTCCTCCCTTACCTTGGTGTCTGGAACTGTTTTTTAGTCAACCCTTGTCGAAGCCCGTTATGTGCAGCGCATTCGAAGAAGAAAACACAAAGACAATATCCAACCTGAGACCAAGCTATCCCCTTGAAACCCTATACCAATAAAAAACAAAAAAAAAGAGGTAGTTTACATGTGTAAAGAATGGTCTGAGCGTACAGCCTGTACCATATTTGGCACGGTGCGCTTTGCGCTGCTCACCTGCCGCTTCACAGGTGAGATCGCGGCCTTTCGGGGCATATGGTTGTGTCACAGGTAAGGGGGATCAGGTCGTCGGGCAGACAAAGTCGGGTCGAATACCACACCTGCGCATGTAAGCGCCGACGTCGTGACCTTTGAACAGCCCGTGATCCTCAATCAGCACGGTTTTCATCCCCGCCGCAGCACCGCCCAACACGTCTGTGTGCAATGTGTCACCGACCATGGCCACGCGGTCTGGTGAGGCCGCGCCGAGGCGTTCCATGACCGCCTGAAAGGCGTTCCCGAAAGGTTTGCCGAAAAACTGCGGCACAACGCCGGTGCGATCTGCCAGCGCATGGGTGAAAAAGCCGGGCTCGCAACTAAGTCCGGTTTCACGCGGGGCCACAAGATCAGGGTTGGCGCAGACAAGCGGGCGCTTTTGGGCAAGCAGAGCCTGTTCCAACGCCTGCATAAGCGCGTCATCGATGCGCTCGCTGGACAGCATTAAAAAACCATCCACCGCGGGCTGCGTGTCCGCTGTCCAAGCCACGATATCCAGATCAATGTCCTCTAACGTGTCGCTTGCCTTGCACACAGCGCCCCAGCGGCCCTTTGGTAAATCCGCTTGGATATTCTGAACGCAGACATCGCGGCTGGTCACGATCTCATCGGCGGAAAAATCAAACCCCAGACCCCGGAACTTGGCCACGGCAAAGGCATGATCGTCGCTCGCGGCATTGGTCAGCACGATCAGCCGTTTGCCCATGGCGCGCAATTTCGCGATGCGATCGACCGCACCGGGAATGGGAGTGGCCCCTACATTCAGGACCCCAAAGGCATCCAGTACAAAGGCGTCCACATACGGTGCGACATCTTCGAGCGTGCGGCAGGCCTGTGGTGTTGCGCAGAACTGCGCGCCCGGCAAGCGATCCCGGACCTGCTCATATCGATCAAAGGCGGCCTCGGTAGACAGGACTGCTGCATAACTCATTGTTGTTCCTCAGTGAACTTGCGCAGCCCGGCGTTCCAGTCGGACAGCAGCGGCCACAGTTTTTCATAGTGCCCGCGCAATGCTTCGTAGCGTTTGACGCGTTCGGGGTTGGGCTGCACGGTTTTCACGATCTCGCCTTTCATGGCAAGAGAAGCCTCTGACAGGGTTGGATACCATCCGGCCCCATGCGCTGCTGCCATTCCGGCCCCAAGCGAGGATGCTTCACGGACATCTGATTGCAGCACCTCAACATTCAACGCGTCGGCCATGATCGAAAGAAACAGATCAGAAGAGGAGCCACCGCCAATCGCGACAACCTTGTTCAACCGACGGCCCGTCGCCTCACGCGCTTTGTCAAACGCAAGTGCCGTATCAAGTGCGAGGCCTTCGAGTATGGCGCGGTAAATGTCGCCGGTTTGCGTCGACCCGGAAAGACCGGCGATCACCCCGCGCGCATCGCTGTCCCAGTTTGGCGTCATCGATCCCTGCCAGTAGGGCAGCACGATCAGGCCGTTCGCGCCGATCGGGCTTTGTTGTGCTTCTTTTTCGAGGGCGTTCAGAAAGGCTGTCTGATCTTCCTTTTTGACCTGCGCCAACTGCTCTGTCATCCAGTCGATCAGGAATGTGCCGGCCTTGAGCAGTGTTTCATAGATGTAGCCTTCTCCGGCGACCGCAATTTCCGTACGAAACGCCTGCGAATGGGCATATTCCGGGGAATAGCACCCCGCAACCAGCGCCGTGCCTAGGTTCATATAAGCGATGCCGGGTTCAACGGTTCCGGTGCCAGTGGCCGCGCATTGACCATCCCCGCCGCCCGCGACGACCGGAATACCCTCAGGCAGCCCGGTTGCCTCTGCGGCTTGCGCCGTGAGCGGTCCGATCACTGCACCGGGGCGATACAAGTCAGGCAGGATCGCCGCGTCAATGCCCGCCGCGTCCAGCAGTTCGTGCGACCAGCACCCGTGTTTCATATCCACCATGCCCATCGGGTCGGCCGAGGCCAGCGACGTCGCCCAACACCCGGTCAGATTGCGGGTGATAAAGCAATTCACATCCGCGAAATGGCGGATCCGGGCATAGATATCCGGGTGGTTTTCGGCGATCCACAGCATGCGATAGATCGGGACAATGACATCCACCGGCTTGCCGGAGAGGGCGCGAATTTTCTCCGCGCCGTATTTTGCGGCAAAGCTGCGCTGCTGGCCTGTCGCGCGTTCATCGAGCCAGAGGCTGCCGGGCAGTAACGGCTTTTCATCCGCGCCAAAAACGCAAAAGGTCTCGCGTTGATTGGAAACGGCAACGGCTGCAACGCGGCGCGCATCAATCTGGCCCGTCACCTCGCGCAGCGCCTCTTTCGTGCTCAGCCACCAGTCTTGCGCGTCTTGTTCAAAATGACCCGGTTTGGGATTGGAAAGCGCGATGGGACACCGCCCTTCGGCCACGAACTTTCCCTCGCGCGTCCATGCGATCGCCTTGGTCGCGGTGGTCGATGAATCGATTCCAATAACACAGTCTTTGATTTCAGGATGCTCTGTCATAACCCTCGCCGCATCGTTTCCAACAGTCGCTGACGCATCTCTCGCCCCCACATCTCTGCGACATTATCCATTGCCGGTCTTCAGAACTTTTGCCGCGTTGGCGTGATGCAAATTTCCTGGATCAGAGCGTTTTGTGGCATCTGATAGCTGTGCAACATGATGGATGCCACATGCTCCGGGCCGATCCCGCCGCCGATCTTTTTCTTGTTGTCCTGATAGGCCTTGAGCGTATTGGGGTCATTCACCGCGCCAAGGACCTCGGTTTCGATGATGCCGGGGGACAGAACGATGACCCGCACATCGTAATCGGACAGATATTCGCGCAAGGATTCCGACACCGCGTGGACAAAGAACTTGGTGCCGCAATAGACCGTATGATCCGGATAGACCTTGCGCCCGGCAATCGAGCTCATCATGAACAGCGTGCCTGCGCGGCGCTCCATCATGTCCGACATCACGGCATGCACCGCGTTCATCACACCCTTGGTGTTGATGTCGATCATCTCATCCCATTCTTCGGGGGGTTGCGTGCCGATATCAGCGAGCCGCGCAATACCGGCGTTGCAGAACATCATATCGACGGGGCCGTATGCGGCTTCGCCCTTTTCGACAGCCGCCCGGATCTGGGCACGGTCACGCACGTCAACCTCGCAACACACCGCATTGGGCAGGTTCAGCGCCTCCATCCGGTCAAGGCGGCGCGCCATCAACAAGACAGGGTGCCCGGCATCCGAAAAGGTTTTCGCCACGGCGGCCCCGATACCGGAGCTGGCGCCCGTAATTGCGACCAATGGTTTTGTGCTCATCTTACCCTCCCCTGAAATGGCTTACGTCTGGATCGCGATGAATTGCTCAAGCTGACCGGCATTAGCGGCGATATCGACAAAGGAGAACCTGTCTCGCATCTCATGTCCATGGCGCACGGCCTCGCGGTAAAATTCAAGGTCAATTCCAAGGTCCGCAGCGGTCGTTGGCGCGCCTGCATCCGCGAGCAGCTTCTCCATCTCCTGGACCGGGATCATGAATTGGCGTAACTCGCGCTGAAGCTCAGGCCATAGGGTGGCCAGTTTGTGATTGACCGCGTCCAAGGCGTCACCGTCCAGTGCCTTGCGCCGCAGTTGTTCGATGCAGTCGGTGGCGGCGGTGCCCATGCGCTTTTTCATCCCTTCGGTATCAATCGGCGTCGGTTTCATCACCGGTGCGCTATCCTGCGCCAGAAGTCCCTGCTGAATGCGTGCCATGGTCAGGCTGGCCACACCCACCTGTTGCCCATGCAGCGTGCCGGGATGCCGCGCCCCTGCAAAGCAATCAATGTAGTGCGAGATCTGATGTTCGCCCATGGAACCGGGATTGGACATGCCGATAAAACCGATGCCGAGCCCGCAGAGCGTCAACACGCGATAAAGCCGTGCCGTCGCTTCGATATCGCCCTGAGGCAAAAGATGGGCACATTTGTTCAATTCGATTTCATCCGCGATCTGGATGTCAAACGGTACGGAGCGATAGAGCGTGCCGAGCAAACGGTGCGACATCCACCAATCCACCTGCGCCACCGAGCGGGCAACGCAATCGGCAAACCCCGATGCGCTAAGATGCGAGGGTGCCGCCGCAGAGACAGCCATATCCACGAAGAACCCGGCCGGGGCTTGCGCTGGCAGCGAAACCTTCAAGCCGGAGTCCAGTGTCATGCTGGCCGTGGTTGACGTATATCCGTTCATCGAGGCCGCAGTGGAAAACACAGCATAGCGCCGTCCGTCCTGCGCGGTGACGTATTTGCACAGGTCATTGAGGGTGCCTGAGCCGACCGCGATGACGCTGTCATATCCTTTGAGTTGGTCCGCCAGTGCGGCTGCCGTCTGCATGTCCGCATGGGGGTTTTTCAGAACGATTGCCGCCTCGCCGCCGATGGGTTTGAGTGCGCGCGCGACGCGCCCGCCCAATACGTCATACGTGTTCTCATCGGCAACAACAGCGAGCTTTTCTCCAAGCTTCAGCCTGCCAACAAGCGCTTCTTCCATCCCATCAAGGCTCTCCCTGAAGACGATGGACTCGTAGGGGACGGAAACCTTCTTGCCAGCCTCGGCATCATAGAAGTCACCTGCAACGATATCGTCGATCAAGGTCGTCCAGTTGCGGCTGTCCATTTCCGTTAAGTCCATGGCGTTGCTGCTCCCATTGCTGGATCGGTGTCCGAAAGTCGGCATAAAGTAGCAGCAAATTTACAAATGTAAATTACAAATATACATGTGTATCTGAGTTGTGCTAGTAGCTGGGGTGGGTCAAGAGTGTTCCTCGTCGCTACTAGAATTGACTGCGCATATGAAACGTTTGAAAAAACCAGTTGAGTTTTCCGATGCGGCTGTTTGGGCGGCATGGCTCTATTATGTTGATGAACTGACACAGAAAGAAATCGCCGACCGGTTGGGCACGTCGCGTGTGACTGTCATCAAACTGTTGGCCGAGGCGAAAGAACGCGGCCTCGTTAAAATCGAAATTGACACGACCGTCGCCTCACATGTGGCCTTGTCCCGTCAGATGGCAGATCATTTTGGTCTGCAAGAGGCCCTCATCATTCCCTCGCTGGAAGGCGCCGATGATTTGAAGAGGCTGGGCCGTGCCGCCTCTATCATGCTGGTTGGCAATCTGAAGGACGGGGAAACGCTTGCCGTGGCCTGGGGGCGCACCGTCGCTGCCGTTGCGCAATCCGTGCCCGGGCATACGCGGTTGGATGACATCACGGTATGCCAACTGGTGGCCAGTCCGGACGGTATGGCCAGTGATTTTTCACCCGAACTGTGTTCGTCTCTGTTGGCCAATCGCTTGCGCGCCAAATGCGTCAACATCCTTGCCCCTGCGGTTGTTTCCAATGCCGAAGTCAAAGCCAGCCTGATGGCGGAACCCTCGATTGCGGCCCAATTCGAGGTGATCCGCAACGCCTCCACCGCTTTGTTCGGTGTCGGCGAATTGGGCGCGGGTTCGACAATTTCCACCCATAATGTGCATAAAGCTGAGACGCTGAACGCTGTAGAGGCAGACGGCGCTTTGGCTGTCATCATGGGGCTTTTCATAGATGCCGACGGCAATGAAGTGCGCTCGCCGGTGCATGACCAGCTGATTGGCGCGACGCTGGAGAATTTACACGCGATCCCGCGTCGCATTTGTGTGGCCGGAGGTCTGCATAAAACAGCCGCCATCCGGGCTGCCTTGCTTGGGAAGCTCGCGACCCATCTGGTGATAGACGAGGCCACCGCGCAAAGCGTCCTGGACTCCGATTTGACGGATCAGCCTGACTGATCCCGCAGGACCCGGCGATCTGCGCAACTGCCAGCTGCCCCGCGAGGGCAGGCGGCATGGCTCGGCAAAGGGCGCGTGCGTTGTTCACACGCCGCGCAATCCCATATCCCAAAAACCGATTTCCAACCAGGTGGCGGTGGCAAAGCGGGCTTGTAACTGCGGCCATCGTGGCGAAGCACTCGGATGAGGCCCCAAACGTCGTGTCACCGCCGCATCGATCAAGACGCCCACCGAAGTCATGGCCTTCTGATAAGCGGCATCGGCATAGAGCGTCTGACGAAATACCTGAAACATCAAGTATCACGTAACGCGTTGAAATCTTTAATTTCAGGCAGCGCTACGTGATTCAGGTTTTTCGCATGACGCTTTAGGTGCTGATCCAGTCGCCATAGGGCGTGTCAGGGGCGGCTGTTGCGGCCAGTCGTGTACCGATTTCGCCATAGCCGAAACAACAGGGTGCGAGTGCAGCCAACAGATCAAGCAAATCCCCCTGCAGCCCCGCGTCCATGACGTAGCGGGTATAGGCAAGGTTCTCGAATTCTTCACGGGCGGCATATAGCGTTGCTTCATCAATGCCTTCGGCTGCGCAGGTTTGCACATGAAGGGCCATCTCGTGATTGACCAAGGCATCAACGGCTCTGGCACCATACTTCATCTCATCCAGCGTCTCAGACTTGACCACAGCCAGCGACCATGCCTGCGCGAAATGAACGAGGAACACGTAGTCCTGAACAAGGTAATGGAGAAACGCGGCGCGCGGCAGCGATCCATCTCGCAGCCCTTCCACGAAATCATGGTGGGTATATGTCTGCCAGGGTTCAGGGCATCCTGCACGCCAGAGCGAAAAGGTCTCCCCATACACAGAACCGGTCATAGTGCGGCCCCATCTCTTGCGGTGTTGCTGATCTGTGCAAGGTGGCCCGCTTTTTGTCCTGTGACGGCGAAGTTCAGGGTGGTGTCACAGTGTAAAGACGTCATAGGTCATTCACTTTCATTGCGCGTAAAGGGATGCGAAATGGTGCGTCGGCCCGTGGCCTGTACCCACGAACAAGGCGTCTGCATGCGCAATGGCCTGTGCGACATAGGATTTGGCGGCAGCTGTGGCAGCGGCGCGGGGCAGTCCTTTGGCCAATTGCGCGGCCAGGGCCGATGACAGCGTGCAGCCGGTGCCATGGGTGTTGGATGTGTCGGCGCGATTTGCGTCACACCATGTCACGGCCTCTGTGATGACAAGGTAATCAGGGCTGTGAGGCTCGTCAAGGTGCCCGCCTTTGATCAGTGCCGCCTTGGCACCAAGGGCGCAAAGTGCAGCGCCTTGCGCGGCCATCTCGTCGCGTGTTGTGGCGATGGCCATACCAAGCAGATGGGCGGCTTCGGGCAGGTTTGGCGTCAGTACGGTTGCCATCGGCAACAAGGACGCGCGCAGGGTATCCACCGCCTCCGGCTCCAGCAGCGCGGCACCCCCTTTGGCAATCATCACTGGATCAAGCACGATGGGGATGTCGCTGTTCCCCTGCAACGCATCTGCCACAGCGGCTGCGATCTCAGCATTGGCAATCATACCGATCTTGATCGCATCGACGCGGATGTCAGCAAAGATGGCTGTGATCTGCGCTTGGACGAACGCGGGCGGAACCGGATGAATACCAGTCACGCCCTGCGTATTCTGTGCAGTCAACGCCGTGATGGCCGCCATGGCAAAGGCACCATTGGCTGAAATTGCCTTGATGTCGGCCTGAACCCCCGCGCCTCCGGAGGGGTCAGAACCTGCGATACTCAGGACGTTTGGGATCATGTTTTGTGCTCCGGTTTGAAGGAGTGAAATGCGCGTGCCGCCGCCTTTGGGTCGGCCTGACCGCAGATGGCTGAAACGACGGCCATGCCATCCGCTCCGCTGGCAAGCACACCATCTATATGGTCGGGCTTGAGGCCGCCAATCGCAACATTCGGCAAAGACGACAGCGCGATCAGATCGGCCAGTCCGTCAAAACCCGTGGGCTGCGCGTGGTCGGTTTTCGTATCCGTGCCAAAAACAGGGCCGAGCCCAAGGTAATCCACATAGGCCGGGTCCGCGTCGCGCACGGTCTGCGGCGTTTCGCACGACAGCCCCAGAATTCTGTCGGGGCCGAGCATCGCGCGGGCTTTGTCCGGCGCAATATCGCCCTGACCGATATGCGCGCCATCTGCATCCGCGGCGACTGCAGCAGTGACATCATCATTGATGACGAGCGGCACACCGGTGCCCTGCAAGGCGGCCTTGAGCGCCATCGCGAGGTCAATGCGCTGCGCGGTGGTGGCGTGTTTGGCACGCAGTTGCACCATCGTCACCCCACCCGCCACCGCACGGCGCACGGTCTCCACGATGCCCGTTTGCGCACAAAGCTGTGGGTCGGTCACCAGATAGAGCCGCAAGTGATCTTTCAACTGGCCCGTCATCCGATGACCTGTGCCAAATCAGCGGGCTGTGTGTTGGCAAGTGCATCAAGGAAATGGACCTGAAAGCTGCCCGGCCCCTCGGCGCGCTTTGCAGCGGCACTGCCTGCGACTTTGAAATGCGCAAGGGCGGCGAGCGCCGCGTCGAAAGCCGGGCCTGTGGCTGCATATGCGCCCATCAATGCGGTCTGAGAACAGCCCAGAGCGGTAATCTGCGGCATCAGGGGCGAGCCGCCCGAAACCTGCGCCTCGCGGGTGCCATCGGTCAGATAATCAACGGGGCCGGTGATCGCGACGACCGACCCAAACTGGGTCGCAAGCGATTTGGCAGCCCCCTGAGCGGCCTCTACGCTGTCCCCACTGTCGGCCCCTTTCCCAGCCCCTGCTTCCCCGGCCAGTGCCAGAATTTCAGATGCGTTGCCGCGCAGGATCGTAGGGCGTTGTGCGAGCAGAAGCTGCGCTGCACGTTTGCGATAATCGGAGATGAAGTGCGCAACGGGATCCAGAACCCACGGGATATTCTGCGCATTGGCCGCCGTTGCCGCCGCCACCATACTGGCCTGCCAAGGCGCTGACAGTGTTCCGATATTGATCGTCAATGCGCCGCAAACAGGTGTAAATTCGGCGATTTCCTCGGGCGCATGGACCATGGCGGGTGATGCACCCGCTGCCAAAACGACGTTTGCCGCGACATTCATCGCCACGTAGTTCGTTATGCAGTGCACCAAAGGATTCTGGTCGCGCAGCGCAGTCAGCAGGTCATGTGGGGCCATTGTGTTTCCTCTTTTTGCAAGCAAAAAGAGGTGCGATGTATGCAGCACAAGTAGACATACAACCTCCCTCCGCCAGCACTATCTGGTTCAGGTTCGAAGGGTACGTCTCAGCTTTTCAGCGCCCCTGGTGCATAAACGGCTAATTTTTTTCGGTCGGGTCGTCAAACTGATTCAACGCGTCATACGCAGCGGCATCCATCACCCATGCGGTTTTGCGCTGCGGGTTAAGGCATAAGCTGTCCGCCGTTCACTTCGATCGTCTGGCCAATGATATATCCCGCCAGACGATTTGACGCCAGAAAGAGGTATGCGCCGACGCAGTCCTTAGCGCTTCCCAAACGCCCTTGCGGAATGGTTGCCAGCATCGCGTCCATCTGCGCTGCGGTCGAGTAGCGTTCATGAAATGGCGTATCAATCACACCGGGCGCGACCGCGTTCACCCGGATACCATGGGCGATCCATTCTTTGGCCATACCCCGGGTGACGTTTGAAACGAATGCCTTTGACGAGCCATAAAGCCCGGCACCGTTGCTCGCGCCGTTTCTGGCTGCAATCGAGGATGTATGTATGACGAAACCGCCGCTCACCTTTAGATGGGGGAAGGCAGCCTTGGAGGCCACAAGGATTGAACGGGCGTTTAAATCCATGATGTCGTCGTAATCTGTGTCGGTCACTTCGGCGTAGGCAACCCGCCTGACCATCCCACCGGCATTGTTGATGAGCCCGTCAAGGCCGCCGAGTGCCGCTGAGGCGGCTTCAACCGCAGCGCCCATCGCCGCACTGTCTGACGCATCCGCTCGGATCAGATGCGCTTTGCCGCCTTTAGCCTCTATGTTGCGCGCCACTGTTTCCGCAGCTTCACTGCTTGAATTGTAATGCACACCGACATGTGCCCCCTGTGATGCAAATGCCTCTGCCAGCGCCGCTCCGATGCCGGTTGATGCGCCAGTGATCAGAATGCGTTTGCCTTTGAACTCGGGTATTCTCAAAGCATGTTCCGACATGAAGGGACTCCTGACAGACCCTCGCAGGTCCAGATTACTTTCGGCTGCAAAGGACTTTGGTAAATAAACAGTTGTTGCGTATACGGTCAGACTCAAACCATACTGTAGTCTCCGGGTGGCCGTCTAGTAGCCGCCAGAAAACTGGGAGGATTGTATGAAATACTTGGCTGTAGCAACATGCATTGCATTGGCATCGGGGGCCACGACGACGTCGGCGACCGAACTTGTGGGCGCTGTGCAGTTCGACGAATCTCACGCCTTTACCAAAGCATTGCGGGAGTTTGAGCGCGTCGCGGGCGAATGTTCCGGTGGCTCGCTCATCTTTGATCTGCATCTGAATTCAGAGCTTGGGCTGGAGAAGGATTATTTTGAAAACATGAGCCAGGGCATCGCGGTGGATTACGCCATTGTCAGCCCATCGCATATGTCGACTTTCTCGCAGAAAGCGCCCTTGATGGACATGCCGTTCCTGTTTCGTGATCTGGATCACTGGAATGCCGTAATGGAACAGGATGCTCTTGCTCCGCTCGCCGCGGACGTTCTGCAGCAGGCGGATGTGCGGCTGATCGGCTACGCGGGCGGTGGCACGCGCAACCTGATCGTGAACAAGCCCGTGACCACGATGGAAGAACTCCAAGGGCTGCCAATGCGCGTCATGGGAGCACCGATCCAGACCCGTATCTTCGAAGCCATCAAGGCGGCCCCCTCGGTCATCGCCTATAGCGAAGTCTATAACGCCATCCAGACCGGCGTAATCGACGCGGCCGAGAACGAGGCGGCAGGCATCGAACAGATGAAGTTCTACGAGGTTGGTCCAGAGATTTCGCTGACACGGCATGCCATCACCGTCAGGCCAATTGCATTCTCAAACGCGACGTTTGAGCGGCTGACGCCAGAAGAACAGGCCTGCGTGATGGAAGCGGGCAAGGCTGGTGGCAAGCTGGGCCGCGATCTTGAAAGCGGTCAGGACAGCGAAAAACTGTCGGCGATGGAATATGCAGGCTTGCTCAAAACCCATGAGTTTACGGAGCGCGACAAGCTTTTGGAACTCGCCGGTCCTGTGAAGCGGTCATATGCCGAAGAACTGGGCGCGACTGACGTCCTAGAAGCGATTGAAGCCGTAAACTGATCTATCCGGGTTCCGTGTCCTCGTGACGCGGAACCTGCCCACCACTCAGACAAAACGAGACGCGCCATGCGTATGTTTCTCGAAGGCTATTATCGCCTTCTGAAGTTTCTTATCACTCTGTTGATGGCCGCGCTGATCGTTCCGGTGACGATGCAGATCCTGAGCCGGTACACCGGAATGGTACCGCGTTACATCTGGACGGAAGAGATCGCGCGTTTCTGCTTTGTCTGGATCATCCTGATCGGTGCGATGATCGCCGTTCGGGACGGCACCCATTTCGACGTTGATGTGTTGCCCCATACCCAGAACCGGCATATCGAGTTCGCCTCCAAACTGTTTGTGCACTTGTCCATCCTTGTGATGGCGCTGTCGTTTCTGTGGTGGGGGCGCGATTTCTTTGTGCTCGGCGCACGACAACAGTCCGAAATATTCGGACTGCCCATGTGGATGATCTATGTCGCCTGGCCCATCGCGGGGGGCACGTGGGCACTTTTTACCGTTGAGCGCATATTCGATGATTTTCAAGTGTTCAAGAAGGGAATGGTCGATGGGGCCGGGTGAAGTCGCTGCCATTCTGTTTGGCACTTTTGGCATTCTTGTCGCGCTGCGCGTGCCAGTTGCCTTTGCGCTCGGGCTGGCCGTCGTGCCGGTCTTTTTCATCGAGGACCGCCTGACGCCCGTTCTGCTCATGCGCGAGATGTTCAAGAGCTATAACGCTTTCATCCTTCTGGCGGTCCCGTTTTTTCTGCTGGCGGCCAATCTGATGAATGCGGCTGGTATAACGGATCGGCTGATCCGCCTTGCGCGCGCGATGGTTGGGCATCTGCCGGGTGGGGTAGGGCATGTGAATGTGGTCGTCTCCATGCTGTTTGCCGGCACCTCCGGGTCATCGACCGCCGATGCGGCGGGCATCGGATCGCTTTTGATCCCGCAGATGAAGAAAGAGGGGTACGATTCATCTTTCGCGGTGGCCATCACGGCCTGTTCCAGCGTCATGGGGGTTATTATTCCGCCCTCGATCCTGATGATCGTCTGGGGTGGGCTGATGTCGGTTTCGATCGGGGGGCTGTTTCTGGCTGGTGTGATCCCCGGCATTCTCATCGCGGGCTCGCAGATGGTAACGGTCTATATCTACGCCAAGCGGCGGGGCTATCCGGTGCACACACGCTCCACACTCGTCGAACTCTTCCGCGCGGCGGCTGGCGCGTCCTTGGCGCTCATGACGCCGCTGATCATCGTGGGCGGGATTGTTGGTGGGTTTTTCACACCGACCGAAGCCTCGGTGGTCGCCGTCCTTTATTCGCTGTTTCTGGGCATGTTTATCTATCGTACGATCACGCCGCGCCAACTGCCGCATATCCTTTACGACAGCGCGCGTTTCGCCGCGATTACGCTGTTCTGCATCGGCACCGCATCTGCCTTTGGATGGTGTCTGGCTTATTTCAAAATCCCTGCCACATTGGTGGCCTATATTGACCAGCTCGGTCTGGGCGTCATCGGCATTGGGATCATGTGTGCCCTTGCGTTCCTTCTGATTGGCATGTTCATCGACGCGATTCCCGCGATCATTATTCTGGGCACGGTGTTATTCCCGGTGACGCAGCATGTGGGGATGCACCCGATCCATTTCGGGATCATAGGTATCATGAGCCTTGCGTTTGGGCTGGTCACACCGCCCTATGGGCTCTGTCTGCTGATCAGTGCCGCGATTGGCAAAATAAGACTGATCGAAGCGCTGAAAGACGTGGTCGTCATCTTGCTGCCAATGATCTTTGTGTTGTTGATCATTATTCTTGTGCCTGATCTTATTCTGGCGCTGCCACGCTGGCTGATGCCGAATTTCATTCAGTGAAGCGTGGCAGGTTTTGCTTTCGGTGCGCGCAGATCATTTGTGATTGCGATCCTCGCTTGGCGGGTCCACAGGTCGCCACTACTGAGAGAAACGTTGCCGGATGGCCGCGCTGCGCGAACTGGGGGAGGGGTGCTTCTGACATCCCGTTTCCGAAAAGAGTGGGCGGGAGATGCCCCGATACCTGCGCGGCCATCACCGTGTTCTCTTTTGCCTCAGGTGTGAGACATAACCGGCAGAAAACACAGCGGATGATCTGGCCCGAGTGGGGCAGGGCATGTAACAAAAGCCGAACCCTCATGCGGCCAGAAAAGCCGGATTCTCTGCCGTTTGGGTGGAGGTTATATGTGGCAACAGGCGCCGGAAAGCGGGCAAGAACTTGTTAAATCGCGGCACAATTCCAAGTGCGGCAAGACCGATGCAGTATTTGGAACACGAGCCGACGTGGTGGTAGCCATTGCTGCGCAGGACCGTGTCGGCAATCCCCCGACCAAAGGCTGATTTCGTCTCAACGACAACTATTTTGGGTGAACTCGCGGCCTCATTCCCAGCGTTCCAGAACTGCAAATTGCGATCAATCGTCATGCGCTCACCCCCCGCACGGGCAACAAGTGTCATCCTTTCGTACTGCATCTGCATGACCAGCAGATAGGGCGCGTTCAGCCCTCGACCGTAGTGACCGAGGTGGGATTTTCGGCGAACTGCATGGCCGGGGCGGTCAACTGGTCCAGTGCCGAAGGGTCATGCGGCAGGCGTTTCTTGGCCGTGACTTTCCGAAGCGACTTCAGTTTCACTTCGACAAAGCAGATGTCAGCACCGAGGTAGTGCCGCGTGCGCAGCTTGGAACGCCGCCGACGACCCGCTCATGAGGGCCAACGGCGTGAGCGCCTTGACCGCTTCTTACGCCACCTCATTCAGGTCAAAAGGGTCATCTTGGCCAACCTCCATTCGATCCGCGCCCGAGGACAAAAGGTATTGAGTGACTGTTCGCGACAGTGCCTTGACGTCATCACGCATGGGGTCGAGCGCTGGGTCATCCGACAGGTTGCCCAACCGCGCAACCAGAATTGCCACGGGCGTTCACAAGGCGTGTGCGGTACGTCGCTTTTCGCTCTCCAGTTCACTGTTAAGCCTGTCAACCGCACGGCTGACTGCGTCTGTCAGATTCTTGATTTCAGCGAGTGGATTATCGTGTTGGAATAAATCTGATGGCTTGTCGGGCCAAATTTCCCTTGCCCAGCCCGCGGCCTCCGCGACCGGCCTCAAGTCGCGGCGAATTCTCAAAAGCACACCACCAATCAAGATATCCAAAGTCGGAAGCACGGGACGCAGGACATGGTCAAAAAATTTGCCCAAAATCTCTGCTCTGATCAAGTTGGCCGGATCGCCGATCATTGCAAAGTAGACGCGATAACGTCCTTCCGGCCCAAAGATGACGTGCGATGCGTAGGTTTCCATCTCGCCAAGAGCCGCCTCGCGTGTAATCCAGTCATCCAGTTCAATCGGACTTCCCAGCAGATTGGTGGGGAGCAATTCTTGGTTCATGCTGTCGATGAGACGGTTCTGTGAATCCACCAGCACATATCCATAGGCATCGGGATAATTTGTGAAATGAGGCCGAACCGCATCCTGAATACGCACAGCGTTTGCAGACGCTGCCAGCACGGCCTGATCAAGATAGCTGATCTCGCGACTGACGGCATCTGCCAAAAGCGCACTGTCGTCGGCAACATCGTAGATGGCGACAAAAGCAATGTTCGCAATCAGCGCCGCAGCGGAAATCCATATCAGTCGCCGCGTTAAGCGTGAGGACCCTCGCTCGCGTTTTTGCGTCATCTTCGCAAGTCGCTCCCATCCAGCAACATCCAGCCAATGCCGCGTAGTGTCCGCATGCTGATGTCTGCCTTGGAAGCTTCCAGCCTGCGCCGCAAACGCGATACGGCTGCATCATCCGCATTTGGTGTGATGTCTGCATCTTGGTCACAGAGGCTTTCTGCGAGGGCGCGACGCGACACAACCTTATTTTTGCGCCGCATCAGGATTTCAAGCACGTCAACTTCTCGGCGACCGACGCCGAGCAGAGTGCTGTTCATACGTGTTTCGCGATGGGCGGTATCAAGGCGCAGTGACCCGGCCTTAAGAACCACGCTCAAACAACTGCCGGGTCTGCGCAAAACGGCACGGCACGGCGCAATCAACTCTGATACCTCCATAGGTTTGACAAGGTAATCATCGGCCCCCCCGTTCAACCCCAAGCGGATTATCGGCAGCGTTGTTGCCAATAGCGGCAGCGCTACCCGTAGAGCCAGCACGCAGAAAACCCAGCGTGCTTTACCTCACCCTGTGAGCCCCCCGCAGCCGCTGCGTTGCCTCAAGCGGTCAAGAGCGAATGGCAGCTGTCCGCCGCGATTTCATTTTCGGGCGCGCACCGCGTGCCATCAGATGCGTGCGTTCGTTATCGGGGATTCCAAGGTCATCGTCGCGCATTTCCAACTCAACTATGCTGCGCCGCCTAAGTGGCGAAATAACGGCGACTATTATTGATGACAGAGCTAAAACAGCGTCGATCCGTAGAAAATGGAAACTGCCAGGGTATAGGCGGCAAGAAGAGCAACGTTGATGGGATTGCCGGAGAGCTTCGGCGTTTTTATCTGGGAGACATTCAAGCCTGCGAGGCACAGGCCGGCGGCTGCGAGGATGATCGAGAACACCATCTGATCAAACAAACCTGCGAACATAAAGATGAAGACGAGAAGGATGCTGTTATTATCAATAGCCAATCCGGTGTATTTTGCATCATCCGACAGGCCAAAAGTGCTGAAGTAACTTAGCCGGGTCACACCGAAGACGAGCATTATGAAGGCAACCGGCAAAAAGGCCGGGCTGAAATTGGCATAGCTCAGGACCAAAACTGCAGGTGTGACGCCATAGCTTACGATATCAATCAAGAGGTCCAGCTGGCCGCCAAACTTGCGATCATCGCCAGTGCGACCGGTCATCTTGCGGGCAATAAGCCCATCGGCCCAATCAAATGCGACTGCCCAGATCATGCCAATCATGGCAGCGGCATACAGACCCGTTATCAGAAAATAGATCGCCAAGAGCGTGCAGCCCAATCCTGCGAGAGAACAGATATTGGGCAGATCCTTAATGTAAGACAGAATAGGGCGTTGAGGAGAAATGGCGTTTTCAGTTGTCATGGCAGGTCCTTTGAGTTAGAGGATGAGGCCCCTGTTCAATCTTTGACAGGCAATCTCTGCTTCCCATTCTGTGTGCATTTGAAACGCGTAGTCTTCAAAACACCAAACAACTCCAGATTTTAGAAAATCTGGGGTTAAGTCAGTTTAATTGTTTGAAACTAAACGACAAAATTCACGTTAGCGTGCATTTCGATGCCGTTAGCTAGCACTGTTTGTGGGCAGGTAAAAGGAGAATACGTAGAATGATCGTCTATACAGTCGGCACTTTCGATTTACTCCATGTTGGCCATCTTGCTCTGCTGAACCATTGCAAGTCACTTGGTGATGTTCTCGCGGTCGGCGTCGCGTCGGATGAGGTCGTGAACCTTTACAAACCAAACGTTCCTGTCGTTCCGTTGGAGCAGCGCGTTGAGATGTTGCAAGCGCTTAGCTGTGTCGACATCGTTCGACCCTACCATGAATTGGAATATGTGTCAGGCTGCATAGCGGTGGACGTGGATATCTTTGTCATTGGCGAAGATTGGGGCACCCAGGCGCACAATCTGGATGTGGATGCTTATTTGAGGGAGATGGGCAAAGAAATTGCTCAGGTTCGGTATAATCCACGCACGTCTTCTACAAGAATAAAGCAAATGGTTTTGGCGCAATCGCAGGCGCACAGAAAACCAGAACTGATGGTGTCTTAATCGCCATTCCGCACTCAAAGCCGTGCATGCGGCTTCTGCTTGGAAAGGGCTAACCAATGATCGCAGTCCATTCCATGCCCAGTGCGTTTAGTGCGGGAGAATGTGAACGCATTATCGCGGCGATAGCCCAGACCCCGACTAAAGAAGCCCTCCTCGTTGGTCAGCGGCAGGATCACAATTTGCGCAACGCTGAATTGGTTTGGATAGACAACGTCGATGGCATGGGCTGGGTGATGGAGCGGTTGATCGCGCTTGTGCGCGCATCCAATGTTGAGCACTTTGATTTTGATCTGCGGGAATTTGCAGAAAGCCCACAGGTGGCGATTTACAAGGATACAGATGGGGGTCATTTTGCGTGGCATTCGGATATCGGTGACGGGCCAGTTGCGCGCAAACGCAAGCTCACTCTTGTCTTGCAATTAAGCAAGCCTGGTTCTTATGACGGTGGTGATCTTGAGATCATGCCCGGCGCTCAGGTGCTGGCCGCCAGTCGCGCACAGGGGTGCGTCAGCATTTTCCCCAGTTTCACGCTGCATCACGTAACACCGGTCAAACGTGGCACACGACATTCAATGACTGTCTGGGCGCATGGCCCGGCCTTTCGGTGATGCGTCCGGCTGGGATGCTACCGATTATGTTTCTTAGCAGTCAAAATTCATCAAATTCAGGAACCTTGCCCAGCCTTATCAGAAAACGGGGCGGTTCAACTTCTCCAGTGTTGGGATCCTCGTTCACGATATAGGCATCAGCGCCTGCGCAGTCTTCGGACTGGGCTTCCCTTTCGGCTCTATTTTGTGCCTCAGATGCTGTCGTATATTCGAATTGCTTGTCGATTTTTAAGCTATCTTGCCCATCGCGCCCAACTTTCTTTTCCACATATGTCTGGCAGATATAGTGAACTTTTGCTGTGCTCTCGTCTGGTTCCGTCATGGCTAAGTCCCTGAATGCAGCAGTGGCGCTGATGATACTTGAGAGCAGTTTGGCTCGATCGTGGGTTTTCTTTGGGGAAACTGCGGCGCGGAACTGAAGGGCATGTAACGTAACAATGATGGGTACTTTTCAGGCTAACTGAGTATGTTGATGTTCCACGCCGCCCCCGTGTTATTTTGCCTTCTTGCCACCAATCGCCAACGCGGGTTTGCCAGCGAGTGAATTGGCTGTAGCAGAGATTTTTGCTTTCTCTTGTTTTGGTTTCTTGGCTTCTTTATTTCCACGTTTATTACCTTTGGCCATCGTCTGTCCTTTCAAAGTGCAGCGATCCAATGCCGGAATGACAAGGGGTGGCTGTGGTCGTCACTGCTTACCACCTAGGGGCGCGCAGTTATATGGTGCGGGGGGATCATGTTGGGTCTGACGTTTCCTCTGCGGCCTCATCAAACGCTCGTTGCTGGTCACGCGATACTGTTGAAACTGGTGATCCAAACATTGCGTTGGCAGCCTCAAAATCTTCGATGGTATCAATTCGCGTCCAGTCCGATCCCTTTGTGTCTAACGTGTGAAAAGGAACGTCCTGCTTGATCAGTTGCTCGTAAGCGGCCCCGCAGTGGAGATTTGCACCCGCTGTACCTTTCTTCATCTGCTTCAGTTCTGAAAAGAGCAGGGGTCCTGTGACTGCGCTGATCTTCTCGATCCCGATCAGCTTGCCACGCGCGGTTTTGGACGTGACGGACTTGCCGATTTCGACCACGCGCATCTGTTCGTCGACAACGACTTTTCTGTCGCTCCTGGTAAGTGCAGCACCGTAATTAACGCACAGCACATTGGGCAGTTGCGTGTCGAGCAATGTCCGCAAAAATCTGGTCTCAAACACCATATTGGCATCAAACTTGATAAATTCAGCAATCCCGACGGCATCGGACGCCAGCATGAGCGAATGGCAATCGTTATTGTCGTGATAGCGGTCATTGAGCACGTAAGTGACCCTGATGCCGCGAAATGTCTTGTTGACGAACTCCCTGATCTCGTCAGACCGGTGCCCCAGAACCAGCACGAATTGGGATATACCACAGCTGAGGCAATTGCGGATCATCCGCTCTAGGACAATGGAACCGCCGACAGATAACATGCATTTTGCGCATGCGTCTAACTGAGGGTTTAGCCGCAATCCAACGCTTGCTGCCAGTATGACAGCTTTTGGAGGGCGATTGATTTCATACTTCATTCTGTTTCCACTCCATAATTGAGGCGTTGATTGTTTCCTCTTGGTTCGCTGGCAACCTCGGTGATCCGGTTTCTGCGAAAATGGGCGATGCGATCTACGACTGGGCGCAGATTGAGAGAGCAATGCGAAGTGCGGCCGCCAGCGTGGCATTGTCGGATATGTTTAAGTGGTTTGGACCTGCACTACGCAATTCACTGCAGGTCCATTTTTGGTTTATCAAGCGTCAAGCTCAAGCCCGTCGATGCACGCCTTTGCGAGGTCGCGGTTTGGCATGTCAGTACCGGGTAGCGTCGCCCAACCTGCATCCATAACGGCCTTGGTGCGGTTGAAAGCAGAAGCTTCTTGAATGACGGCCAGTTTAGGCGCGCGCTCCGGGTCAGCTTTGGACGCGTCAAGACAGACTGGCACCATGGCCTTCGTCACTTCTTCAGTGGCAAAGGTCTGGGCCATTTCTTCAGCAGTGGCGCCTGTTGTCCAACCACCCCAGCTGAATCCAAGGATCGTGATCGCAATTGCACCACCTACAGCACCGTAGATGCCGGGTTTCGCCCATTCTGGAAAAGTCATTTTGGTTCCTCTGACGGAGAAAGCGCCGCCCCACTACTTCAATTTGATCTACTCAGGTCCGCTTTGCCCGCGCACCGTTTTTTTAGTTGCGTTGGCCGATCATGATCGCCGCTCGTCCTGATCGTGACCATGAGGCGCAATACGCTGGCCTTGAACGATTTCCCTGACAATCGGCGCAAAAATCACCACCCTCAGCGAGGGGCGCGACAGTTAAATTTTCTTGATGCAGGAATGTCGTCTAATTTGGTAGGCAATATGCCTAAGCAGCAGATACAACAAACTTTTGTTTGATACGTATAACTTCCCAGTCCGAAAATGACAACCGGCCTTGTGTTGCCCGCTTTGGATTGATCGGTCATCTCCGCCTTGCGGAAAGTCGTCGCGATGGGCTCGACGTCAGCACAAAGAAAACGCTGTTTTCGGGTTTTCACACGGCCACGTCGCAGGTTCGGCGAACATCCTTTGTGGATGCTCCCTGCATGGCAGGATATTTTTGATCCGATTTGTGCATGTGTCAGAGGCAGTCGTGCCGCTTATCCTGAAGGCTGATGATTTGATCCCTGAAAAGCACAAATCGTCCTGCAGGCGTCGAGTTCAAAACCAGGCTGCGCAATGAGCTCCCCCTCTCATTGCCGCAAGCGGCGATTACCGGACAGCGGGCAAACTGACTTCACCTATCTGAAGATCCTTGGTTGGGTTGTCTGACTTGGAATTACAGTGAGAGGGGTCAAAGAGACCCCTCTCACTGCGTTCAGAATATGAACTCATCAAAGAATTCGGATCCGCAGAACGATGCCACATCGGAAGAATCTGCCGCTGACGTGCTGAAGGCGATGCTTTGCGTTTCGCCATTCATGCTGACGGTTCCGAACAGCTCTACGTCACCTTCCATGGCCAAGACCTCGACGGTCAGGCCGCTCTCTGAACTGGCGACCGATCTGATACTGGCGCTGCTGATCGTTGACCCGGATTCCGATCGCACGTTGGGGCCAAAGTCAAAGACGAAGTTATCGGAGCTGAGTTCCATACCGCCCGCATCGTCGCACACGACCGTGCCTTCATCGAGGACTCTGGAAACGATGGGCACATCTGTACTGGGGATGGCGATGGTTCCCGAATCCGCATCTTCTGCAGTTACATCATCGACTGTTGCTGATCCTCCACCACTGAAATTCCCTTCGCCTTGCACATCCACCGATGGACCATCCGTGTCGCTGGCAACTGACGTGACTTCGACACTGCTTCTGGTGGTTTGAGTGGTTGAGCTGCTCGTGCTCGTTTCTTCGACGTCTTCGTCTGTCTCTTGATTTGTGCTGAAACCTCGTGAAGCCATGAACTGTTCGATATCAAAGCCGGTTCCGGCAGTGATTTCTGGTTCCGCAGGGGGCGCCTGCTCGACTGTGGCAGGCACTTCTTCCACAACCGGGGCGTCTTGCGCGGATGCGATGACCGGATCAGTGGATTGTTCTGACACGAATTCTTCTGCGGTTATGTCATCGACTGTGGCCGAGCTACCGCCGCTGACGTTACCTTCGGTCTCAAGCTGGACCGATGGACCATCCGCTTGGCTGGCGACCGCAGTGGTTTCGATGCTGCTTCTGGTGGTTTGAGTGGTTGAGCTGCTCGTGCTCATCTCTTCGACGTCTTCGTCTGTCTCTTGATTTGTGCTGAAACCTCGTGAAGCTATGAACTGTTTGATATCAAAGCCGGTTCCGGCAGTGATTTCTGGTTCCGCCACTTCCGGTTCTGCAGGTGCTGTGTCTTCAACCACGGCAGGTGTTGGTTCAACCACGGTCGACGCGTCCGCTCTTGCATCGGGAAGTACGACGGTATTTGCGCTCGTTGTGCCAAAGTTCTGGGTGACAAATACCGCGTCCAGCGTCTGCCCGTCGTCAACAAAATCACCGGCCTCGATACCAATCCCGATTTCCGTGAAGTCCGGGTTCAAGAGGTTTGCGCGATGTTCAGGGCTGTTCATCAGGTTGGTGTGCAGCTGGGCAACTTCGTCTGACATGCCATTGTCACCGGCTTCGCTGACCCATGCTATGTTTTCGCCGGTTTTCCAGTTTCCTTCCAATTCATAGCCTGAAGCCTCGATGCGCTCACGCCAATTGGATCCGTCAGCACCCGTATGGCTAAAGCGATCATTGTCGAGCATCCATACGCTGTGGTCTTCACTGGCTTCATTGAGGTCTGCGTTGAATACTAAAGGATCCAGGCCGACTTCTGCACGGTCTGCATTTATCAAATCCAGCATCTGCTGCTCGTATTTGTTGGCTTGTGACATGACATTCTCCTTTGAGTGGTTTTTGGCATCATGTGGCTTTCGGACTGCATCCAAAACATGACCCGTGCACTCGGTATGCGGGAATCGCTGGTATCCCGAATCCACCATCCCACTTTGCGGAATGACCTCCAAAGGAGCGTCCGCCAACTGGCTAATTGGACGCAATAGCACCCATTATGGTGTGTTGAGTTGAGGAAACTGACAGCAAAATTACGCCTATACGTCAGCGGCGCTAGAAACGCTGCAAGGTGCCCACGAAAACGGGGCTTATCTATCTTATGTTAGGCGAAATCATAACCGACAGGTTGATGTTCAGGCAACCTGCACGCTCCGACCTCAGGGCTACTGATAGCGCCTGAACGCATAACGCAACGCTGTCACACTTCTCTGTAGTGTCGGCAATTGGCAAAATACCACCGACAGCCAAAACACAGAGTGCTTGTGTTTCCGAAGCGGAACTGAGCTTCGGAAACCGTGGCAACCGCCATCCCAAAATCCGAAATGCCAAAATTGCCCGATCGGCGCAATCCGTGAAATTTCCCGGATCAGACCGGTCCGTTGAACTCGGGCAAAGCTATCTAAGGGACATGCCAAGATGAAACCGAAAATGAACCTTATCGTCTGGGTGTTTATCTCCATCCCACCCGGTATCTATCTTTGGGTGAAGCTCTTTCAACTGGTGTTCTCATTCCTTTGGAGAAATCACTGATGGAAACCTTGGAGGGACCATCGACAGAGGGTTTCTGGCCGCGAGCTTACCGGGTCCCCGCGTGTTGTAGCGCAGACACTGCTTCACCTAGAGGAGGGATACAGCCATTTGCAGTTGACGTGATAAAGCTGCCAACGGTCCACCAATGTCTTCGGACAAACGAGTATGAATTAGATGCTGTGTTTGCTGCTGCCCCCGACGGGGACAAGACTTTCCTGAGATTAGCAAATGAGGCCACACACGAGGTCGCGTCCAGTCGTCTTAACCATAGCGAAAGGAACGATCATCATGGTTGAGAATATCCGATGTAACGGTGAGCATGTTTTCGATGAGTTTCTAGGCGGCGATTCAGATGTTAGCACACGCCCAAAAGACATAAGTGACAAAAACCATTGTTTTCACATCAGGGACGGTCGAGGCGGCGAGGCGCATGTGCCGTTTCTAAGCGCTGCTACCGAAAAACGGAACAGTATCCGGCGCGGTGTGTTTTCGTTCATATGCCGGGCTGCTTGCCTCGTCGCAGCAGGGGCAATCGCGCTGAGAGCATTTCAATAAACCGAGCTTGTTCCGAGCCGCTGCGTTTTCAGGTTTTGAAATGTTATCAGACCTGTAGCATATGCATTTTCCTTGAGATCTCCCACAAGTTTATGGCCGACTTTACTGTCGATATGACCAAAATTCCGACAAGACAGACATAACAGAAATACTTCGGAGGACCGGGAAAAAACAGGTAACCACAAAAACCGATGATCAGACACGATTGCAAAATCACATCGCTCAAGCTTCCCCAGTAAATCTTGGGCTTTGACAAGTTGCGCCTGATCCAGCTGTGGTTTGCCCACCGCAAACCCTGCATACTGAAGAACCTTCAAAAGGAAGCGACAACAATCAGCAGCCATCATTTGATCACATCGTTCAGAGCAATTATAAATGCTGTCATCGACCAGCTCAGCTGACACGGTCGTTTCTTGTTGAAAAATACGTGTTCTTATCGACTTCAAATCGATGCTCTGGGAAATAACCGGTGTGAGCTGCTCGATTTCTTTCTTTGGCTCAACTTTCGAATTCAACCTTTGCTCGACTCTCGATGTGAGCACATATTGGCGCCCATTCAGCCTGAGCCTTATCCACCCACCGTCTTCCAGCCTTTTTAATCCGCGAAAGGTAGCGGATCGACTGATGTCCGTCTTTTGAGCGAGTTCATCCAAGGTAATCGGGCCGTGTTTCGCCACAGTTTCCAAGATTTTGAATATCCTAGTTTGCAACGATCCTGCTCCACAGACTGGTATCCCAGTTTCTTATCATTGTTGATTCCTGCTATCCAACTCGCAATTCCGATAAGCGAAACGGTGCTGTTTGGTGCGGTGATTTTAAATGCGCTTTGGCTTCAATTATTTGAATTCACGTTGTAAATTGACCGAATAATTCATATTCTGCGTCTGGTTTTGCCGCCCGCTTCAAAAATGGCAGAGATCACTGGAGACGCTCGGGAAACGTGTGATTTGTTACCTTCATGGTCTATTCCGACCCGAACCAAGAAATGCTTTGTGAAGCTCTCCAAGGAGAGGGCTCGTAAGCGACTGTGATAGAGTGCCGGGATACATTCGTGTCGATTTTGGTGGAATATAAAGGCCAGTCGCAGCTCTTTGTTGTGCAGGTCAGTAAACCAGCTATTCTTGCGAGCAGTACTCAATTCATGCACTTTCGGGCGTCTTTCTTGACGACAAAAGGTGAACAGGAAAGCCGATTTCATGCTCTGTGTCCTCCCTCCGCCAGCATTATCTGGTTCAGGTTCTAAGGGTACATCTCAGCTGCAAAGCGCCCCCGGTAAATCTCGAATAGGAGCTTCCATCAGACGGGTCAAATGGTTTGGCACCTCCTCGAACTTATGAGCGGTCCGCTGCCATTTCGAGCGTTCCGCAAACGTCCGCTCAGCCAAAGCCTGCGAAAGATACTGTGGTGCTTGCGCACATGCGTGAGCGGTTCGATCTGTCTTTGGGGAGCTATGGTCACCGCCGAGGGGACGCATTTGTTACCCGGCAGTCGGTTGCACAGCAATCTGCCGAGAGGGCACCACTCCGAGTGCGGCGGCCAATACTGTTTTCACGATTGTCAGAAAACCTTGCGCCCGAACGGCTGTTACAATCCGCGCAGGCACCGCTCAGCAGCCGGCTGGAAAAGCCCCTTGGCCTTCGAAGCAAAGGCTGCATAAATGGTTAATAGGAGCGGCACGAAAGCGGGACAGATCAACTGAATAATACTTCCGCACATAAACTGAGAAATTTTTAGTCCATATTTTGGTTACATCGTTCACAGGTAAAGGAGTTATCAATAACGTGTTTTCAAACGATAGAATATCGCTGAAGGGGTAAGTTTTGATTAGCCCATGTATTGCAGTCCAAGAGGGAGTCGCAACGAACCGTAAAGATGTAGAAGTTGTTGTTTGGCGCGATTACATCTGCCGTCACGGCCTTCATCTGAGGCTTTGGATAAATGATCATGAATTGGAACATCCCGAAAAGACTTACTCAGTTTTGCTTTCCATTTAGGGCAGCTGAGCAGGATTGAGAGAACTCTACATTTAAATGAGCGTCGCGTTGGGGGTAGGATCAACTTGAATTCACCTTTCACTGACGAACGGCTGCCCATGCTTAAGGTTATTGCGCATGGGCATATAATTTTGGGAGCAGCACCCCATGCGCGCCGCTCGCAGAATAGTGGGTTTGTCGCCGTCCGGGCGGCCGCGGGTTCATATCTTTGGGCCCTGCGGACGTTCGTTTAGGGGCAAACGTCTGGGATTTCAGATCGCGGCACGCGCAAAAGGCAACGCCGGGGTATGCGGCAATAAAGATCCAAACATGGGGATCGGTGGTATACTCCTGATGCAAAAAATGAATGCCGCTTGTATTTTACCGACGCGCCCTTCTGAAAATGGGGAATTACGACACAAAGCTTCCTTAATAGAATCGGTCCAAAGCCGCTGTTCGAAGTTGGTTCTCGATGCTGCGGTCGATGCCCGCATCGCTGCCGCTCGCTGTGCCGGAGTGATTTGATATTGGCAAGTTCGGGCGGGTATGTCCTCTTTGTACTGCTGTTCTTAACGACCTTGCATTTCATTTCGCGTGATCATTGGGAGATCGAACACCCATGTATGCGAAGACCGGCACCAAACCTGTTGTTTCGGCGCGAGCAGATGGCGTTGGCGTGCAGTTCCGACCCTGAGGCCAAAGAACGTGCCGGGCTCGTCCGGCGTCTGTGCATGTATGCGCGTTCCGCAATCACCGCAAAAGCTTAAACACCTGCGGCGACCGCTGTCAGCGACTGTTTCGAATACCTTGAGCCTGCCACTTGTCAGTTCGAATTGACCATCATCGATATGCACGACCCACCCGAACGCGGTGCCCGAGTTGATCTGGCAATTCTCGCAGTGGCAGATCGCGCAGCGCTCGGGGTCTACAACAGCCTGATACGTAATAGCCCCACAAAGGCATCCTCCGTCCACGTTCATTTGGTCTCTCCAAAATGCAGCGTTAAACTACGCTTCACCCTGCATCTCACCCTTGGGAAGGTCAAACTGGTGCGGATCGATCCAAAGCCGCCTTTTAGCGGAATCCTCAATTTCTCGATTGCAGCCCGGAGCCGCGAACTTTGCCGACCTTCGTCGCACTTACATCAATATCCGCTTCTTTGAGCCGATCAACAAAAGGTGCTTTTTGGGAAGATCTGTCATCTCGGAGAACGAAAGCTCAAGAGTATTTTGCCGTCTAATTGACATTAACAATCTCACTTATTAGTTATCATGATAACAAATGAGGAAATAACAGATGTCAAACTCGCTATTCGTCTTCGCTGAAATCAAGCCGAAGCCTGAACATTTCAAGGATGCTCAGCAAGCTATCATCGAAATTCTGAACCAGACTCGCGCGGAAGAAGGCTGCCGTTCGTTCGAGCTGTTCGAGGCACCGGGTCAGGACACGCTGTATCTTTTCGAAGAATGGCAAGATCAGGATGCGCTCGATCAGCACCATGCTCAACCCTACACAGCCGCGATCTTCAAATCTTACGAAGGATGGCTGGCCGAACCACCTCGCATCCTGCCACTGCACAGTTTAGATTAACATGTTCTTTCTTCGGGAATTGCCCACGCGGATGATGATCGACGGCTACGTATCAGCGACTGGCGTGGGCGACGTGGATGCCGTGGCGCGTGCACTCTCGATGATGCGAGAGGCGAGCCAGCTGGAGCGCCTATTGGATGCCTACTTTAATAGCCACAACCTTTCACAGTTGAAATTCCATATCCTCATTGTGATAGACCGCGAACCAGAAACAGACAGTCTTCGTCAAAGTGAAATCAATCAACGCCTGGACGTTTCCAAACCAGTACTGCACCGGACTGTGACCTCGCTACTGAAAGACGATCTGCTCGCCCGCCGTGACGATCCCGAGGATTCACGCGCGCACCGTCTGGCGCTGACCGATAAAAGCAAAACGGCGCTTGCAGCGATCCTACCCGGCTATTTTGAAACCATTTCCGTTTTTATGGGGAAACAACCATGACGCGGCTTCTGACGGCCTTCTTTGCATGGATCGTCGTTTATGCCGCTGTCACCGTTGTTCGAAGCTGACGTTCGCGCACGGCCTATCATCGGTCAGGATGGGCTCTTTCCAGCCATTTTCCGCCTTGCGGTATCATCGACTTTGGGCCAGCGATGCACCGTTGTGAACGGCTCAAATCAGACGTCCGCTAGATGGCAAACCCAGCCATGGCACCATCTCTAGACCTGTCGTTCGTTCATCTTGCAGCAGCTTTGGACCAACATCGTGGACTTTTCGGAAGGATTCCCTCCGCCTGCGTAATTCAGCAAGATTTGTGCATATGGTCGCTGTTATGGTTTCCCTATGAGCAACAACGCACCCAAACCCCACCCCCACATGGACCGCATTCTGCGGGTCATTGACTACATCCACACCCAAGCGGCGGATGATCTGTCGCTGGACCAACTTGCGGACGTGGCCGCAATGTCACGGTTCCATTGGCACCGGGTCTTCACCGCGATCATGGGGGCGTCGCCCGCGCAGATCATCCGGTCCGTTCGCATGCATAAGGCCACCATGCTTCTTCTTCGTACCGACCTGCCCATTGCTCAGATTGCGGCCCATGTCGGGTATTCCAACGACCGCAGTTTTTCCCGCACCTTTAAGGACATCTACGGCCAGACCCCCACAGCCTTCCGAAATGCCGGTTTTCCCGGCATGGCGCCCCATCCCAACCCACAAGGAGTTTCCAACGTGTTCGACGTCGACATCCAGACCACATCTGACAAACGCCTCGCCGCTTTGTCCCATCGCGGAGATTATGCCGAAGGCAGCGTGGCCTACCAAAAGGTTGCCACGATCATCTCAACCGGCAATCACTGGCCCCAGACCCGGGGCATGGCCGGTGTCTATTATGACAATCCTGAGGTGACCCCCACGGAAGATCTTCGCAGCCATGCCGGTGTGTTATGGGAGGGTGGGGCAATCCCCGATGGTCTTGAAGAGGTTCAATTAACTGGTGGTCGATACGCTGTACTTCACTTCAAGGGCCCTTACGCTGGCCTGGCCGAAGCCTATCGCTACGTTTACGGCCCGTGGCTATCGTCCAGCCAGGAATCGTTGCGCGATGCTCCGTCATTCGAGCACTACCTCAATGATCCCACCAACACGGCGCCTGCCGATTTGCTGACCGATATCTACATGCCGCTGGAGGGCTAAAATGAGCGCGGCAAACCCTGAGCGGTCCAGCGGGGCATCTACAGTGTCATGAGGCGCAGCGTCAGCGAAACAGGCATGAACGTCACAACGGAACGTCTGCAAAGGGGCTGCTAGGTTTCAGCCCCTTTCGCGAACGAGGAGCGCTGATTTTTCTTAATGTAGGTCCAAGCAATGAAGCGGCTGGTTTTCTGCCCCTGCGCCATCTCGACAACTTTGTAATCAGCAACCCTCGCTTTTCCTAGAATCCTATGGAGCGGCTGCAGATTATCTTTCTTCGATACCAATGAGGTAAACCACAAACACTGCTGTGCGAACTCCGTACTCTGCTCAACCATACGGGCAATAAATCTGATCTCACCGCCCGGACACCAAAGCTCGGCGTTCTGGCCGCCAAAGTTGCGCTGTTCGGAGTGTCCTTTGCCTAGGTTCGACCACTTGCGTTGGGTGCCTTTGCTCGCTTTTTCCTTGGACGCGTGAAAAGGCGGATTGCACATGGTTAGGTGAAAAGCATCCTTGGCTTTGATCACGCCGCTGAAAGTATTCTCAGGGTTGTCTTGGCGCCTGAGGGCAATTTTCAAATTATTGAATTCACAAATCTGCCTTGCCGATTTGAGAGCACCCGCATCAATATCGACGCCAGTGAAGCTCCAGCCGTATTCGCTCTGGCCTGTCAACGGGTACACCAAGCTCGCGCCGGTGCCGATGTCTAGTGCTTTGATATGAGGTCCACGTGGTATGTCTTGGTTATTGCTGTCGGCAAGCAAGTCCGCGAGATAGTGGATATAGTCGACACGACCCGGAATTGGGGGGCATAGATAGCCACTTGGGATATCCCAAAATTCAATATTGTAGTGCGTCTTTAGCAACGCTCGATTGAGCATGCGGACAGCACTCACGTCTTTGAAATCAATCGTCGTCTCGCCGCGTGGATTGCGGGTCGTGAAAGCCTCAAGTTCAGGCGTCTGCGCGACTAAACGCGCGAAGTCGTAGCCTTCTGAGTGTTGATTGCGGGGATGTAGCTTGGTTTTGGTAGCCATGCGGGACGCCTTCATCAAAGTTGGTGGACGTCACTCGCCAGCCTGTGAGTTGAGCTTAGGCGATCAAGCACAAATAGTAAAACCAGGAGTAGGACAGATCCTCCACGGGCAAACCGGGCCGACCAGTCTTTCCGTGTGCAGCATCCGTAGTTTTGAGCCCAAACCGACTTTCTCGAATGCGGCATTCCGCCGATCAAATAGGTACATCCGTCAACAGCCGACAGGGGCTGTTTTCAACGAGCTTTCGGCAAGTCACCGAAGCTGGTCAGTTAACTAAAAACAAATCTAAGCGTATTTGTTTAAAGTTTTTCGAAATATGAAGAGAAAGGAATTATCGTGTTTTGGAGTGAAGATGTCAGCGACGTCAAATCATATAGCCCGCGGCTTTTGCCTCAGATTTGAAGAGACTTGCGAAGGCATCTGGTGCGCGCGGTACATGGCGCGCGTAAATTCTGCCGTAGGGAAATTAGTTGCTGGTATCGGGGAGGGGCATGGCTCGAACACATCTGTGAATTCGCCATGCGCCAAGAATTCCAATGCGCACAAACAAGCCAAAACCGCACTGTTTGATCCGGCAAAGCGATCTGTCCAAACGCATGACTGCCTTGTCGGAAACCGGTCTAAGGTAGAATTTGAAAATTCCATTGTTCACGGTGTTGCGGCGTCGGCGAACCGGCGTTTTGAATATCAGTCCACCCATTCGGGAAGAAACAGCCTGAATTGCGGGACACAAGGTTCTCAAGCCCGAGCGATACTGGGCGCGCTGAAAATCGACACTTAAACAAAGTTAACCAACGGTTGTGGGCGTAAGAGCCAAACAAGGAAGAGAGGGTCAGTCTGATGCAGATGTTACCGAGTAAACTATTTGAACTGATAACGAACCTACGCGGAGTCTTCAGCGATCTGGAACAGATGGGAATCCGTGTGGAAATTGGGGATGATTTCGCCAAATTCCGCAGTCTGAGGAGCCAACTGTCAAATCGCGGCCCGATTTATCCCATGTTCGATGTCGCCAGCTCGTATATCGACCAAGGCAATGGCTTCTGGGTCTGCGGTTTCAACCCGGATGGGGAGTTGATCCATACACAGGCCGTGCGCCTTCTCGATCTTGATGGCGTTTCACTCGATCAGCACCTCAAAACGCACCGCCACAAATATATCACGCCCGGCTCGACGCCTGACCCGGATCTCACGTTCTATTCAGGTCCGGAAGCACTGCAAACGATCACGGGGAAAGTCTGTTATCACGGCGAGTTCTGGCTTCATGCCAGCGGCCTCGGCGGTCCGCGAAGTCAGGGTGCGACGTCAATGTTGTCGCGCATTCTGCTTGAGATCATGGTTGGTGCATGGAACCCATCATTCGTCTTTGCGCTTGTTCCCCAAAGACTGGCCGCGAAGGGGGCCCATTTGCGCTACGGCTATAATCATTGTGACCACGGTAGCTGGTTGGACGCGAACCAACAGATGACCGAGGAAGACCATTTGATCTGGATGGCAGCCAATGACTTGGCCAATCTGCTCGCGCGTAAACCACAACGTTTTCAATGTGCGAAAAATGTGTCGATTGCCCAGTTCACTAAGCCTGCCGGCATGCCAAAAGCAAACTGCATTAGTGTCAAAAAGCAGGAAGCGATTATGTGAGGCAACTCTACCTTAAATCAGACAGCCACCCGTCCGAAAGTCCCTGACGGAAGACATTGTTCGCTGGTTCTGAAGGCGGCGGCACAGCCATCGCAACCGCCTTCACTCTCATTGAAACCGTAAAACTGGCCCTGTGTGGCGGCGGGCCAGTGCCAGGCATTTCAGCTTTTCCCAGCTCAACTGGATTTCGGAATCCAGCCAAAAACTATTTTCGCAAAACGACTTAACCTGAGTTGGAATCCTGACTGGCTATAGCTCAGTACAACGAAACGTTTTCGGGCGACATCTTGTAGCCGACCTCAACGCGGGACTCGCCATCTGATAATCCAACGTCCCGAACCGATAATTCGGCGTTTATCTTCCCCTCGACCCACACTGGTGTGAACAGACCCGTGACTTCAATTCCGTCAGGGTAAACAACATGCACCATCTGATTTGCCGGCGGGGGCGGTGTGTGGATGCAAGCGCCAGCGTAAGGAACGAGCAGGAAAGAAGTCACTTTTTGCCCTTCGAATTCCAATGGCAGCACGTAGCCCGGTATGCGAACGTCCTTGCCGATAACGTCCGGATTGACTGCGTTGGACTGTGCTCGACGCTGCTGAATGATTATCTCACGCTGTTTGAAAAGCCAGTCTACATCAAGCCCTTCGCGCGATAACTGGCTGCGTAGCTTTTGTGCTTCGTGGAAGGTTGTGTTTTTTGATGATGCGTCTTGAGAGGTCTCAAACCTGAGTATTATCCTCAGCGCATCCAGTTGTTCAGGCGCTAATTCAGCGAAAGGGTCTTCAACAACTGACTGTGGGCCCACAAGTTCTGTCCAATTGATGGCCGGGCGCTCGGCTGCCGCAGACATGCCCAATGCCATTAAGGCAATCGCACCTATAAATAGCTTAGGGTTTCCCAGCGCCACTTGAACTTCTCCTACTTCTTCTGCTGGCTTTTTAGAGCCGCACAGTCACAGTTGATGTGATCCTACACGGCCGATAGGGGTGTTGGTGAAAAAATCAGAGCCCGTTTTCTGAGTTTTCTGCAGCCATCTCAAGCCGGATTGAAGGATCACTCCATTTCGTTTTTGTAGATGACGCCGTTTTTCATGATTAGATCGAAATTTTTATGTGGATCAGCAATCAGGTCAATGTCTTCCAGCGGGTTACCATCGACAAGGATCAGGTCAGCATAGGCACCTTCTGCGATCACGCCCAGATCGCCTTGCTGATAGGGGTGACGCGGGCCGGATAGTTCAAGCAGTTCGGCATTGGTCGAGGTCGCCATCTTCAACACCTCATAGGGCGTGTACCAACGCTGTAGCTTGGCAAGGAATGCGCCCTGACGTTCAGCCAGCGCGGGGTCGAACAGGATATCGGTGCCGAAGGCCACCTTTACCCCGACCTCCTTGGCGGTGGTGTAGGTGAAATCCGTGCCGTTCGTGACGTCGATCCATTTTTGCTGGCTCACCGGGTCATCGAAAGAGAAACCGTCTTCATCATCCAGCAAGGGTTGTACCGACAGCCAGACGTCGTTGTCACGCATCAGTTCCATTGTCTCTCGGCTCATCAGGAAGCCATGTTCGATAGACTTCACGCCAGCGGCGACGGCAATTTCAACCGCCTCGTCCGTGAAGACATGCGAGGCGACATAAGTGTTGTATGTATCGGCCACTTCCACGAAGGCCTCGATTTCAGCCTTGGTATACTGACGCACATCCAATGGGTCATAAGTGGAAGATACACCGCCGCCCGTGGAAATCTTAAGCTGGGTCGCGCCCATGCGCATGATCTCACGCGCGCGCTTGATTACCTCCGGCACGCCATCAGCCTGCGCCATCAGCCCGACGCTGTACCAGTACCATTGCGAATCCGCGGAATTGCTCGGCACCGCCTGATAGGGCCGATAGTCGAAATGCCCACCAGTCTGGGTTACGGGAGGACCGGAAGGCAGGATGCGGGGGCCTTCAATTTCGCCTGCATCGATCATTCGCTTGATCGCGAAGGAATTACCACCGACATCGCGTACGGATGTGAAGCCGCGCATCAAGGTGCCTTCGGAACCCATGGCGCCCCGAACGGCAACTTCCAGAATATCTCCCGTTGCAACGACACTCTGGGGATTGCAGCAGTAAAGTGTGTGCCAATGCACGTCGATCAGGCCGGGCATCAATGTGCGGCCACCGCCGTCAATGACGGTTCCACCAGCCACTGCGAGGGGCTCAGTCGAAATCGATGTGATCAGGTTGTCCGTGATCACGACGTTGGCGTTTTCAATGAGTGCTTCGTTCACACCGTCAAAAATATTTACATTGCTGATCAGTGTAACATCCTGCGCCCATGCCGGTGCGGACACAGCGTAAATCATCATCGCCGTTGCCGACAACATGCGATTAATCCGGGCCTGTATTGTCATCTTACTATCCTTGTTCTTTCAGCACACAGCTGAACTGACCAATCGTCGTGACGAAGAGTTCATAACATTGTACCCAACCTGTAACGAGAAATCGACCGGTCGATTGCCACCTGCGTATATCCCCGGCTTTATAAAGACCTGACTGGCGCGCCTGAGGGCCTCACCTGTGCGCATTCCCAATGTAACCTGCAAGCTAGTAAAGCGGTTGTCCATCTCCCAACGATAGCTCAGCGCGGGATCAAATGTCATAAAAAAACGTCGGGTTGGCCAGCTTGGGAAGGTAGTCGAAATCAACTGTGCTTTTGTTGATATCAACTTCTTGGGAATCCGCGCCTTTCAGGCCAATTGCCAGTATGGGCCGTACCTGAAAAAGACCGGCGGCTTCAGACTTCAAACGCTGTGCAGAAGTCGAGGCCGTTCAATGCGACACAGACACTCTAATCAACCGAAACGACTTCATTTATTGGGGTGGATACCTAATTCATAACAAGTTTGATGTGAAAACCCTTCTCATCTCACGTGCGTCGCTGATTGTATTGCCGCGCCGAGTTCCGACCAATATAAGCCGATGCAGAATTCGCCGGGAAAGCCAAGTAATCCAAAGTATGATTACTTGCTGGCCAAATCGACGGGCTACGACGGCGGCATTCTCTTTGGCAACATAGCGGCAAGCCATCATTCCCAAACATGGCTATGTTCTCAGTCTGGTCGTCGAAAATCAGTCGGTTATGTCTTGACGTTCTTCGTGTTTATTCATGAGCCTTGTGGCCGACTTCATACCTCTCTGGACCGTTCCTACCACCAACCAGAGCCGCGATTGAACAGATGCCTCTTCGCATCCGATAAGCGCAAAGAACCCTTGTCACTCATGCTGCACCGTGCACGGACGTCAGCTTTCGCCAAACAATGCTTGATAACTTGATGGCGAGGTGTGCAGATGCCGGTGAAACGCCCGCCGCATCTTTTCTTGATCACGAAAGCCGCAGGCCAATGCGACAGCCTTCATATTGCGGTCGCTTTCAATAAGTAAATTCCGAGCGGCATCGACCCGCATGCGTTCCAGCGACTTAGCCGGGGGCAGGCCAACGCTTGTTGCATATCGGCGAGAAAAACTTCGCCCACTCATTCCACAGCGGTCCGCCATGTCCGAAACGCTGGTCACATGTGCCAAATTCTCGCGCAGCCATTCATGTAACGCAGCGAACTCCCCTTTGGCATCCTGTGTTTGGCGCGCCAGATCCGCGCTGAACTGTGATTGTCCTGCCGACCGGATCATTGGCGTCACAAGGGACCGCGCGAGCCGCAATGCAGGGCCTTTTCCAAGGTCTTCCTGAACAATGGCAAGGGCCATATCGATCCCTGCTGTGATCCCTGCTGATGTCCAGATCGACCCCTCTTTGATATAGATGGGATCAACCTCAACCTTCACCTTTGGGTAACGGGTGGCCAAAAGGTCGCAATCCTCCCAATGGGTCACCGCACGCCGACCATCGAGCAGACCGGCCGCTGCGAGCACGAAAGCACCGCAACAGACCGAACAGGTGCGCCTCGCGCGTGTGGAGAGCGTCGCGACAGCCTGCACCAGCCCCTCATCATGCGCGGCAACCTCGGCACCATTGCCGCCAACAATCACAAGGGTGTCCGGGCCAGCATCACCCATTTCGCCCAACACCATGGACAGCGGCGCGCTGTCGATGCCGACAATCGTGTTCGTCGCGATCGGGCCGCCATCCAAGGACACGATGTGGGTCCTGTAGGCTGGGTTCTCGCCGCCTTCTGGATAGGCGTGCGTGAAGACCTGCAAGGGTCCTACAAGATCGAGCAAGACGATACCGGGATAAACGATGAAGATCACCGTTTTCTGGTCGGGCGACGTCTTTGGCATTTTGGCGCAAAAAGGGGGCATGTTGTCATTCATGCCATAGAGCGCCCGGGTTATCCATCTCTTGCAACAAGGAGTATTTAAAATGAGAACAATGGCCGCGCTCGTGTTTCCGGGCTTTGAAACGCTCGATTATTTTGGTCCGATGGAAATGTTGGGGGGGGCGGCACAAGGGATTGAGATCATCACGGTCGCGCAGGGACGCGAAGCCGTGCCAAGCGTCCATGGTCAGCGCATCGTTGTGGATAAAACGATCGCTGAGAAAAACGACTACGACCTGCTGTTTATTCCAGGTGGCGATTCCGCATTGGAGGCAGCCAAGGATCAAGCACTGATGCAGTGGATAAGAGAGGCATCCGCAAACGCCGAACGTGTCATGGCCGTCTGTACGGGAACTGTGTTGCTGGGAATGACCGGGGTTCTTGACGGTCGCAAAGCAACGACGAACAAAATCGACTTTAACGATACCGTCCCTCTTGCCCCGAATGTGGATTGGGTCAAAGAGGCGCGATGGGTCGAAGATGGTAAATTCTTCACATCCTCTGGTGTCTCCGCTGGGATGGATATGTCCCTTGCCGTGATTGCCGACCTTTATGGAATGGCCGCAGCGGAAAAAGTAGCCTTGGGCACCGAATATGAATGGCACAAGGATTCCTCACGAGATCCCTTTGCAAAATTGGCGGGGTTGATCTGATGGGCTGTTCGATCAATTCGGTCGGCGTGTTTTGCGGGTCCGCGTCAGGTGTCGGGGATGTCTTCGCCTCGCAGGCCGGATCGCTTGGCGCGCACCTTGGACATCAACAGCTTTCCCTTGTTTACGGTGGTGGCCGGGTCGGCCTGATGGGTGCGGTCGCCGATGGGTGCCTCAGTCACGGTGGGCAGGTCACCGGCGTAATGCCGAGGGCTCTGGTCGACAAAGAGATCGCGCATCCCCATTTGACGCAGTTGATTATCGTTTCAGATATGCACGAACGGAAAGCAAAAATGGCCACAATGGCAGACGCCTTCATTGTGCTGCCGGGCGGAACGGGCACGATGGAGGAGTTTTTTGAACAATGGACATGGGGCCAGATCGGCTATCATAGAAAGCCGATTGCGCTTCTCAACGTGGTTGGGTTCTTCGATCCGCTCCTCACGATGATAGATCAGATGGTGGCACAAGGATTCTTGTCGGCGCAGTACCGCGACATGCTTCTCTGCGCATCCGATATCAAAACTATTCTGAGCAAACTATCAGAATACGAACACCCACCTGAGAAGGGATATGACGGTAATCCCCCCTAAAATTAGTGGTGTTCAAAAGTAGAATTTTCTCGGCAAGATATCTGAGGAGATTCACGATGAAGAACGGACGATATAGCGACGCGCAGATTATGGCGGTGTCGAAGCAGGCAGAGGGCGGTGTGCCGGTTTCTGAGCTGTGCCGCAAGCATGGAATGAGCAGCGCCAGTTTCTATAAATGGCGGGCCAAGTTTGGCGGCATGGATGCGTCGATGATATCCGAGATGAAGGATATAGCCGAAGAGAACCGCCGTCTGAAGGGCATGTACGCAGAGATGAGCATGCAGAACGACTTGCTGAAGGAGGCGCTTCGAAAAAAGCGCTGAGGCCGTCTCGAAGGCGAGAGATGGCCATGAAGGCGGTCGCGCAGAACGGCGTCAGTATCGCGCTCGCGTGCCGTGCGTTCGAGATCAGCGAGACCTGCTACAGATATAGTCCCGAACTGAGTGACGAGAACGAAGAGATCGCGGATTGGCTTGAACGCTTGACGGCCAACAAACGGAACTGGGGCTTCGGCCTGTGCTTTTTGTATCTGCGCAACGTTCAGGGCTATGGGTGGAACCATAAGCGCGTCTATCGGATCTACTGCGAGTTGGAGCTGAACCTGCGTATCAAACCTAAGAAACGCTTGAAGCGAGACAAACCAGAACCACTGGCGGTGCCTAAGCGGCCAAATGAGACATGGTCCATGGACTTCATGGCGGATCAGCTTGCGGATGGTCGGTCGATCAGGACGTTGAACGTTTTGGATGACTTCAATCGCGAAGGCCTGGCCATTGAGGTGGGCTTCTCGCTGCCCGCAGAACGGGTCGTGCGCAGCTTGAACCAGATCATCGAATGGCGTGGTCAGCCGCAAGTAATTCGTGTCGACAACGTCCTATGCGCGGAAAAACTGGTTGATTTGGCATCAGGTCATTGTCGTATCGAGGTGCTTCGACACGTTCAGAAAATGCCTCAGTTCGGCTTTTTGGTCAACGACAGTCTCTCCCATAACAAACACAGAGTACGCTTTTGCGGCTCTCACCGTCCTTAAGACGAGATCATCGGGTCGCTAACACAGAAGGCCTGAACATTATCTACGAGGTCAGTTGTCTGCCTCCACGGCCCTTACAGAGAAAGGTCCTTCTGTGATCAATCACCCCTCAAAGAAGGGGCGATAGGGTTCGCCATGTTTGATGATCCCGTGAACAGTACGGGCCATCTTCGCAGCGATTGCGGTATATGCCTTTCGGCGCAAATGGGTGTTTTGTCGGTCCTTGGCGATGTAGCGCTCGAACTTGTCACGGAAGCTGTTGGTACGTTGGAGAATGGCAACCTGGCCCGCCATCCACAGGGTGCGGCGCAAGCGGGCATTCCCGTATTTTGACAGCTTGGTTTGGCCACGGAATGTGCCGGACTGGATGGTTGCCAGGTCCATACCGCAGAACTTCAGAAATTGCCGGTGGTGTCCAAAGCGGCGCAAGTCGCCAGCTTCTGCGAGGATGGTCAGGGCGTTTATCGGGCCGATCCCAGGTATTGATGTCAGCAACTGATAATCAGGCAGATCTTTGAGAAGCGCGACGGCGCGAGCTTCGATTTGATTGCGTTGCGCTATGAGACTGCGACCTTCTCCAAGAACCAAGCGGAACATACTGATAGCATCAGAATCTGGGGCAGCCGGCAATCCTACAGAAGACTTGGCTGTCTCGTAAATATCTCCAGGCAAACGCTCTTTCGCGACCTTGCGCCCCACAACATCCCAAGCGTCAGTGGTGAATGCGTCCTTGCCCATGGCGGTGATAATGTGCGGCGATGGATAGCGTTCAAGGAATGCAAAGAACCAATCACTGCGCGAGCTGCGATGAAAGCGGTCAGCTTCGGGAAAGTACAACGGCAAATAATGTGTCAGCACGCGGTGCCAAAGCTCGGTCTTTGACTTGGAGACGATATCATGGGTTTTGGACAGCTCTTGAATGTCGTTCGTGCCCTGCACTAGTGGGTCATGGTAAAACTGCTCGTTCCCGATCTCCATCATATGCAGGATGACTTGCGCGTCCTTGGGATCGTTCTTGTCCCAGCTGTTGTTGAGTGCTTCCCGCGTACGCGCCAAAGCAACCGACGACACGAGCTTTACCTCAAAGCCTGCGGTTGCCAGATGGTACGCCAAGACCCGGTGATAATTACCGGTCGCCTCAAAGGCTACACGAACTGGACGTCCGTATTCCTTCAACGCGGTGACGAGGCGGTTAAAGTCGGCAAGGCTGTTCAAGACGGTTAAACGGCGTCGGCGTTTCTTATCTGGAACAGCAATCAAAACTTCATGCCGCGCTTTGGCAATGTCGATGGCAACCAAAACAGGTGTATCTTGTGCAATAGTCATCTCGGTCATAGTCGGTCTCCTTTGCGGTGTGGTTTGTGCAAAACCACTGTAGGGACCTGAGACCCGGCTATGACCACCTGCTGCGCTATTTGACGGCTGCGCAGGCAATCACAGCCTCTCAATCAGCGTTATTCCGAAGGTGTTACGGCACTGAGTTCACCAGCATGGCGATCCTCAAGTGGGTTCAGGATACAGGCATCGATTGGCACTACATCGCGCCTGGAAAGCCCCAGCAGAACGGCTTCATTGAAAGCTACAACCGCACCGTTCGTGGCGAATGGCTGGGGCAATATATCTTTGAAACCATCGAGGAGGCACAAGAGCAAGCGACTGAATGGCTCTGGACTTATAACAACGAGCGACCCAACATGGGCATTGGTGGCATCACACCCGCCATGAAACTGAAAACAGCCGCCTGAATTCTACGGCTGACCCCCATTAAAAATGGGGGGATTACCTGGCCAGACTTAGAGGTCAGCTACACATGCCATTCCAGCCGTCGAATTGCGATTGGCGAAAAGCAGTTCCGTCCCGCAGATGGTGAGTTCCCGACACCATAAGCTAGGCAAAGTCATCTATGACTTGCGCCGTCGCCTGGCAGTTATCCATTGCAGAACTCAGCTATGCGGCCTTTGTCATCCTGACCGGTGACATGAGCCACTAAGGCGAAACGGCGACCTGAGCGCGATTTTCGCTCGAAATCAAAGAGCTGGATATGACCCGGCACCTGATGGTCGGCAGTCACGGCGGCACTGCAGCTTTTGGCACGCCCTTCCCAGAAACCCATGCGGGCGCATACTGGGTCCGCAAAGTTGCGCCTGCCCGATAGAAACAAACTGCCAAAACAGAATTTTGGCAGTTTGTCTTGTCCGCGATCATCAATTTACGTTTGAGGCAACTTCACCGGCGACGTTTCAGGCCCGCTAAAACAGCGATTCCGGCAAACAGCAGCGGAAATCCGGCGGGTAGTGGAACCGCTGGAGGGATAATAGTTTCGTTGACGGAGAAGGTCATCGTATAATCTACAGCACCATTATTCGTGCCAAAAGTACCGTTTGCAAAAACCATGTTGTATGTGCCAGGCCCGCGCACGAAGGTCTGTGTGGAACTGAACGAAGACGTCGTGTCGTTCGAATTTGGCACCTTGTATTCAAAAATAGTTGGCGTAATGGACGATTCATAAAGACCCCATGTAGGCGACGGAAACCCAAAGTACGGGTTAAAAGCGTCAACATTGTCGCCAAAAGTCAGAGTAGCGCCCACAAGAGTCTGATTGGCTCCAATTACGACATTGAAAACGTCCCCTGAGTCACTCGGCGTACTGATGGAGCCTGAGAATATGTTTGTTCCAGCAACCAGCTGAAAATCACCGACCTCATTAGGCGCTCCGAGATTTGATCCGATTTTGTCGTAATCACCAGTAGCCTCAACCCCGGTGGCTTCGTCGTATGTTCCTGTAAACGAGGATACCGTAACCGCGCCTGCCTGCGCTGCCAGCCCGGAAACAAGGACCGATGCAGCCAATACTTTAATCGCAATACTCATGTAAAAATTCTTTCCTATTATTAATAGTTTAACCGAAGTTTGACTTATACGCTTTTTGGTAACCTGCACTACTGAAATCTAAAGAAACCAAGTAGGAGTTGTTTGAGAGTAGTAAGTAACCGTCTGTTTAGCTTTTCCGCAGCGAATGCTCACTTCGCGCTGCAATGCGGTCATCGGCGTCCCAGATTTCTGCGCTCTCGACAATTTACAGCCTTCGCGAGGCCACACCGCAGCGACCGAGCCCATATCGATGGGCGACTTTGGGCTGTTCGTGCCGCCACCCATAGCCAGAAATAAGCTGGTGCTACGCTGTTCTCTAACGTCCGCTCTCAAGAGCACGGCCAGAAACGTGCAAAATCAAAGCTAGTTTTGCCACGGGTTTGTCGCACAAGGTTTTCCACAGGTTTCGGCATGCTGCCTGCCGTTGCAAAAAAAAGACCGTTTTGGGCACATGGATTCTGATAGGCATTTATGTCCAAATCACGATCGGAATGGGTTATTGGTACGCCCTGCACGAAGCTTCGTTTGAGCTAGCTATAGCTCAGCGGTGCGTCGACAGCTGGCCGACGCCGCGTCGTCAAAAGCCAGCGCATTGATGACCCTCGCCGAGAACTATAAAGACGCCGTCTAAACTGGTCCTACAGCCACCAGTCGCAGACTACCGACCGGGCGTCGGGGTTGTTGCTCAACCCTTGTTCTCAAACCAGCTGTCATTGTAACCCGCCTATCAGAATCCGGTTATAAATTTTCTATTGAAATCAACGGGGAGTGGGCAAAGCTTGGTTGGCGCCGTGTTAGCGTGAAGCTTTTGGAGCGAGGCGGGGTCGACCATGGATGTGCGAATTTTTGTCGAAACGACATTTAAGGGTGGGAAACAAAGAGGCGCAGTATCGAGCGTCTTTGCCGTGCACCTGACATCCTAGAAACCGAAAGCTTGGGTTTGCGGCTTAATGAAGCCGAGAATTTGTTGTCGCACTTTCACGAAATGCTCCTTCACAATCAGATCTACGAAGCGTTGGCGGCAGGTCGAATTTGCGATAACTGCCGAAAGCGGCTTGTGATCCACAATGATCGAGGCTGTACTTGCGGCACACTATACGGCCGGTTTCGGGTGAAAGCGCCGCGGCTACGATAGTGTGCCTGTAAATCAGACGCGGTGGCCACGACAGTCGCTCCACTTTCGCCAATCAACGCGATGTTTCCGGATCGCGCGACACCCGAACTACTGCGCCGTCAGGCTGAGTTGGGACCGCGGCACTCGTTTCGAGAGGCGGCCCGGTTGCTCGTGATTTTTCTGCCGTGCGCGCCTCAGTCAAACACGACAGTCCGAAATCGGTTGGGACGCATTGCCGAAAAGCTTGAAGCCGCCGACGAAGGGCATGGGGACAAAAACGCCAGCGCCACATCTTCTCCACTGACCGTTTTCCTGGACGGTGCACATATTCGATGTCGTCCGGAATACCAGAAGCGGCACCTAGATGTTGTGGTGTCTTTGGCATGGCAAAGTGATGACAGCCGCCACAATATTAAAGGTTCTTGAGGTTGACTGCGATCATTTGTGCTTGGAAACAACAGACCAGCGAGAAGCGGCCAGACGTGTTATAGCGCGATGCAAACAACTCAATTCCTAACTTTCCGGCAACTTTGACGCGCTCGCAAATTATGGCCAGCGATATCGAAACTGGCGCGCAGTCTCGTCATCCCGCGCAGAGGGGTGCGTCCATGACATCGGAAACGCTCAAAAGGGCAAACGGTGGCGCATACGATGGTCCCCGCACGGAGCGCATCGCGTCGCTGTTCTGCTTGACGGCAGGCTGACCGTCGCAAGGATGGCCGCCTGACCACCAAGTTTGCCCATTCCCCCTGCATGGCCACCACATGCGATATTGGCCAAGCTCACGATGGAGAGCATTTCGCCACCATCGCCCATGCTCTACGGTCCAAAACCTTCGCCAAGATCGGAGTTGAGGTTGATCTGCATCATTCTCAATCCTTACTGAAGCGCGTTTGGCAGGAAGAGCGCAATGCTCGGGAAGGCGATCAAAAGAACCGCCATCAACAGCATGGTCAGGCAATAGGGCAGCGCGCCCAACATGACCTCATTGAGGCTGCCTGACTTGCGCGCGCCCTGAACCACATAGAGGTTGAGGCCGACAGGAGGTGTGATCAGCGCCATTTCGATAAGGACGATCATCAGGATGCCAAACCAGATCACATCATACCCTTGGACCAAAACCATCGGCACAATAATCGGGATCGTGACAACCATGAGTGAAAGGGTTTCGATGAAAAAGCCCAGCACGATGTAGAGCACGACCACCACAAGGATGAAGGCTAGCGGCGACAGGCCAAGCCCGTCCATAAAGGCGGTCAATTCGCGGCCCAACCCTGCGGAGGCCAGCGTGAAGTTCAGGAAGGACGCGCCAATAACAATCAGCATGATCATGGAGGTGATCTTGACCGTTCCTGTAAGGCTTTGTGTCAGCATGTCCCATGACACCCCGCCAAAGGCGAGTGCGATGACAAAGGCACCAGCGACACCGACGGCGGCAGCTTCGGTCGGGGTGGCCCAGCCCGCATAGATGGAGCCGACGATCATGCCAAACAACAGCAGGATCGGCACCAGATCTATCAGCGCGCGCAGCATTTGTGGAAACGGAAATGTGCGGCGCAAGCCACCCAGATCTGGCCGGATCATGCAGATGATGACTGTGACCAGCATGAACATCAGTGCCAGTGCAAGGCCAGGTATGAGGCCTGCAAGGAAAAGTTGGGGGATCGAGGATTGGGTAAGAAAGCCGTAGACAATGAGATTGATTGATGGCGGGATCATTATGCCCAGCGTGCCGCCTGCGGCAATGGCACCCGAAAAGAGCTTGGGGTCATAGCCCAGCTTTTCGGCCTGTGGCATGGCAACTGTAGCTACAGTGGCCGCCGTGGCAACCGATGATCCTGAGGTGGCGGAAAACATCGTCGCCGTAGCGATATTGGCGTGTACCAGCCCGCCAGGCAGCCAGCTGACCCAACGATCCAAAGCTGCATAGGTGCGCGTGGCAACACCGCTGCGCACAAGAATCTCGCCCAGCAGTACAAAGAACGGGATCGCGATGAGCGTTGCGGAATTAGACGCTGACCAGACCATGTTCCCAAGGCCTTTCGTGAGCGGGAAGCTTGAGAAGAACGCATCAATGCCAAAGCCCAACAAGAACAATACGATCCCGACAGGGATTGAGAGGGCAAGCAGGCCAAGAAGGCCGATGGAGACATAGCCGATCATTTCGATGTGTCCTGCTCTGCAAATGCGCCGATGAATTTTTCGGTATCCTCATGGCGGCGCTTAAACAGCAAACTCAGCGCGCAGAGGGTCACAATGGTGGACATAAGTGCGAACCAGACCCAGCCTGCGAACCACGGCAGGTGAACCCAGACCAGAGGTGTCTCAAGCGGTGTATTTGCGGTGGAGCCGTTCTTGATCGATCGCTCCAACACTGGCCACGCCTTGACCGCGATGGTGATGATGACCCCCGTCATGATGGTCATGGAAAAGACGTCAAAGAGCGCGCGTTTAAAGCTGTCAGCGCGGCTGCGCAGAATATCGATGCGGACGTGGCCCATCTCAAGCAGAGTATACGCCATGCCCCATGAGGTCGCGAGCGCCATAGCGTAGCCCGCGATCTCTTCAGTGCCGCCAAGGGACGTGCCGAACCGGCGCATGATGATATCGGTCAGCACGAAAGCCGCGCAAATCAGCAGCCCCGCGCCGACACAAAGGGCAACCCCTTTGTTCAGCCTGCGCAGGGTATCTATCATCTTGAGTTCCATGTCCGGCCCGCCCTTTGGTTCTTGCTTACTCGATGTCGACGCCGACAACTTTGCCTACGCTGTCGTTCCAGCGTGCGGGCCAGTCACCCCCTGCGCGCTCCGCCCACTCGGGCAATACTTCGGATGTGAGGATGTCACGGGCGCGTGTGAAATCTTCGTCGCTGACCTCCACAAGCGTCATGGAGCGGGCATCGCCTGACGGGCACGCGCCGTTGCCCGTCAGACATGCAATGTCATTGACAAGTGCATCTTGGGCGCTGGCCCATGCGAGGTCTTCAAAGCCGGTCTTGATCTGATCGGTGAGAAGCGTCTGGTTCTCCGCGGACATGCCGTTCCACTTGTCGAGGTTGATCGCCGTCACAACAGGGTCCCAGCCCCCCAGCGGGATCGGCAGCAGGTGAGAGGAGACTTCCCACCAACCAGCGGAATAGCCCGAACCAGCACCGGTCACAGCACAATCAACCACACCTTTTTGTAAAGCACCCGGCACTTCGGAGAAGGACACGTTCACGCCCTCAGCGCCCAACGCTTCGAGCAGCTTGGCGGTCATGCGGCCAGAGGCACGAACTTTGAGCCCTTCCAGATCGGCAAGGCTTGCGATCTCGGCGTTACAGAAAACAACCTGTGGCGGGTAGGGTGCGATGGCCAGAACGTGGCTGTTGAAACGGTCGCGGTAGATATCGGACACCATGGGGCGCGCAGCGTCGACCATGGCGCGGGCTTCATCGGCGGTGAGCGCGATCAGTGGCACATCAAGGCCTTCCAGCTCTGGCGCGTCAGAGACAGCGTAATCGGCCACAGTCATGGCAACGTCATAAACGCCCTGGCCCAAGAGAGGATAAATATCGCCCAGACCGAGGCTCATCTGGTTGTGGGTGGTCAACTCGACTTTGAAATCACCCGCTGCTGGCAAAGTCGTGCTCCAGAACGGGGCTTCATAGCTGTTGTGCAGCGGCAGGCTGGACCAGCTGCCGACAACGGACAGGTTCTCGGCAAATGCGGGTGCGGCCAGAGCCGTGGTTGCGGCCAGAATTGTGAGTGTCTTTTTCATATTGTTATCTCCACGTTGTGTTGGTTCAGTTTCTTGTCAGGATTGTTGTTTCAGCGTCCTCCGCCACATCAGCGATCAGCATGTGACCGGGCGAATGTGTGATGCAGATCGGCAGACCCGCATCCAAAAGGACGTTTTGCGGCGTCACGCCGCAGGCCCAATAGACGGGGACTTCGCCAGCTTTGATTTCGACCGCATCACCCCAATCAGGGCGGGCCAGATCGGGGATGCCAATCTGGGCAGGATCGCCCACTGCAATCGGTGCTCCATGCGCTTGGGGAAAGCGGCGGCTGATCTCGCGGGCCTGGTCGACCTGCGCTTGCGGTATCGGGCGCATTGTCACGACCATATGGCCGCCGAACCGCCCCGCAGGAACAAGGTCGATGTTGGACCGGAACATGGGAACGTTCAGGCCCTTCTCCACATGACGCACCGGAATGCCAGTGCGCAGCAGTGCATTTTCAAATGTAAACGAGCATCCCAGCGCAACAGTGACAAGGTCGTCAGTCCAAACATCACTGATGTCCGTCACTTCGTCGCTCAGCGTACCATTGCGAAACACACGGTACTTCGAGACATCCGTGCGGATATCAATGTCATGGCCCAGAGTCGGCAAGGTTGGATCACTGCTATCGCCCACGCCCACGATGGGGCATGGCTTGGGGTTGCGCTGGCAGAACCGCAGGAAATCCAACGCGTATTTCTCGGGTAAAATTGCAAGGTTGCATTGCAGCTTTCCCACAGCAAGCCCCGCCGTGTGCCCTTTATATGACCCGCTGCGAATGGCCGATCTGACTTCGCTTGCAGAACAGGCAACGAGGTCGGAATGTGAAACTGATCTTTGCACCATGCGAAACTCCCCCGCTGTGCGAAGAGCATCACACGGTCGTTTCGTTCAATCAAATTATCAATTTATATCACTCTTGATAGATTTAGTGAATTCATTTCGGTTGGGTCCGATCCCATGTGTCTGCAACACTGCACGCAATTTGTGCGCTATTTTCAACGAGAAAGCTGCGTGGCTCTGACAGATATGACGCGGTGAACGACAGGGACTGCTGGCGAAATCCCGGATTAAATTCGACGATTTGCCCTGCCTCAAGAAAATCATTGGCCAAGGCCCTTGGATAGGGGCCAACGGCGATTCCCGCTGCAATCATCTTCAAACTGGCCGACAATGACGCTGACGCATAAACGCGCATCTTTGGCCCAATCCGCCGCGAGAGTTCGGACATCAGTTCGCGGTAAGGTCGGGTCTTGCTTGAATAGGAAATGACCGGAATTTTGGTCAGGTCGGTCTGCGGGTTTGTGGTCGAGCGGTACCAGTGCAAATCAAATGAAGGCAGGGTAACGTTTTCAACAGAAAACTCCGACACTGGCCCCATCAACAGCGCAAGATCGAGTTTTCTTTCAAGAAGTTCAGCGCGCAAGTTCAGGGAAATGTCGACTGTAAGATCAACGTTTACACGCGGATATTGCTCACTGAAAGCTTTGAGGAAATCTGGCAACCAAGCCTGTGCAATGGTCTCGGAAGCACCAACGCGAAATAGGCCTTCTGCCTCGGACGGGTTGGCAACGCGTTGCTTGATCTCTTCTTCGACAAACAACATCTGCTCGGCGTAAGAGAGCAAGAGCGTGCCGTGCTTTGTCAGGACAAGGTCACCCCGACCACGTTCAAAGAGGGGCACCCGCAGTTCTTGCTCCAGATTTGCAATTCTTGTCGAGACAGCGGGCTGCGATAGGTTCAGCCGATCTGCCGCCTTGCGAAAGCCTCCCAACCGCGCCACCCAGAGGAATGTCTTGATCTGATCAAATGTCATAGATCATCCATAAATTATGTCAGTCCGGCCGCATATCTATAAATTTAACAGCAAAGCCAGACGCATCGGACATGAAAACGGAGGGTCAGCATCTTAGACCTCGGAAATGTTGTCCCGATCATACTGGCGGAAAGCGGACGTTGGCCATGATATCAGTACGGTCGACTTCGTCCCGATTGCCGCCCCAGGGCTGCGCATCGACCTCGCTGGAGCAGCGAACTACTGGATTGGTGAGGCTGCACTGCAGCGGCGTTCGACGAGATGAATGGCGGGAATGGGCTGCCCATGTAGGCGACCCAACTGCATTAAATTTCAATGGCTTCAGCAATCGCTAAGGCATCCTCGAGTTCAACGCCGAGATATCGAACTGTGCTGTCCATCTTGGTATGTCCTAGTAAAAGCTGGACCGCGCGCAGGTTGCCCGTCTTCTTATAGATTTGCGTGACCTTGGTCCTTCTCATCGAATGCGTGCCATAGGCAGTTGCCGCGAGGCCGATCGAGGTAACCCGGTCACGGACAATCCGGGCGTATTGGCGCGTTAATATGTGCAGGCGCTCATGGAAGCGGCCAGGCCAAAGATATTCAGAGCCGACCATGAGTTCGTCTTTCATCCACTTCTCGACTGAGGCTCGAGTGCCTTCCGATATCTCAAAGCGCACAGGTTGCTGCTTTTTGCTTTGCAGTACCGATGCTCGTTCTTTGATCTGTCGGGACGCCATTACGTCGACCACTTCATCTCCACCAGATCGCAACCGCGCAATTTGCTGTCGATTGCCATGTTGAAGAGAGCGAGGTCTCGATGGTTCTCAGCCAACTCAAGGCGAACTCGGATCGCCCAAACGTTCTTTGGTTTCAATGGTCGCCCTTGGCCGAAGATGCAGCCTTTGCTCCATGCCGGACGAAGTGCGCGAATGGCTGGTAGGTTTGGTGTTTCCATGACGGATCCTCCGATCCGCCATACTCTCCCACAACGACAACCCGACGTTGACAGCTCACCATATCATGAGATGCTGCGGTGCATCCGAGGTCCGCTAAGAGCTGATTTTGTTGAAGAAGTCGCCGTGATTTGGGGGGTTGGCCGCCTCGCGGCGTTGGTCCCGGGCTTATTGTTCCGCCCGTTGTACTGGGCGGCTTGTTGTTCTGTCGTTTTGGTGGTTCAGATCATATCGCGATCCTTGTTTCGACGGTCTTGGGCCTTAGTTTTGCAAGTTTTCGGAGGTTCTGGGCGATTGCTGCGAGTGTAAATTCGTCCTGTACACCGCAGGGGCCTCGAAGCCGGAGCCGCCCCAGGCCGAGAATGCGTTTGAGGTGGGCGAAGAGCATCTCGACCTTTTTGCGTTTGGCCTGGGCTTTGGGGTTGAAGGGAGACTTGGCAGCCAGTCGGGCAAAGTCACGCGCGTCCTCATGTTCCTCACGACCGATAAAGCGCGTATTTGTGTTTGGACAGCATTTTGGTTTTGAGGGGCACGCATCGCATATAGCTTTGGTGGCGCGGTATCTGCGCCGCCCGGTTCTTGGCTCTTTCCTGCGCGGGTCAGAATAGTTCCGGCGGGACTGCAACAGGTGCTGGCCTTCAGGGCAGGAATAGCGGTCGTTGTCTTCGTCCCACTCGAAGTCGGAGCGAGAGAATGTGCCATCCTTGCGCTCCGACTTGTCCCCTCTCATGCATGTAAACATGCACTGCCGGGCAATGGGCCAGAGGGATAAACGGAATGATGCCACGCTTCTTTGTCAGCCACGCGAGGTTCTCCGCCGATCCATAGGCAGTATCCGCGACAGGTCCAGTCTGAAGTCCACTGACGTCGGTATCACTGAATGGCCGCTTCCGCGACTTCGGCTGCATCGCAGCATAAGATCTGCTGCAACTGCGAAGAAATGCTGCGTGAGCAGTAGCTGCACCTGCACAAGTCCGCTGTGCGGAGAGGCTGTGTGAAAACTCCCCCATTTTGACCGGACTGATGGTATAATTTTCGTATTCGATACGGAGGTTGTTGATGACGCAATTTATCGAGGGTCTGGACCGGCAGCAGAGGATGTTGCTGCCCGAATGTCTGGACGATTATGTTGATGAGAACAGTCCTGTCCGCGCCATTGATGCCTTTATAGACCTGCTTGATCTTGCGGTGCTGGGCTTCAATGCGATGCCAGCGGCAACTGGACGGCCTGGCTATCATCCTGGCTTGTTGCTTCGGATTTATCTCTACGGGTATTTGAACCAGATCCAGTCATCGCGTCGCCTGGAGCGCGAGTGCGGTCGCAATCTGGAACTTGTCTGGCTGACGGGTCGGTTGAAGCCGGACTTCAAGACGATTGCAGACTTTCGGAAAGATAACGGCCCCGCGATCCGCAAGGTGTGCCAGCAGTTTGTCGCGCTCTGCCGCAACATGAACCTGCTCGATGGGGATGTGGTTGCCATTGACGGTAGTCGGTTCAAGGCGCTGAACTCCAAGGCCAAGAATTACACGCGCGGTAAGCTGCGCCAGAAGTTGGGTGAGATTGACAAGGCAATCGAGCGCTATTTGGGTGAGTTGGATCGCGCCGACGAAGTGTTTGAACAGACCGGCACGGTGCTGCCAGAGGCCCGCATGGAGCGCACTCTACGCAAGCTGGAGCATCTGCAAAAGGAGGCGGTGCGCTACAGATCAATCGAGCAGCGCATGGATGAGACCGGCGAAACCCGAGTCTCACTTAGTGATCCTGATGCCCGATCCATGGCAACAACGGCCCGGATGCCCCGCATTGTCGGTTACAATGTTCAAACGGTCGTCGAAGCCAATCACCACCTGATCGTTGCGCATCAAGTAACAATGCTTGGGTTCGACCGGGATGCCTTGTCGATGATGGCCGCGGCAGCAAACGATGTCATGACGACAGATCAGCTCACAGCAATCGCGGATAAAGGTTATTACAAGAGCGAGGAAATTGTTGCCAGCGAAGAGGCTGGTATCTCGGTTGTCGTTCCCAAACCAATGACATCGAACGCCGCTGCGCGCGGTCAGTTTGACAAGGCTGACTTCACATATGACAGCGACAAGGATGTCTATGTCTGCCCGGCAGGCAAGCAGCTGACCTACAGATTTACCGGCCAGCAAGACGGCAAAGCTATCAGATCATATTGGTCGGGAGCCTGCGCCGATTGCGTCATCAAGGACAAATGCACGGCCAGCAAGGAACGGCGCGTGCGTCGATGGGAGAAAGAGGATGTGCTTGAGCGGGTGCAAGAAAGGTTGGACGCAGACCCAGCCCAACTGGCCGTCCGCAGCATGACCGTCGAGCATCCTTACGGCACGATCAAATCTTGGATGGGGGCGACACACTTCAAGATGAGACGGTTGAAAAATGTCGCCACCGAGATGTCGCTGCATGTGCTCGCCTACAACATGACCCGCGTCATGAACTTGATGGGCATCCCGGCAATGATCGCGGCGATGAAGGCGTAAGGGGTATCGTTCGGCTTGAAATTAGCCTCGAGAACGCCGGGGTGAGCCGGAGATTGCCTCAGCCGCCTTCTCAACCCATCTAAGTAGTGGAAATGACGATGCCGAGCCAAAATGCCCAAAAAAACACCGAACGCTCACGCCGACACCACAATCAACAGAGTTTCCACACAGCCTCTCCGCGTTGTGTGAGTTCGGCCCGCATCAAGTTTTGCTTTTGCGGCGAATGTCGGCATTACGGGCTGCGACTGCAGCATCTTGACCAGTCGTTCAAGGTCCGCAATGGGCCGTCCTTGTCGCCAACCGAAGCCAATATTGAACAGATGCCGCGCCTCATCAGATGACCGCTCCCGGCTGAGGGTGTGTGGAAACTCGCTTGGTTTCTCGACGATGAGGACGTTTCAACCGATTTTGTGGAGGTATCCTGATTTTGGGCCACTTTTGCGCCTTTTGCTCCGGAGAGGGCTGAATCTGCGCACTTGTGACGTTTGCTGCGATACGATTTGAGCTGAGCGCCGCCCATCAGGCCGGAATGGCGGCCAGAAGCCCACGTACACCGATTAGGTTAATCATGCGCTTGATGTTGTAGGCGAGGACATGGAATGCCATCTCGGTGCGGACATTCTTGAGCGTGCGCATCCGGAAGTGCGCCGCCCCCATCCACGCTTTGATCGTGCCGAATGGGTGCTCGACCGTTGAGCGACGCAGTTTCATCAATGTGGGTTCGCTGCTCATGCGGTCGCGCATCTCGTCGACCAGATGTTCGTGTTCCCAACGTGTGATCCGGCGCTCTTTTCCGGTGGTGCAGCGCGCCTTGACCGGGCAGGTCTGACAGACGTTGGTCCAGTAGCGTCGCACGATCAAGCCGCCTTCTTCGGTCGTATAGCGGTAAGTCAGCGTCTCACCTGCCGGGCATCGGTAAAGATCCGCATCCGCGTCATAGGCAAAGTCGGCCTTCACATACATGCCCTTCTTGCGATTGCCCGAAGTCTCGGGCCGGGGGAGGGTCGGGGTGATGCCATCCTCGTGACAGGCCAGGATTTCGCGGCCGCTGAAGTAGCCCTTGTCCACTGCCCGGCAGGGTATTGCGAAGCAATATCCCGAGAGGGAGCCACCGCGCTCATTTCGTCACGTCTGAGAGCGGCCTTTGCCGCCTTGGCTATCGGCGACAGTTGTTCACGGTCGTGCCCGGCATTGATGTCGTGCCCGGCATTGATCACGTCATGTGTGACAATCAGATGGGTCTCGGTATCCACCGCGGACTGGGCGTTGTAGCCAACAAAACCGCTGCCCTTGGCGCTGGTGGCCATGGAGCGGGCATCCGGATCCGTCAGGGATATCTGACTGTCCGGGCTTTCCCTGAGCGCCTGGCCGATGTCCACCAAGCGTTCGATCTCCTGCCGGATACGCGCGCAGCGTTGTGCCAGATTGGCGACCTTCTCGGCCCGGACCTCACCCTCTTCCTGACGGTCGATCCGGACCATTTCATCGAGGTAGCGCTCGATACTCGCAATCAGATGGGTGGTGCGGCTCGCGATCTTGCCCTTGGTAAAGTTCTTGTCTCGATTATTGTCCGCCTTGAATTTGGAGCCGTCGATGGCAACACAATCCCCCTTCAGCACCCCGATCCGGCGACAGAGTTCGACGAACTGTGCACAAGTTCGCCGAATGGCGGGACCGTTATCGCGGCGAAAATCAGCGAGTGTCTTGTGGTCCGGGACCAATCGCCGCGTCAGCCACATCACCTCAACATTGCGACCAGCCTCCCGCTCCAGCGCGCGGCTGGAGGGCACGCGGTTCAGATAGCCGTAGATAAACAGCTTAAGCAGGACAGATGGGTAATAGCCGGGCCGCCCTGTCCGCGCCGGCGCCGTCCACAGGAAACCGATCGCCTCAAGGTCGATCTCCTCCACAAAGAGGTCAATCACGCGAACCGCATTGTCCTCGTCGATCCAGTCTTCCAGCCGGTCCGGAAAAAGCGTCATCTGACTTCGATCTGCACCTTCGATATATCCCGACATGCACGCCTCCTATTCTTGACGAGAAGCATACAACATCCAGAGTTTTCACACACCCTCAGCCCAAACTACCACGATGCTGCATCATTCCACACGTTGTTAATGGATGGACGATTTCAAAAAAATAGTTGTACAATACAACCATGGATGAGAGAATCTTAGTTCCCCGCATAGACAAAATGCGCGCTGCAGCGCGACATATCGTACGTGAACTCGGCTTCATGCAACGTGGACTGGCGGGTACTGATCTGTCTCCTTCTGCGGTCCATGCAATTATCGAGCTAGGATACGGCACAGTGAAGAATGCCAGCGATCTTGGCGACCTTTTACATCTGGAAAAATCCAGTGTGAGCCGCCTGGTTCAAAAGCTGAAGAAGGACGGCCTCATTCAAGCTGGCCCTGATCCGAGTGATAAGCGGGCACGCGATTTGTCTTTGACGGAGGAGGGCAAACGTTTGCTCGGCGAAGTCGAAGCGTTTGGGAGGCTCCAACTTCGGTCTGCACTTGAAGATTTGCCGTCAGCGCAAATAGCAACGATTGAGACTGGCCTTGCCCTGTTTGCAAAATCGCTAAGCGGCGCATGCGTATCTCCACCAAAAGTCGACATTTTTGAAGGCTACCGCTCGGGGGTCATATCATCCGTGGCGCATCTACATGCGACCTTTTATGCGCAGCATTGTGGATTTGGCTCTGTTTTTGAGCGCAAAGTTGCAACGGAAATGTCAGAGTTCATGGGGCGGATCGACAATCCAGTAAACACGACGTTTTCCGCCTATTCTGGCGATAGGCTTCTTGGGTCTATCTCCCTTGATGGCGAGGATTTGACCGATGGTGCCAGCCACTTGCGGTGGTTCATTGTTAGCCCCATTGCGCATGGAATGGGCATCGGAAATATGCTTCTGCGCAAGGCTACTGCATTCGTCGACGATCACGGCTTTGATCGCACGCGGCTATGGACCTTCAAAGGACTGGACGCCGCGCGCCACCTTTACGAAAAACACGGGTTCACGCTCGCGCATCAGACCCCCGGCACGCAATGGGGCATGCAAGTGATTGAGCAGGAGTTTGTACGTGGACGCGGAGTATAGCGACGCGTTTGCTTCCCTATCTCGCGGCCTCATTCACGGGCATACAGGTGGGTGACGCCCTTGTGGCAAGTGAGGCGGTTGTAGACGCAACCGGAGCAGCCGGATTGGGGTTCTGGCGATATCTGATCGCTAGCATCGTGCTCACCCCGTTCTGGGTTGCCGCCCGCGAACCACGTATCTCGCGCGGTGATGCATTGCCGATCTCTGTTATCGGCGTCGGGCAATTCGGACTGCTGATCGCCATGCTAAACCTTGCAGTCCTTCTCGCGTTCTCTGCACGGGTGTCGTTCATCTTTGCGACATTGCCTCTTGTCACGCTGACCTGCGAGCGGGTGCTGTTTCACAGGCTTATCGGCACAGCGGAGCTATTGGCGATCTTGCTGTCTGTGCTTGGCATTGCTGTACTGCTCGGGACAGATTTGTTTGTAACAACGATTGGCTCGTTTGAATTCTTTGGTCTTTTTGCAGCCCTCGTGGAGATCATGACGGGCGCGGTCTGTTCAGTATATCTGCGTCCCTACGTTCGAAGGTATGGCGGCGTTCAAGTCAGCCTTCTTGCGATGCTCGCGTCACTCGTTCCGCTCGGCGCAATCGCAGCGTTTGAAACACAAGGTCTGACCACAGCTGGTTGGACACACGCCACGGCTTTCCTCGTTCTCGGTATCGGTTTGTCGAGCGGTGCCGGGTTCTGGTGCTGGCTCTATGCGCTGTCGTGCATCCCGACCGGTCACGTGACTGCGTTTCTTGGGCTCGGTCCCTTCACAGCAACCATTCTGTCTTTTTGTTTGAAGGAGGGTCAAATAACGGGATCGGTCGCCATCGCCTTGGGGCTCGTCGTCTCAGCACTTCTCGTTCTGGTATTCGCTAAAGGAGGTAAACCATCTTCATAAACTGTCCTTGCTGGAGGGGTCGCCCTCTTAACATAAACATGCTTCACCCGATCT